>JAUSGE010000041.1 GCA_030649205.1 bacterium
TTATTTATTAACAGCTTAAATCTATCAATATTAGCATATTTTTTAGATGTTTTTATTCCAATATCCAGCTCCCACATTCTCCTTTTATATTTTTTCATATTTTGCACTCCATAGTGTCAACTGTAACATGGACGAGTGCAACGAGTTACGAGATTTGATATTTTGTGCTATACTTGTGGATAAGTGGTTATAATAATAAATTAACTACACGATTCCCCCTGTTAAATAATTTCGCTTTAGCGAAATTCCCGCTCGGCGGGATTTAACAGGGTAAATATTCGTGTCTTAGAGAGGGGAGGTGAACTATGAAAAAACAATCAGGTTTTACATTAATTGAGTTATTGGTGGTGATCGCCATCATCGGCTTATTATCAACTTTAGCGGTCGTGGCTTTAAATAACGCCAGAGCCAAATCCAGAGACGCTAAGCGCGTTTCTGATATTAAGCAGGTTCAGACGGCTTTAGAACTGTATTATAATGATAAAAATGGTTATCCGGCGACATTGGCCGCCTGCACTACCGGCTTAGGAACTGCCGGTTGCGTGAATTTAAGCGACTCCGCCGCCGGTTGGGGCGGTACCGCTGGAACCGTGGTATACATGGGCCAAGTGCCGGCTAATCCGGCGCCTAATGGCGCGGCCTACGTCTACACGCAGACTGGTTCCGGAGCCAGCTATACGATTACTTTTAGTCTAGAAGGCAGTGTGGCAGGGCTAGCGTCAGGCGTTCATACGGCCGGCCAGAGCGGCATCCAATAATTTTGCCAAGCGCTTTTGCCGGCTAAACAAAATTATTTTAATAATTTTTAATGAGGGGAGGTGAAGCATGAGAAAACAATCAGGTTTTACATTAATTGAGTTATTGGTGGTGATCGCCATTATCGGCTTATTATCAACTTTAGCGGTCGTGGCTTTAAATAACGCCAGAGCCAAATCCAGAGACGCTAAGCGCGTGTCGGACATTAAGCAGGTTCAGACGGCTTTAGAGCTGTATTATAATGACCAGAACAAGTATCCGGTTGATAGCGCGGTGGTTTTAGGCGCTGGGGATCAGGCCTGCCTTGACACTGAAGGCTGGGATGTGACGGCTTGCGCGGGCGCGACAAAATACATGGCGCAGGTTCCTAAAAACCCGTTACCCGGAGGCGCGGATTATTCTTATACCAGCGCGGACGGAACCACTTATTCCATTAATTTTACTCTAGAAGGCAAGGTGGGGGAATTAGACGGCGCGAGCACCGCCAATCCTAATGGCGTTCAATAAATTATTAAAAGGATCCTCTTAAGCGTTTACGCGAAAACAGTCCTATTCAGGACTGTTTTTGTTTGGTATAATTGAGATAATTATGAATAAATTTTTATTGAAAATAAAAGAAGTAAAAGAAATCAAAGAATTGATTTTAATTATAATTATTTTAAGCGCGCTGGTTCTGCCGGCTTGGTTTTCCGGCGGCAATAATTTTCAAATTAAAGAAATTATCCAGGCGCTATTGGCCATCGCCGGTCTGATTTTCTTTTCCGGCGCCCGTTATGAGAGCAATCGCTTAAATAATAAAATTTTTTTTGTTTTTGCCGCCTGGCTGGCGGCCATGTTTGTTTCAAGTATTTTTTCAGTATCAATTTACCGCAGCTTGGCTTACTGGATTGAATTATTAAGTTACGGCTTGATATTTTATGCAGTCGCCAATTTAAAACTTGAAGAGCATAAAATCGAGCTGATGGTTAAAATATTTCTTGGCTCGGCCGTATGCTTGAGCTTCATCGGCCTCTATTATTACATAACCGGAAATTACGCCAGGCTGACTTCAACTTTTTATTGGCCCAATCCATTCGCCGGCTATCTGTTATTCGCCCTGCCTCCGGCGGTTTATTTTTTATTGAAAGAGCGGAAAAAGACTGTTTGGCTTTTGGCTTTGGCTGTTCTGGTTTCCGCCTTTATTTTAACCGGCTCCAGAGGGGCGTTCATCAGTTTTTTGATCGCGGGCTCGGTTTACGCGGTTTTTTTCAGGCAAGAAGTTATTAAAAACCGCTACTTTATTATGGCCGCGCTGTTAATTTCCCTGGGCGCCGTTTTAGTATTTTCCTCTACCAAGCCGGCGAATTTTTTTGACCGGTCCAAGCTTGATCAAGCCAGCTCGCTAGACGCTTCCACGAGCATTAAGCTTGACTACTGGCAAGCGTCTTTAAAAATATTTAAAGCTAATTTTTTTCTGGGAACCGGTCCGGCCGCCTGGCAAACTGTTTATCCGCTATATCAGCCTAATCCGATCAGCTCGGGAAAATATCCGCATAACTGGCTGTTGGAATTTTTGGCCGAAAACGGCGTGCTAGCCGCTTTTTTATTCCTGGCTTTTATTTTTTCCATTTTTTATCAAGCCCTGAAAAATTCAAGAGGCGATTCTTTAAAAATGGCTTTATTCGCGGGAGTATCGGGGTCGGTTATTCATAATTTAGTTGACATTGATTGGCATTTTAGCGCCAATTTTTTGGCCTTTTGGATATTTATCGGCCTTTTGCTGAATTCCGCAAAAAATAATTCCGTACTTGAGCCTAAGCGGAAAATTTCGGGAAGCGTCCGTGTTTTTATTCTGGTTTTTTTGCTGGCCCTGCTGGCTAAAAACGCGGTGGTGATCCGCGCCAATTATTTTTATGGCCAAGGCCTGTCAGCGCAAAACCAAAACGAGCTTCAGGCCGCCGAAAGCTATTATAAAAAAAGCTTGATTTTAAATCCCAACCCGGATTATTTAAGAAAATACGGAATAATCCTGTTTGCCTTGGGCGCTAACGCGGCCGGCGCTCAAGCGAAAAGAAGCTATTTAGAGCAGGCGGCGGCGGCTGAAAAGCTTAAAAAGTTTGACGGACATAACTCCTTGAATTATGAGTTAGCGGGAAAAATTAATTCGGCTCAAGGCCGGAGCAAGGAGGCGGAAGCTGATTTTAAGGAAGCAATCCGCTTGGACCGTTTTAATTATCCCAGGTTTTACGGCGAATTGGCGGCCTTGTTAATCGGCGGCGGCCGAAGCGCGGAGGCGAAAAAATTATTGCAGGACATCCTTAAATCGTTTCCGGAAAAGGTTATAGAAAATAGAAAAATAATTATCATGAATAATCAAAAATTAACCTCCGGCATTGAAGCTGACATTGCCTATTGGCATTATCTTTTAGGAATAATTAATGCTTCAAACTAACGCCAGCGATCATGAAAGAAAAATTAAAAAAAACATTGGGCAATGAACTGTTTATCTTGGGTGTTATTTTACTGCTGGCCTTGATTTTAAGGCTGATTAATTTAGGCGCGGAGCCATACTGGGGGGACGAGTCATTGAGCCTGGACATTGTTAAGCATTATTCTGGCGATTTATCAGGGATGATTAATTATTTAAAAGAAATTGAGATTCATCCGCCATTATATTATATTTTGCTTAAATATTGGTCGCTTTGGTTCGGCTATGCGGAAGCGGCGATTAGGTCGTTGTCGCTGATTTTCGGCCTGGGGACCGTCTGGCTGGTTTATTACGCGGGCAAGAAATTTTATCCGGCCGCTAAATTCGGCTTAATCGCGGCTTTTATCACGGCCATCCTGCCTCTGCAAATAGAGTTTAGCCAAGAAGCCAGGCCGTATATCTTTGTTTGTTTTTTTGGGCTGTTAAATATTCTTGGCCTATGGCAGTTTCTGGAAACAAAAAATAAAAAATATCTGGCTTTGTTTATTGCTTCGGCGGTTACGGGAATTTATCTTCATTATTCTTTCGCTTTTATTTTGGCAGCCACACTCTCCTGGTGGCTATTAAATTTAATTAGAGAAAAGAAGGGCCGCGAAATAATCTATTGGCTATCATCAATTTTTATTATTTTTTTAGGTTTTTATTATTGGCTGACCGCCTTTTTGTATAAAATTGTTTTAAGCCAAGTTGAATTGAGCGGGCTGGCCAGAACCGTAACCAACCTAAGAAGTTTTGAATTTTTTGAGGCTAAATTTTATAATTTGCTTTGGCTGACCAAGGAAAAATTAATTTCGCCGCTGGAAATTTTCACGGTCGGCTTATTTAAAATTATTTTTGCCGGCTTATTATTTGTTTGGCTTTATAGGAACAAAGATAATCTTAAGGCTTGGCTGGCCGAAGAGGGCAAAAAAATATTTTACTTTTTATGGCTGATTTTTATTCCTTTAGGCTTGTTTTTATTTTCCCCCCAGTCATATGCTTATTCAACCATCATGGAAAGACATATTATAACCGCGTCGCTGGCGCTGATTTTTATAATTTCGGCGCTGGTTATTAACCTTAAGCCCAAGGAAAAATTGTTAATTTTAACGCTTTTCTGTTTAAGCGCAGCTAATTTTGACGTAAGAGTTATCGGCGACGACTCGGTCTGGGATCCGTTTCATCGAGGTAAAATTGTGGCTGATTATATTAATAAAAATTACCGGACCGGCGATCTGGTCGCCGTTTATGGCAGTTCTGGCCGGACCGATTTCAACCATTTTTTAAGGCCGGAAATTTCCGCGGTCGGCGTTTATCCTATTTTTCCCCTGGCCTGGCAGGACGATTATCTCTCTTCCAGGGAAACGCTCGGCTTTTTAGAAAATGAATCCCAGCTAAGAGCAAATACGCCGACCGAGCAAGAGTTTAATTTGAGAATTGATTATTTGTTGAAAAAATATAAGCCGAGCCGAATTTGGCTTTATGGAGATGGCAAATTACTGAATGAATGGCTGTTGGCCGATAATTGGCGCCATGCGATTGTCTCGTCCGGCCGGTTATTTCCGGTCAATCTTTACGTGAAAAAATAAATATGACTTATAAAGGAAAAAAAGTGTTTGTCGTCATGCCGGCTTTTAACGCCGAAAAAACTTTAGAAAAAACGTTTTTGGATTTGCCCGGGGGAATGTTTGACAGCGTAATTTTGGTTGACGATGCCAGCGCGGACAAGACGGTTCAGGTCGCGGAAAGATTGAGATTAACCGTGGTAAAACATGATAAAAATCGGGGCTATGGCGGCAATCAAAAAACTTGCTATCAGACAGCGCTTAAAATGGGCGCCGATATCATGGTTATGGTCCACCCCGACCATCAGTATGATCCTAAATTCATTCCGGAGCTGATCGAGCCGATAGTCAACGGCGAATATTCGGCGGTCTTCGGCTCGCGCCTGGCCGTAAGAAAAAACGCTTTGGCCGGCGGCATGCCGAAATGGAAATTCATTTTTAATATAATTTTGACGCGTATCGGCAATTTTTTTCTGGGCACGGCCTTGACAGAATTCCACTCCGGCTTCCGCGCCTACGGCAAAGAGGTTTTTAAACAGATTGATATTGAAAGAAACTCGGATAACTTTGTTTTTGATACGCAGATTATCGTCCAATTGACCGATAAGAAGATTGCTATAAAAGAGATACCTATAACCACTCGCTATTTTAAGGAAGCGTCGCAAATCGGCTTGGGGCCATCCATAGTATACGGCCTCGGCATTTTATATAATATTTTTTTATATAAGCTTAAATTAAAAAAGTTCTAATATGTTTATTGTCTTAATTTTCATCTTCCTCTTCGGTTTGATTATCGGCTCGTTCCTAAACTGCCTGATTTGGCGCTTGCATAAAAAAGAAACTTTGCTTAACCGCTCATATTGCCCTAAATGCCGGAAGCAAATTTCCTGGTATGATAATCTGCCGGTATTGAGCTTTATTATGCTTTATGGTAAATGCCGAAAATGCAGAGAAAAAATATCATGGCAGTATCCAACAGTGGAACTGGCGACAGGGATTTTGTTTGTGATGGCTTTCGCTAATAATTTTCAATTTTTCTCGCTTCGCGAGATCTGGCAAAGCCAGACAATTCAGCTGTCGCGTGATTTTTTTTTAATCAGCGTGATGGTTGTGGTATTTATCTACGACTTGCGCTGGTATTTGATTTTGGACAAAGTAACTTTGCCGGCTTGCTTGATAGTATTTATTTTTAATTTATTATTAGGATATAATTTGTTGAATTTGTTGATTTCTGGTATAATAGGAGGTGGATTTTTCTTACTGCAGTTCCTGATTTCCCGCGGACGCTGGATTGGCGGAGGGGATATTAGACTGGGCTTGCTGATGGGTCTGGCCTTAGGCTGGCCAGGGGTTATTTTGGCAATTATCATTTCTTATTTTCTTGGTTCAATAATTGGCATCGGTATGATTTTGGCCGGTAAAAAGCAGTGGGGCAGCGAGGTTCCTTTGGGAGTTTTTTTGGCCGCGGGCGCGATTATCACTTTGTTTTGGCAAGCTGAAATTTTAAATTGGTATGTGAATTTGTTTTAGGAAATATCCGGTTTGGAGGAATTATTTTTCCTGCTTAGATAAAATTTGTGCGTTTTTTACAAAAAATTAAGCGGTAAAAAAAGTAATTTTTTGTAAAAAATCGCTACAATTTTACCCCCGTTCGGTTGTTTCGGCACCGAGGCATGCACCGAGGAGCCGCGATAAAAACAATTTCTCCAATCCGGAATATTTATTAACATGAAGGATTTTTTTAAGTTAAAAACCTGGTTAATAGCGGTTTTAATGCTGATCGCGGCCGTTGGCTTGAGTTCGGCCATTGTTTATTTTGAATTTGCTTTCAGCCGAAATATCAAACCAACTCAAGCCAGTCCGGCCAATAATGTCTCGGGCTATGCCTGGAATGCCAATACCGGCTGGATTAGTTTTAATTGCGCCAATGACAACCCTCCTTGCGCTAATAGTAATTATGGCGTCAATATTGATTCGGCCGCGGGAAATTTTACCGGCTATGCCTGGAGCGCCAATATCGGCTGGATAAGTTTTAACCGTAAAACTTGCGTTGGCGGCAGTGATAACGGAGAATATTGCGCGGCCAATAGCGATTGCGCTTCTAACGACTGCAGTCTTAGCGGACCTGGCGCGACCGGCGCGCCGCCGTCGTCTCCTTTTGATTCGCCGACCAGCCTGGATTATGTGGCTAAATATAATTTTTCCACTCATCAGGTTGAGGGTTGGGCGAAAATTTTGTCCCTGGGCGATAATGGCTGGATAAAATTTAATGGCGTTAAACAAAGCGGCCAGCCCTGGGCGCCGGGGGTTTCCATCAATCTGTCAACCGGCGAATTTAGCGGCTGGGCTTGGAATGCCAATAGCGACAGTTCAGGCAGGGGCTGGATCAGCTTTAATTGCGCCAACGATAATTCTTGCGCCGCTTCAAATTATAAAGTTATTGGCACAATTAATCGCGCGCCCACGGTTGCTAACATGACCGCGCCCAATTGGAGTTTTATTGAGGCCGCGCAATTCGGCGCGAGAAATGCCAAGCCGCAATGGTCGTTCAGCGACTCTGATTCAGGCTCAAGCCAATCAGCTTATCAAATTATCGTTAATACCAATAATAATATTAATAATCCGCTTTTTGACTCGGGCAAGTGTTTAGGCGCGCAGAGCTGCGAACCGGCCGGTTCCTGCGATCCCAATAAATGTTTAGTGGATAACGGAGCGGCCGGCGCCACCAGCTTCCCGCTGGGCTCGGCCATGGCTTTAAATTATAACCAGTCTTATTATTGGTGGGTTACGGTTTGGGATAACAACGGCGTAGCTTCGGACTTGACGCAGTATAATACAGTGCCGGACACGGACAATGATGACGGCGCAGTTTTAACCTTTACTACTTATAAGCACGAGATGCCGGTTGTTGACTTCAATTTGTTCCCGCCAAATCCCAGCAAGGGCGAAGAAGCGCGGCTAACCGATGCCAGCCGGATTTATCAAAGCGGCGCGCCCGGCACGGCCGTGCCTTGCGATCCCGGCAGCTGCCGCTGGCTTTGGACCGCGACCGCGGGCGCGGACATAACCGATCCTACGGCCTCGTCCACTAAAATAAAATTTAATTCCGCTGGCAACACCACGGTTACTTTGAAAGTTACCGATAATGATAATTATTTTGTTTCGGTTTCCATGGTGGTCAATATTAACGCCAAATTGCCCAAATGGAAAGAAGTCAAGCCCGAATGATAAGTAAAAAAATAAAAACCAATCAAGGCTTTACTCTGATTGAACTCTTGGCCAGTGTTTTTATTATCGCTTTGATCAGCGGCGTTTTTATGGTTAATTATCAAAATACCAACAAGCGTTCGCAATTGAAGATGTCGGCGCAGAAGCTGGTTTCTGATATCAGGCTGGCGCAAAATTACAGTTTAGGCTCAAAAGCTTATAACGGGACAAACACTCCGACCGGCGGCTGGGGCGCGCATTTTAATTTGGCCAGTCCGGGCCAGTATATTATTTTTGCCGACATAGACGGCGATCATGCTTATGGCGCGGACGATGCCGGGGAAGTTAAAAATTTGCCGGCCGGCGTGGTTATTGATTCATTAAGTCCGGGCGATATGGTTGATATTGTTTTCTTGCCGCCCGATCCCATAACGTACGTTAACGCTTCGCCGGCCGCCGGCGCGCAAATCACCCTGAAAGAAGGTGTTAATAATTCAACGGCCGCGGTAAGAGTGAATTCGTTCGGCTTGATAGACGTACAATAGAAAATAAGTCCCCCTTAGCAAGGGGGATAAAGGGGGTTTAAGGTTGTAAAAAAGTAAAATCCCCCTAACCCCCTTTATTAAAGGGGGCAAATTCTCAATATGAATGTTAAACTTATAAATAACAACCGAGGCATCAGCATCTTGGAGGTCATCGTGGCTATTTTAATTATTGCCATGGGCATGGTTGGCGTTTTGTCGTTGGTTATTCAAAATGTGCAAGCCCAATATATTGATAAGAACGTTTTAATCGCTTCCGGTCTGGCGCAGGAGGGTTTGGAATTGGTGAGAAACATCAGGGATTTGAACTGGCTGACGCCAAACAAAATTTGGAACCAGGATATTGTGGGCGACGGCACTTACGCTATTGATTATGGCAGGAACATTATTAACGCTAATGACGTTGATAACGCTAATGACGTTGACAATGCCAGATTATATATTGATAGCAGTGGTTTTTATACGCATACCGCAACTGCCGCGCCAACTAATTTTTACCGCCTGATTACCGTAGTTGATCATCCGGCTGAAGGCTATGTGGATATTAAATGCGCGATTCGCTGGACCCAAGGCGCGCAGAATCATGACTATGTGGCGGAAACATATTTGTATGACTGGAGATAACCTAAAAAATGAAAAAGGCGTGAGTTTGATTGAATTACTGGTGGCGGTAACTCTGTTCGCTTTTTTGATTTTGGCCGCGGCCGGCATCTTTAAAATGGTGGTTGACGGCCAAAGGAACGCCATCAGCGCCCAAAACATTCAGGAGAACATGCGCTACGCTTTGGAAAAAATGAGCAAAGAAATCAGGATGGCGCAAATTAGCAATACTGAATGTTTATCAACGGCCGTAAAAAAAGTTTTTAATATAACCACGGACATTAACGACAATAATAAACTATATTTTAAGAACCAATACGGAGCGTGCGTGACATATTATCTGGAAAATAATCGGCTAAAAGTTATTTCCGGAATTAATTCTGATTTTGTCACTCCGGATAAAATTCAGGTCAGCAATTTGCGTTTTTACGCGGTGGATGATTTAATCGGCGCTTTTCACAGCACCCAGCCGTATGTCACTATGGCCATGGACATCAAAGCGGCGGGCCTGGCTTTGCATGAGCAGAAAATGAAAATTCAAATAACGGTTTCATCAAGATATTATGAATAAAGCGCGCGCCAACAATCAGCGAGGAGTGATATTACTTTTGACCTTGCTTATTTTAAGCGGTATTTTAGTAGTGACTTTAACCGCGGCTGATTTGGTTTTTGCCGGCATTAGAATGAACCGGCTGACCGGTTATTCCAGCCTGGCTTTTTTCGCGGCCGAAGCCGGCCTGGAAAGAGCGTTGTGGGAAGCCAGAAAAAATAACTATGTTTTGCCTGACTCGGATACGAACGATCTGTTTAGTTTAAGCGACTTAGGCAATAACAGCGCTTATACGGTTGATTATTCAACTTCCACACCTAACATTACTTTTAAATCAATTGGTGATTACAAGGGAGCCAGAAGGTCGGTAGAAAGCGCTTACGAGGCGCAATGACCATGCCTATTATATGAATAAACCAACTGCCAAAAAAAGACTGGATAAATTAAAGCAAGAGATTGAAAAATATCGCTATGCTTATCATGTTTTAGATAAGCCGTTAATTAGCGACGCGGCCTTGGACAGCCTGAAAAACGAGCTGGAAAAACTAGAGCGGCAGTTTCCTGATCTGGTGACGCCCGACTCGCCGACACAGAGAGTGGCCGGCGCGCCGTTGAATAAATTTAAAAAAGTGAGGCATAGCGCGCCCATGATGTCTCTTTACGACGCGTTTTCGCCGGATGACATGCAGGATTGGGAAAAAAGGATGGAGAAAATACTTAACCCCCCAACCCCCCTTTCAAAGGGGGGCGAAGGGGAGTTAAATTATTACGCCGAGCTGAAGATGGACGGCTTGGCCGTGGCCTTAGTCTATGGAAACGGCAAATTAGTTTTGGGCGCTACCAGGGGTGACGGCGAGGCGGGCGAAGATGTTACCCAAAATTTAAAAACCATTGAAGCTATTCCGTTAGTTTTGCGCCGGCCGGCTGAAGCGGAGCTAAAAAAAATCGGCCTGACCGATGAGTCTGTAAAAAAGCTGTACGCCGCGCTGGCCAACGGCAGATTGGAAGCGCGGGGCGAAGCCATTATGTCCAATAAAGTTTTTAAAGAATTGAATGATAAATATAAGAAGCTGGGCAAGCCGCTCCTGGCCAATCCGCGCAACGCCGCCGCCGGCTCAATCCGCCAGCTGGATTCAAAACTCACGGCCGAACGCCGGCTGGACTGCCATATTTATTCTTTGCTAACCCCCTTTAATAAAGGGGGGCAGGGGGGATTTTTGCAAACCCATGAACAGGAGCACGAGCTGGCCAAGCTGTTGGGCTTTAAAGTTTTAAAACAGAATAAATTTTGTAAAAATTTGGACGAGGCCGTAAGATTCCATGATTACTGGGAAGGGCATCGGGCGTTAATGCCGTTTGAATGCGACGGCGTGGTGGTGGTGGTGAACGACTTATCGCTCTGGACTAAGCTCGGGGTGGTAGGCAAAGGTCCGCGTTATATGATGGCCTATAAATTCGCGGCCGAACAGGCCACGACCATCGTGGAAAACGTTATCTGGCAGGTCGGCCGCACCGGCGTGTTGACGCCTATCGCCAAATTAACTCCGGTTAAAGTCTACGGCGTGACGGTCAGCCACGCGACTCTGCATAATTTAGATGAAATAAAAAGATTGGGGCTGAAGATCGGCGACACGGTAATTTTGGAGCGCGCCGGCGATGTTATTCCCAAGGTGGTGCAGGTCTTGCCTAAATTGCGTACGGGCGCGGAAACAGAGATTAAAGCGCCAAAAATTTGTCCTCGGTGCGGCGGCGCGGTGGAACAGGCGGCCGGTGAAGTGGCTTTGAGATGCGTTAATAAAAATTGTTATGCCATAAATTTACGGCGCTTGGGGCACTGGGTGTCTAAAAGCGCTTTGGATATTGACGGTTTGGGCCCGAAAATAATTGAACAGCTGATGAAAGAAGGCTTGGTGCGCGATATCGGCGATTTTTATAAGCTGACAGTTGAAAATTTGTTGCCGCTGGAAAGATTCGCGGCCAAGTCCGCGGAGAATTTGGTCGCGGCGATTTCAGAGAAAAAAGAAATTGAGCTGGGGAGATTTATTTATGGGCTAGGCATATTGCATATAGGCGAGGAAAGCGCCTTATTGCTAAGTAAGAAGTTATCTGGCTTTGCCAGATCTGGCGTAGCCAGAGAAATAAGAAGCAAGAAAATTTCTGACTTTATTTTGGCGGTAAATAAATGGACGCTGGAAGATTTGGAAAAGTTGTCGGATATCGGGCCGATTGTGGCTAAGAGTATTTACGACTGGTTTCATGACCAGCATAATTTGGCCTTGCTGGAAAAGTTGGAAAAGAACGGCGTGGCCGTTATCCCGCTGGCCGGGCAGAAAGAGCAGACCTTAGCCGGTAAAATTTTTGTTTTAACTGGAAGCCTGGAACAATTGACAAGAGACCAGGCTAAGGCTAAGATAAGGGAATTGGGCGGCGATGTTTCTTCGTCGGTCAGTAAAAATACCGACTATCTCGTGGCCGGCGTTGAGCCGGGCAGTAAGCTGGATAAAGCCAAAAAACTGGGAGTGAAAGTGATTGATGAAGAGGAGTTTATGAAAATGACATCATAAGGTGGTCGGCTGAATTAGCTTATTTTACTCGTTGCGGAACTCGGCCGCTTGCTGGCGGCCTCCAACAGTCCTCACTTCGCAAAATAACTAATTCAGCCGGCCACGCTCCCTAAATTGTCATTGCGATCGACTAATAGGAGCGAAGCAGTCTCATCTTTTTTGTCATTCCCGCGCAGGCGGGAATCCAGAAATTTTATGCCAAAGAAACAAATTATTTTACTGTCAGTCTTGCTGGCCGTCTTAATTTTAAGCGGAGTGTCTTACGGTTTTTATTTTTGGAAAAAGACTTACAGCGGACGAGGAATCGCCTGCACCATGGAAGCCAAATTATGTCCCGATGGTTCGTCCGTGGGACGCACCGGCCCGAATTGCCAGTTCGCGGCGTGCCCTGAAGTTAAAAAAGACGCAACCGCGGATTGGCAGACGTATCGGAATGAGAAATATGGGTTTGAGGTAAAATACCCAAAATATTGGAAGAAAAATAATTATCCGGCAGGAAATATTCTATCCGCCCTTGAGTACAAAGGAGCAAAAATATTATTGGAAAATTTTGGACACGGAGTACCTTTTGATTTAAAATTGGAAAGTTCCACAATTATTGTTAATGGGGAGGAATTTGCGGAGGTTACTTATAAAGATAAAGGTAAAATATTACAAAAAATAATTACCATCCCAACAAAAATAAGAAATACTGAAGGCAGGTTTGTAACGATATATTTTGAGCTTACTCCGGATGTTATTAGTGAAAATATTATTAATGATTTTGATCAGATTTTTTCCACCTTTAAATTTATTAAATAATAATAAATTGGATTCCGGCTCGCGACAGCCATGCGGCATCGCGTGGAGTCCGCAATGACGAATAAAAAAGTGAGATTACCAGGCTCGCTTCGTATCTTTCCAGACATTTAAAGCCTTTTTGGTATTGGACAAAACGGCTTTTTTTTGATATAAATATCCCATGAAGATTGATTTTGAAAAGCTAAAACCGGAACTGGCAAAGATCGCGGAAAAACACGGGCTGAAGCTGGTGGTGCTTTATGGTTCCCGGGCGACCGGCCAGATCAGGCCCGACAGCGACATTGACATCGCGGTTTTGGGAAAAAGAATGATCAATTTTGACGAACATCTGGAATTGATTGGTGAATTTACCGGCTTATTTCAGACGGATGAAGTTGATATAAAACTTCTTCATCATGTTGACCCGCTTTTTCGCCAGGAAGTGATGCGCGACGGAGTTTTATTGTACGGCTCTGATTATGATTTCGCTTCCTTCAAAGCGTACGCGTTCCGCGATTATATGGACAGCGGCGATCTGTTCAGATTAAAAAGGATTTTTATTAAAAAAAGAATGGAGTATTTAAAAAGTTAATAAATATGCAATTATCTAAAGACGAGATACAACATATCGCTAAATTGGCGCGGCTGGAACTGACGGACGCCGAACTGGAAAAATACGGCGGACAGCTGTCCGCGGTTTTAAGCTATATTGACCAGCTGAAAGAAGTTGACGTAACCGGCGCGGAGCCGACGGCGCAAGTGACGGGCTTGGAAAATGTTTTGCGCGATGATGAAGTAAGCGATTGGGCGGACGACGAGCGGCAAGCCGCGCTGAAACAAGCGCCGGAGAGCGAGAATGGATTTATTAAAGTGAAACGGGTGATTGAATGAGATAAATGTCATTGCGAGCCCCGCATTTGGGGGCGAAGCAATCTCCGGTAAATAGCCATAACGCGGATATGTGAAGCAGGCGAATGAGCAGTAATAAGATATTTATAAATACTCCACATAAGTGCCATTAGACCGGAGATTGCCGCGTCGCTCATTCCGCTACGCTTCATTCGCTCCTCGCAATGACAGTGAATAAAAATTATGCAATTAAACCAATTGACCATTAAACAAGCTGCCCAGAAGCTGGCGAATAAGGAAATATCCTCGGTTGAACTGACCCGGGCTTGTTTGGCGCGGATTAAGGAAGTGGATGGAAAAATCAAGGCTTGTTTGACTGTCTGCGAGGAAGAAGCGCTGGCCGAAGCGAAACAGGCCGATGAACGACGGGCGAACGGCGAAACCGGCGATTTATTAGGCATTCCGTATTTAGCTAAAGATAATATCATGACTCGCGGTGTGCGCACGACCGCGGCGTCGCGAATTTTAGAAAATTATATCGCGCCTTACGACGCGACTATCATAAAAAAGTTAAAGCAGGCTGGGGCTGTACTCTTAGGAAAAACCAACCTGGATGAATTCGCTCATGGCGCGTCCACGGAAAACTCCGCTTATGGCCCGACGCATAATCCTTGGGACCTAACGCGCGTGCCGGGCGGCTCAAGCGGCGGTTCGGCCGCGTCTGTGGCCGCGGATATGTGCCTGTTCGCTTTGGGGACCGACACAGGCGGTTCTATTAGATGTCCGGCCGCTTTCTGCGGCATAACCGGACTCAAACCCACTTATGGCCGAAGTTCGCGTTTCGGCCTCGTAGCCATGACCAGTTCAACCGATGTGCCCGGACCTTTAACAAAAACCGTGGCAGACGCGGCCATAGTGCTAAACATTATCGCGGGGAAAGACGAAAGAGATGCGACTACAGTCAAAATCCCCCTGACCCCCTTTATCAAGGGGGAACTAAAAAATTTAACCATCGGCTTGCCCAAAGAATATTTTATAGAAGGCACGGATCAGGGCGTAACCGAGGCCGTGGAAAAAGCCATAGAAAAATTTAAAGAGCTGGGCGTGAAATTTAAACAAGTCAGTCTGCCGCACACTAAATACGGCGTGCCGGTTTACTATATTATTACCCCGTCCGAAGTCAGTTCCAACCTGGCGCGTTTTGACGGCATAAAATACGGGTTGAGTGTGATGAAACCCCCCTTACCCCCCTTGTCAGGGGGGCAGGAAAACGGGTTGATGGAAATTTATACTAAGAGCCGGGGTCAAGGCTTTGGCCCGGAAGCCAAGCGCCGGATCATGCTCGGCACTTATGCTCTGTCCGCCGGTTATTTTGACGCTTATTATTTACAGGCGCAAAAAGTCAGGACTAAAATTAAACAAGAATTTGATAAAGTTTTGGAAGGAGTAGATTGCTTATTAACCCCGACTTCGCCTCATGTCGCGTTTAAAATCGGCGAGCAGTCTAGCGACCCCTTAAAAATGTATTTAGAAGATATTTTCGTGACCGGCGCGTCGTTAGCCGGTTTGCCGGCCCTGTCCATGCCTTGCGGCTTTGACAAAAATCTGCCGGTCGGCCTGCAGCTAATCGGCAAAAGGTTTGATGAAGGCATGTTATTCAGAGTCGGCCAGGCCTTTGAAGAGGCGACCGAGTGGCATTTGCAGAAAGCGAAAATATAAAGCGATCGTCATTGCGAGCGTCAGCGAAGCAATCTAACGAATGTAAAATTTAATCAAATAAAACTAACTATAACTTAAACTCGTCGTTTGTGAGATTGCTTCGCCTGCTTGGAGGCAGGCTCGCAATGACAAATAATTTTATGTCCAAACAAAACAAAACAATTTTATTCATCGCAGCTGCTTTAATCGCGGTTGGTTTAATCTTTATGGCGCGCGGCAATAAAACTCTTGGTAATAATGGCCAGAAGATTATCGGCCAAGTCCGACCGATTGACGCGGCCGATCATGTTTTGGGCGACCTAAAAGCGCCGGTGCAGATGATTGTATTTAGCGATTTTGAATGCCCGTTTTGCGCGCAGTTTGCGGACACTATGAAAAAAGTGGAAGAAAATTTTAAAGATAAGGTAGCGATTGCCTTTAGGCATTACCCTCTGCCCAGCCACCCTTTAGCTTTGCCCGCGGCCGTTGCCAGCGAGTGCGCGGCCGAACAGGGAAAATTTTGGGAAATGCATGATAAACTATTCGCGGACAATTCAGCCGGCAAGATGAGCGTTGAGCAATTTAAAAAAGACGCGGCGGATTTGAGTTTGGACGCGGTTAAGTTTAACCAATGCCTGGACTCTAATAAATATCTGGACAAAGTCAATCAGGAAAAAGCCGAGGGCAATCAGGCCGGCGTTACCGGCACGCCCACGAGTTTTATCAACGGCAACATTTATCCGGGCGCTTATCCGTTTGAAGATTTTAGCGACTCGGGCGGGAAAATCGAAGCCGGTATGAAGACGATAATCAGCGGGTTGATAAAATAGTTTTTAACTTTCCGCCCTGCTTTACCCCGTTAAATACGCTTTGCGTCCCGAAGGGATTTAACGGGGTGAAGCAGGCATTTAAAAAGCTGGCTAAAGCCAGGTAGAATTTGTTTTTTTATGCAAAAACGAAAAATAGTTTTGGCGTCCAAGTCGCCCAGGAGAAAAAGACTCTTAGAGCAGATTGGTTTGGAGTTTGAAATAGTGGACAGTAATTACGATGAAGATTCGGTGACCATCAGCGACCCGGTTGAGCTGGTGAAGTTTTTGGCTTTAAAAAAAGCCCAGGCCGTGGCCGCTAACTATGATGACGCAGTGGTGGTTGGCGCGGATACTTTTACCATTTTGGACAATAGTTTCATCGGCAAACCCAAAGACCAGGCCGATGCCAAAATAATCTTAAAAAATTTTTCCGGCCGGGAACATAAAGTTATTACCGGCCTGGCCATAATTGACACCAAGAATGGCAACATTATCAATCTGGCAGGCGAAGCCATGGTAAAATTCAGAATTTTAGATGATCAGGAAATAGAAGATTACATCGCCACCGGCGAACCGCTTAACGCGGCCGGCGGCTATAATATGAATGATCATGGCGCGACTTTAATAGAAAGCGTCAGTGGCGATTATTTTGTTATTGTCGGTTTTCCTTTGAGTAAATTGTATGTGGAGTTAAGAAAAATGGGAGCGGTATGAATTTGTAAAAATATTTTGGAAGGGTCGCCTAGTGGCCGATGGCGCGCGCTTGGAAAGCGCGTATACCGCAAGGTATCGAGGGTTCGAATCCCTCTCCTTCCGCCAAGTTACAATTTCAGCGTTTTTGAGGGTTGTCGCCTCACTCCGCCTCTGCGGGGGCGAGGCAGAATCCGCCCAAAATTTATGACGCAACAACTTTCATGGCATACAAAAGAAATTCCGGAAATTCTCGCGGTGCTTCATTCCAGCGAACATGGTTTAACGAAAGAGGAGGCGGCGGGACGCCTTAAGGAATATGGCCCCAATAAACTTTCTGAAGGGAAAGCGGACAGCCTTTTTGTTATTTTTCTACGCCAATTTCAGAGCTCGCTGATTTATATTCTTTTTGCGGCAAGCATGATTGTTTTTGCCATGGGGGAAATTGCGGACGGCTCGATTATTCTCGCCATTCTTTTTTTTAACGCCATTGTTGGAACAATCCAGGAAGGCAAGGCGCAAAATACGCTTCGGGCACTCAAAAAATTCGCGGAGACAAAAGCAACAGTGCTCCGCGAAGGCAAAGAATTTATCATCTCCGACAGCGAAGTAGTGCCTAGTGACATCATTATTCTGCAGGAAGGCGAGAAAGCGCCGGCGGACGCGCGAATTATTGCCGCCGCTAATCTCAAAATTGACGAGGCGGCTCTTACGGGCGAATCGGAGCCGGTACATAAAGTTGCCGATACTCTGGAGCGAAGCGGCTTGTCAACCGCGGAGCAGAAAAATATGGTGTTCAAGGGCACGCATATTCTTGCCGGAAACGGCAAGGCAATCGTAGTGGCAACGGGCGTTGACACAGTAATTGGGAAAATTTCAAAGGAGATCGCGGCGATTGATACCGAAATTCCCCTCAAAACCAGTATCCGCTATCTATCGCGGCTTATTATTATCACCGTTGCGAGTATCAGCGCTTCGTTGTTTTTACTTGGCATTGTTTCCGGAAAATCAGCAAAGGAAATGTTCACGACGGTGGTTTCGCTTTCGGTCTCAATTATTCCGGAAGGACTTCCTATTGTGATGACGCTCGTTTTAGCAACGGGAGTGCGGAGGATGTCAAAGCACAACGCCTTGGTAAAAAAACTTCAGGCCGTGGAAGCATTGGGACAAGCTCGCATTATTGCCGTTGACAAAACAGGCACTATTACCAAAAACGAAATGGTAATCCAAAAAGTATATGTGGATGGAAAAATTTTTGGTATTGGCGGAGTTGGCTATGAGCCGAAGGGAGAGATCAAATTAGATGGGAACGCGATTGGCTTGATTGATTACCCGGAGCTTCTTTTCGCCGGTAAAATTGCCGCTTTTTGCGCCAATGCCCGCGTGATGTTCTTGGAAGAAGAAAAAGTATGGCGCGTTGCCGGCGACCCGACTGAAGCGGCTATGCTCGTATTTGCCGAGAAACTCGGTTTTAATAAGGATGATTTAAGGCGAGAGTCGCCGCTGGTTAGCGAAATCCCGTTTGATTACAAGCTCAAGTATCACGCGGCGATTCACAAACTTGACGGCCAAAAGTTATTGACGGTTGTTGGAGCGCCGGAAATAATTTTGGGTTTTTCGCAAAAAGTATGGCGCGCCGGAAAAAGCCAGCATCTATCGGATGAGGAGAGACAAGAAATAGAATCTGTTTTCCTCTCTATGTCGCAAGAGGGATTGCGGGTTGTCGCGCTGGCCGAAACCGGCGATGCGCCGGAAATGCTCGCGCCCGAAGAGATAAAATCACTTACTTTCGTGGGATTTTTCGGCATGAAAGATGCCTTGCGGCCGGAAGTGGCAGAAGCCATGCAAAAAGCAGTCTCTGCCGGCATCCGAGTGGTGATGATCACGGGGGATCATAAAGTTACGGCGCGTGCGATAGCCAAAGAAGCCGGCATTTATCATGATGGAGATACTATCTTTACCGGACAAGATATTGACGCTTTTTCCGATGAAGAGCTTTCTGAAAAATTGGTTAAAACCTCCGTATTCGCGCGAGTGACGCCGGAGCACAAATTGAGAATTATCAAGGCGTACAAGGCGCGCGGGGAAATTATCGCTATGACCGGAGACGGCGTCAATGACGCGCCGTCGCTTGTTGCCGCCGACATTGGCGTGGCAATGGGGAGGATTGGCACCGAGGTTGCGAAAGAGGCCTCGGACATTGTTCTTCTTGATGATAATTTCGGAAGCATTGTGTCAGCCGTGGGAGAAGGCAGAAGCATTTATAAAACGATAAAAAAAGTAATTTTGTATCTTTTTTCCACAAGCTGGGGAGAGGCGCTGACAATCTCTGGCGCGCTTCTTTTGGGTTACCCTCTTCCGCTTCTGCCAGCGCAAATTATTTGGTTGAATTTTGTCACTGATGGTTTTCTTGATGTGGCGCTGGCCATGGAGCCAAAGGAAGAAGGATTGTTGCGCGGCAATTTCGTGCGGTCTAAGCAATATCTTGTTGACAAACTTATGGCGCAGAGAATGTTTGTTATGGCTATTCCCATGATGATTGGAACGCTTTTTCTTTTTAGAAGATATTTTGAAAATGATCTTGCGAAGGCTTGGACAATTTCACTCACCACCCTCGCGGTATTTCAATGGTTCAACGCTTGGAATTGCAGGCATGAATCAAAATCAATTTTTCAGATGAATCCTTTTTCTAATAGATTCCTGGTGGGCGCAACGATTATCATCATTTCCTTGCAGCTTTTGGTAGTTTATAATCCGCTCATGCAGAAGTTCTTTCGCACAACGCCGCTTGAGTTTTCGGAGTGGCTTGTTATTATTCCGATTGCCGTTTCCATTGTTCTTGTCGAAGAAATAAGAAAATTCTTTTATCGGAGGAGAATTTCAGCATGAATATAAAATATGGAATGTTATTCCTGCAAATCCATTTCCGGAGAAAAAAGATTGTCGCCCGGACCGACGATCTATGAAAGCGAATATTGGTATCTTGAACATGCCTATCCCTGCGCTTTAAAAGGCTGGCTGGTTTTGGTTTTGAAAAGGCATGTTGAAGCTTTGGATAAATTGGATAAAGATGAATTTTCGGAGTTAGGCCGGCTGCAGGAAAAAACCATAAAAATATTAAAACAGGAAATGAACTGCGAGAAAGAATACGTCATGTGCCTGGCTGAACATGAAAATTTTCGCCACATTCACGTGCATATTATCGCCAAGCCGGATAATTTGCCGGCTGAATTAACAGGAGCCAAGATATTTGCCATGCTCAAGCCGGAACAAAAAACGCCTCTGCCGCCGGAGCAAGTTAAGGAACTTTGCGGAAAGTTAAGGGATAAATTTTTGGAGTTTTGAGTGTAGTATTGACAACTCAATAAAAATGCAATACAATGAAATTACTAAGAAAATAATATGATTAACAGCAAAAATAACCAGCAAATTCAAATTCGCATTGACGCTAAAACCAAGGCGGAAGTGAAGAAGATTCTGGATCAGATGGGGCTTGATATGAGCTCGGCGGTTAAGCTGTTTTTCCATCAGGTTATCAATGCCGGGAATTTTCCTTGCGAATTAAGAGACGCCAACGGGTTCACTCTGCGCAAGGCGGAAGTTTTGCGCGAGGCCATAGTAAGCGCGAAAAACAGCAAAAAATCTTTTAGCAAAGGCTCGGCTCTGATTAAAGACGCCTTAAAAGATTAATTATGTGCTCGCTAAAGTATTCAAGCCGCTTTAAGAAGGATCTAAAACGTTTCAGGCATAACCGTCAGGCGCTTTTTGAACTGGAAAAAATATTAGATAGGTTGATTCGGGGTGATAAACTGCCGGAAAGAAATTGCTCTCACCGCCTGCAAGGTGAATTTAAAGGCTGCTACGAATGCCATATCAGGCCGGATATGCTTTTAATTTATAAAATAGAAAAATCGGAGCTGATTTTATTGCTTCTGCGCGTCGGCTCGCATGCGGAGCTGTTTTAAGGATAGCGCCAGCAATAAAAATTATAATAGTAATAACAATTCGTCTATTATGAGGCTTTATCTGTCATCTTATAAATTAGGCAATAAACCGGAAGAGCTGGTTGCTTTGGCCGGCGATGGCCGGCGCGCGGCTGTCATTCTTAATGCCCTGGATAATTACTCTGAAACGCGCAACCGGTTTTTAGCCAGTCAAATTGCCGATCTGGCTAAGCTGGGGTTCGCGGCAGAGGAGCTGGATTTAAGAAAATATTTCGGCCGGCCGGAGGAATTAAAGAAAATTTTGGACGAGAAAGATTTAGTCTGGATAAACGGCGGCAATACCTTTGTTCTCCGCCGCGCCATGAAACAAAGCGGTTTTGACCGGCTGATTACCGAGCGAGTTAAAGAAGACAGTATTGTGTACGCCGGTTTCAGCGCCGCTGTCTGCGCCGTTACGTCCGACCTGCACGGCCTGGAAATAACGGATGATCCCAATGAAGTTCCTTCAGGCTATGAACCGGAGATTCTCTGGGACGGCTTGGGGTTTATTGATTTTGCCGTTGCCGTACATTATAAATCCGATCATCCCGAATCCCATCTTACCGATAAGGAAGTGGAGTATTATCAGGCTAATCATATACCATACAAAACCCTGAAAGACGGACAGGCGCTTATTAAGCAAGGCGATGAAATTAGGATTGTTGGGTAATTAAGGGATAAGGTTTTTAAAATTTAAAAATTGCCGGAGTTAAATAAGAAAATTATTTTGGCAAAGTTCTAAAATAATGTTTAACAAAAATATAACATATGTTAAATTTTTGTTACATAAAAGGTTATTTTGGAAAACTTGCATTAAACATTAATAACAAAAACTATGAGCGAAACAAATTTTAGCCAGGAAAAATTTGTCAGTCCTCAGATGCCGGAAAGCGGGGAAGCGGAAAAAGAAACGGAGCGCGCGCGAAAAAGATTGCATGATTCTTTTGAGACTCTGTTTGGAACGGCGATGGGCGGAGCGTACGCCAGGAGCGATGAAGAAGCCTTTTCCGGCGATGCCGCCTCAATTTATGTTTTGGTCTCTCTAAAGAATGAAACAGGCGCGGAAAATCCGGAGCTGGTAAAAGTTGGCTGGGGCGAATTCAGCAAGGAAACTTTTGAGAGCGGCGAACATCCGGCTTTCAAAAATTTTCCGTTTGACATTTACTGCGTTTCTCAAGGCGACAGTTATTTCGCCGATGAAAAATTGCAGAAAGAAATGGAGAATGATCCGGAGAAATACCTTACCGAACATAGCTTGTTCGTTGCCAACAACGGAAAAGTTCAAAAATCTAAACGGATAGATGATGAGCGCCGCCTGGACAAAGATATTCTGGCCGTGCCTTACGACGAAATGCTTTGCTCGGTTCGCAATCAAATTATTAATGAGCGCGCCACACCGGAAGAGTTCGCGGCTTTCTTGCGGGAATTGCCGGATGATCCGGCGGAACTCGGGCGATATATGAGCGGTTTAGAACATAGGGTAAATTGGCTGAATAATCGGGAGCGGCAAGCCGCTGATGAAAAAACAAAAATTGATGAGAGGAAGAAACATCTTATGCATTATCTTTGGGGCATGGGCGTGGAAAGAGTAGGTATCGCCGTTGGCGACAAAAAAGCCATGGAAAGTGTTTTAGAGCTTAAAAAACAGTTTGATTTTAAGACAAATTCATTTAGATAGTTAATCAGCCAACAGTTTTATGGATTATAAATCAATCCTGGGCGTAATCGCGGTGGCGCTGGCGATTGCCGGCGACATCCCGTATTTCATAAATATTTTCAGGAAAAAAACCAAGCCGCATATATTTTCCTGGCTGGTTTGGGGGATTGAGGTGGGCGTGGCTTTTTTCGCGCAATTGGCTAAGGGCGGGGGAGCCGGTACTTGGGTTACCGGCTTTACCGCTTTGTCTTGTCTGGCCGTGGCGGGGCTGGCGCTTTTCTATGGGGAAAAGAAAATAACAAAAATTGATTGGGCGAGTTTCATTGGCGCTCTGTTAGGCATAGTTTTTTGGCAACTGACCGGCGACCCTCTGCTGGCCGTTATTCTCGCCGCTTCAGTTGATACGCTCGGATTTGTGCCCACTTTTCGCAAGGCCTATAATAAGCCGCTGGAAGAAACTACCACGACTTTTTCCTTTGGCGCCATAAAATTCGCGATCAGCCTGGCCGCGCTTGAATCATTCAGCCTTACAACCGCCTTGTTTCCGGCCACTCTGGTTTTATCAAATAGCGCCTTTGTAATCATGGTTTTACTTCGCCGGCAGGCCTTGGCGAAAGCCAATGCCATGACAGTACGCCCGTGAAAATTTAATTTATGCAAATAATCATTTTGTCCATCGCGGCTTTCGCCTCAACTTTTTTAGGCGGCTTGTTCGCGGTCAGGTTTAAGCATAAACTGCCGTTAATCATGGCCTTCGCGGCCGGAGTTATTTTGGGCGTGGTTTGCTTTGATATTTTTCCGGAAATTATCAGGGAGCTGAAAAATAATAATTTTTCGCCCACTAAAGTGATGATGGCCTTAGCGGTTGGATTTTTGCTGTTTCATATTTTGGAAAAAACCATTTTAATCCATCACGCTCATGAGGCGGATTACGCCGACCATAAGCATCCGCGAGTCGGCGTTTTGTCCGCCCTGGCTTTAATCGGCCACAGTTTCATGGACGGCGCCAGTATCGGCTTGGGCTTTCAAGTCAGCGCCTCCGCCGGAATAATGGTGGCCTTGGCCGTGATCGCCCATGATTTTACCGATGGCATGAATACCATTACCTTAATGCTTAATCACAAAAACAGCACGGCTAAAGCCAAACTGTTTTTATTTTTTGATTCAGCGGCGCCGATTGCCGGAGCGGTGGCCACGCTGTTTATAAAAATTCCGCCTAATTTTTTAGTCATGTATTTGGGTTTTTTCGCCGGTTTTTTGCTTTACATCGGCGCCAGCGACATCTTGCCCGAGGCGCACAGCCAAAAAAGTTCGTATCAGCTGATCGGCCTGACGATTTTAGGTGCGGCGCTTATTTTTTTGGTCAGCCAGTTGGCATAAAACATTCTATTATTTAAGAGGTTCAACCTCCAAATTGGAGGTTGAACCTCTTTTGTTTGACCTAATCATATTTTTAAACTATGATAAACTAATAAAATATAGATGGTAATTATTATTTTATGAAGCTAATCTTAGATGAAAATTTATTAGACCAAGCGCCGGAACAGCTAATGCGGCAGGCCGGCTACAATTATCTGGTGGACCGGAATTCGGGCCAGGAAAGTTTTGTCCGTCCGCTCGCGCGCGGCTACTACCCCAGGTTTCATCTTTATCTTGAGCGGCAAAACGGCCAAGCCATTTTAAATTTGCACTTGGATCAAAAGCAGGCCAGCTACGCCGGCGCGCACGCGCATAATGCCGAGTATGACGGGGAGACCGTGGAGCAGGAGATGGCGCGCATAAAAAGTTTTACTAATAATATTTTTAAATTTTAGCCTGCCATGGCAAATCCGTCCGATGAGATAAAATCAAAATTGGATATCGTGGAAGTGATCCGCGAATACATTCCGCTGAAAGCGGCCGGTTTTAATTTCCGCGCCAACTGTCCGTTCCATCGCGAGAAAACTCCGTCGTTCATGGCCAGCCCGGAAAAGCAGATTTGGCATTGCTTCGGCTGCGGCAAAGGCGGAGACGTTTTTTCTTTTGTCATGGAAATTGAAGGCCTGAGCTTTGTGGAAAGCCTGCGCCTCTTGGCCAAAAAAGCCGGCGTGGTTTTAAAGCAAGCCAATCCGGCGCTGGCTTCAAAGAGAAATGTTCTCCTGGATATCGTGGAATTGTCGGCTAAATATTATCATAAGGTTTTAGTCGACAGTCCGGCCGCCGCCGCCGCGCGCGCCTACTTGAAACAGCGGTCGCTCACCGAAGAGACAATTGAAACTTGGCAGATCGGCTACAGCCCGAATACCTGGGACAGCCTGCTGAATTTTTTAAAAAGCCGGGGTTTTCAAGAAAATGAAATTTTTCTGGCCGGCCTGTCCGTGAAAAAAGAAAAGATGAGCGGTTTTTACGACCGTTTTCGCGGCCGGATTATGTTTCCCCTTAATGACCTTAACGGCAACGCGGTCGGTTTTACGGCGCGCGTCTCTCCGGAAAAAGAAGCTACCGAAAAGATGGGCAAGTACATCAATACGCCTTCCACTATGGTTTATGACAAATCAAAAATTTTGTTCGGTTTGGATAAGGCTAAAATGGCCGTTAAAGCCGAAGACGCGGCGGTGCTGGTTGAAGGGCAGATGGACGCGATTATGGCGCATCAGCACGGTTTCACCAATACCATCGCTTCATCCGGCACCGCCCTGACTGCCGAGCAGGTTAATTTAATCAAGCGCTATACCAATAATATCTTCTTGTCGTTTGACGCGGACGCGGCCGGCGGTTTGGCGGCCGAGCGCGGCATCGCCCAGTCCATGCAAGCCGAGATGAATATTAAAGTGATAGAAATAACCGGCGCCAAAGATCCTGATGAATGCATTAAAAAAAATCCCAACGATTGGCGGCAGGCGGTAGCGGCGGCCAAGCCCATGATGCAGTATTATTTTGACAAAACTTTCGCCAGGCTTAATTTGAAAGATTATGACGGGCAGAACCAGGCGGTTAAAATAATTTTGCCGGTGCTGGCTAAATTCGGCTCAAAGACCGAGCAGGATTTTTGGTTAAAAAAGTTAAGCCAGGCGGTTGATGCCAATGAAAATTCCGTCAGAGAGAAATTAAATGAAATTTTAAAGCGGCAAAAATCAGCGGCTGTTCCGGCCGGGGCGGCTGAACAAGCTAAGCCGGAGCTGGACGGCTTGAAACAAAGCCGCGAAGCCAGGCTGTCGGAATTTCTTTTGGCGCTGGCGCTAAGGTATCCGGCGCATTTGGAATATTTGATCAACCATCTCCAGCCCGACGACTTAGTGGGAGATGATTACAAGCTTCTTTACAAAAATTTAATTATTTATTATAATAAGCTTATAGATTTCTGGACTCGGGAAGGGGGAAGTTTTGATTTAGCCGTTAATTACCAGGATTTGAAGAATTGGCTTAATCACGCGGATAGTTCAGAATTAGCTGATGAGTCCGGAACTAATCATCAGGCTAACAATAAGTGCGCCAGCTTACTGGACAGGCTGGTTCTTTTGGCTGATAAGGACTTTTATAATTACACCGAGGAGCAGGCTAAAGCTGAAATAATCAGCCTGACCGGCGCCTTGAGAGCCAATTGCTTAAGCAACCGCCGCCGCCAAATCAGCAAACTTATCGCCTCGGCGGAGAAAGAAGCTTTGGCCGCGGAAGAGAAAACTGAAAAACTGAAAAATTTGCTGGAAGAATTCAAGTCCCTGACCGAGGAGATAAATTTAATTGAGATCAAATAGACCGCGAATCTACAAATCCGCCGCGAATATCACAAATGCGAAAAATATATTAATTTATGCGGAAAAGAAGAAAAAATAATAAAACCAGCTTGAAACAAAAAAAAACGCAGATCAAGGCCAAGCCAAAAGTAAAAAAATTGTTTAAGGCGAAAAAGAAAGTTATTGGGGCGCGCCAGCTTAAAGCAAAAAAAACGATTCCAGCCACAGAAGAGCATCTTGTGATTAAGCCGACCGAAGAGCAGATTAAAAATCTGATTATTAAAGGCCGGTCGCGCGGTTTTGTCACGGAAACCGAATTATTGTATATTTTTAGCGAGGCGGAAGAATATATTTATGATTACGAGCTGACCTTGGAGGAACTGCAAAAAAACGGCATTCAGATAATTGAGGACACGGGCGGATATTTGGGCGCGGGCGATGAATTGAAAAAAAAGACCGCGCAAATCAGCGGCTTTAATGAGAAGAAAAAATTTGACATTTCCGAATTGAGTTCCGACTCCATTCAGATGTATTTGCGGGAGATCGGCAAAGTCCCCCTGCTGTCCAGCGCCGAAGAAATTGAACTGGCCAAGCGCAAAGAGAAAGGCGATAAAGAAGCGGAAAAAAGATTAATTGAAGCCAACTTGCGGCTGGTGGTTTCCATCGCCAAAAAATTTACCGGTTCTAAAGGCTTGAGCCTCTTGGACTTAATCCAGGAAGGCAATATCGGCTTGTTTCGGGCGGTGGAAAAATTTGAATACCGCAAAGGCTATAAATTTTCCACTTACGCCACCTGGTGGGTCAGGCAGGCGATTACGCGCGCTTTAGCCGATCAATCCCGCACCATCAGAATTCCGGTGCACATGGTGGAAACCATTAATAAGTTTCAGCAGGTCCAGCGCCAGCTGATACAGGACTTGGGCCGCGAACCATTGCCCGAAGAAATCGCCGCTGAAATGGGAGAGGAAATTGAAAAAGTTCGGCATGTCATTAAAATATCGCAGGACACGATTTCGCTGGAAACCACTATCGGCGAGGATGATGAAGATTCAACTTTGGAAGATTTTATTGAAGACGTGAAAAATGTCACGCCTGACCGGTCGGCCGCGTTGCAGCTGTTAAAAGATTATGTTAAAGACGTAATCGCGCATTTAACGCCGCGTGAACAGAAAATTTTGGAAATGCGCTTCGGCTTGGTGGATGGCGTGGCGCACACCCTGGAAGAAGTCGGCCGCGAGTTTGACGTGACGCGCGAGCGCATCCGCCAGATTGAAGCCAAGGCCCTGGAGCGGATTCAAAAGCACGCGGGGATAAAGAAGCTGAAAGATTATTAATATGCCAGCTGAACTAACAAGCCAGACTAAAAATTTCGCCGGCTCCATCGCTTATCAAAGCGGCGGCGTGGTCAGTAAGACCATTATAAATAAGCCGGCCGGAACCCTTACCTTGTTCGCTTTTGACAAAGATCAAAGCTTAAGCGAGCATATCGCCCCGTTTGAGGCCGTAGTTTATTTATTGGAAGGCCGGGCGGAAATAAAAATTGAAGACCGGAATAATCTCCTGCGGGCGGGCGACTACTTAATCTTGCCGGCCGGAAAAACTCACGCGGTCAAAGCGCTGGAAAAATTCAAGATGCTTTTGTTCATGGTTAAACAAGGCCGGCCGAAAAAGTTGACTTAAGCTATAAAATAATTTAAGATACTGGCAGTGCTGAAAGGCATTTATTTTGTTTATTGACAATTTAATATTTTCCCGGGTAGCGCAGCGGTAGCGCAGTTGGCTGTGAACACGAGTATTCTTTTGCTATAATTAAATAATGGCAAAAGATAAAAGAAAATATGCTGATCGCGCCGTATACTTAATCAAAGCCGTTGATAAAAGAAGAAAGAAAATAAGAGGTATGGCTTTAGGTATAAGGGCGGGAAGTGTGTTATTTGTGGTTATAATAAGTGTATTCAGGCTCTTGAATTTCATCATCTGGATTTTAATAAGAAAGATTTTGGAATTTCCGCGAAAGGGTATACGAGAAGCTGGGAGCGAGTTAAGCAAGAATTAGATAAATGCATTTTGATTTGTTCTAATTGCCACAGAGAAATACATGAAAAAATAACGCAGCCTCCGGCGGTAACGCCGGAGTGAAAACGAGGTGAATTGCTGGGAGCCTAATCTCTTATCAGCGTGAGAATGGTAATCAGCAGCCAAGCCCGCCTAAAGTGGCGGGAAGGTTCAGAGACTATCCCTTCATGGGAGTACTTCGCAGATATTTGCGGCGGAAGCGCCTCGCCTCCTTTACGGAGGATGATATAGTCCACCCCTTAAGGAAACTTAGGGACAAGTGTAACCAATTGGTCGTGGGTTCGAATCCCACCCCGGGAGCATTGCTTAATGAAACGAACTCATTGTTATTTTTCTGCCTTAAGGCAGAAAAATTTTCAGGCGAGAATTCAGCCCCGCCCCGCACTTCGGGGGCGGGGTTTTGCATTTGAAGCGAATTAAAAAGATTTTCCCCTAAAACAAAAGAAATTTTAATGCTTTCGGGCGAATAGGTTATTTTTTGTTTTGAGGGCGGTATCAATTTTTTCTTTT
>JAUSGE010000045.1 GCA_030649205.1 bacterium
CAGTGAGCCTTTTGTGCAATTGTTGCTTGTTCATAGGTTGAATGTTAATTATTAAAAAACATTCAACCTTATCAGAAAATCAGAATTTGGTCATTGTTCACTTTTATCTTTTAAATGTTCACTTTTATCTTTTTGATAACATCCCCGTAAATATTTCTAATATTAAAAGAGGAGAGTATAATGAAAGCTAATTTAATTAAAGTTTGGGTAATTTATATGAATTTAAAACACCAGCGGGCCGTCAAAGCCCTGATAAAACACAACGATAAATTTCTTGTTTTAAGAAAGGAAGGTTTTATCGGCGGCGATTTTGATCTGCCTGGCGGCAGAAAGAAAAAAGACGAAGACGATGAGTCGGCTTTAAAGCGCGAAGTTGCCGAGGAAGTTAAATTGGCTATCAATATTATTAAATTACTAAATATTTGGGAAATGGATTTACCGACCAAGGGTTTTCATTTATCCGGTAAAACTTACCTATGTTCATCCGACTCTGACGAAACAAAATTAAGCGATGAGCATTACGAATATAGGTGGCTTTCCAAACAAGAAATTTTGAGCGAGAATATACCGTTCTGGCTAAGACAGGCTATTCAGAACATTTAACTAAAAACCAACCGGCGGCGCAGTCCCTGGCGGAGATTGCGCTGGAGTCAAAATAAAACTAAACTTTTTTATGAAATTAAATCACCTTGTGGAATCTCAACAGCTAAGCGTAGAAATTATTTTGAGCCTGTTTAAGAGAGCTGATGAATTTAGAGATTCCGCTGACAAGCCTTTAACCGGAAAAATTTTGGCCGCGCTTTTTTACGAACCCAGCACCAGGACCAGATTAAGTTTTGAATCCGCCATGATGAAGCTGGGCGGAAACGTTATCAGCACGGAAAACGCTAAAGAATTTTCTTCGGCCGTAAAAGGCGAGTCGCTGATTGACACTACTAGAATTATTTCAGCATACGCCGACATTATTGTCATCAGGCATTTTGAAACAGGAGCGGCGAAACAGGCAGCCGCGGTAAGCCCTGTTCCCATAATTAACGGCGGAGACGGTTCTGGCCAGCATCCGACTCAGGCTCTGTTAGATCTTTATACTATCCGGAAAGAAACCGGCAGGCTGGACAATCTGACCATCGCCATGGTTGGTGATTTGAAAAACGGACGCACGGTCAGATCGCTTTGTTATCTTTTGGGGAAATTTAAAAATATAAAAATCATTTTTGTTTCGCCTGAAAATCTTTCAATAAAAGACGACATTAAAGATTATTTAATGAGACATGATGTCCAGTATGAGGAACAAACAGATTTGAATAAATGTTTGCCGCTGGCGGATATTGTTTATATGACGCGAATCCAAAAAGAACAAATGACCGCCGGAGAATATAATAAGGCGGCGGGAATATATAAAATTGCCGAAGAAAATTTTAAGCTGTTAAAATCTAGCGCGCGCTTGCTCCATCCCTTGCCTCATGTTGAAGAGATAAATTTGCCTCTGAAAACTGAGCAAACTGATGAACGGGTAGCTTATTTTAGGCAAGCCGAAAACGGACTTTATGCGCGCATGGCTTTATTGGCATATTTATTGGAGTAAAATTTTTGACTGATATTAACGCTTGACAGTATTAACGCAATGCGTTAATATAATAATGCGTATGATAAAAAGCTTTGCTTGCAAGGAAACTCAAAAGATATTTAATCGGGAATATTCGCTTAAACTGCCGTCCTTAATTCAAAGAACAGCCATGCGTAAACTGTGGATGATCAATGCCGCCAGTTCTATAAATGACTTGCGGATTCCGCCAGCCAATTATTTGGAAAAATTAATAGGCAAAAGGAAAGAGCAATATAGCATCCGCATTAATTATCAATGGCGCATTTGTTTCAAATGGCATTTGCACGACGCATATGAAGTAGAAATAATTGATTATCATTAATAACTAAACACAGACTATATGTCCAAAAAAATAAAACCAATTCACCCCGGGGAAATATTAAACGAAGAATTTTTGGCTCCGCTAAAAATCAGCCAATATCGTTTGGCTAAAGATATCGGAGTCGCGCCGCGCCGAATTAACGAAATCGTGCGCGGTCTGCGCTCCATCACCGCCGACACCGCCCTCCGCCTTGGCAAATATTTTAACACTTCGCCGCAGTTCTGGCTTAACCTGCAGTCGCATTATGATTTAGAAATAGAAGCGGTCCAGCTTAATGACGTGTTAAAATATAAGGTAAAAATTTTTGGGTTCGCCATTTAGCATGAATTTCATAAAAATATGAGCCAGGAAAAAAATATTTTTGAAAAAATTTACAGTAAGCCTGGCGCGGTTTGGACAAGAACAAGTCCGCCGCAAGAGCTGGTGGATTTCGTGGAGCAAGGAATTATTAAGCCAGGTAAAACCCTTGATGTTGCCTGCGGCGAAGGATTTTACGCCATCTATTTAGCCGGAAAAGGGTTTGACGTGCTGGGTATAGACTTGTCCGAAAAAGCCATAAGATACGCGAAAGAAAACGCGGCCAAGCAAGGAGCTAAAGCTGGATTTAAAGCAATGGATGTAAAGGAGCTGGATAAACTGAAAGAAAAATTTGATTTCATTTTTGAGTGGGGGCTGTTGCACCATCTAAATCGTCAAACTGTTTGGGACGAATACGTAAAAAATATTTATCAGCTGTTAAACGATGGCGGAAAATATCTGTCCATGTGTTTTAATGATTCCAGCCCGGAATACGGCGGAAGCGGAGGCGGCTACAGATCCAGCCCGTCAGGCACGAAAATATATTATTCAACGCAAGAAGAGGCAAGAGAATTATTTAAGCCGCATTTTAAGATTATTGATGAAAAATTAATCCGTATCCCCGGCCACAAAGGCCCTGATCATATCGGCAACTTTTTCCTGATGGAAAAATGTATTATTCTTTGATTTAAAAACACAAAAACTATGTTTGAAAGATTTTCACGCCCGCCCAAGGTTTCGCCGATCGGCTCGTACAAGCTGGAAGTCATTTCTTTGCCCGAAGAATGCGACTGGGAAAAATATTTGCCTTTGGAAATAAGATATATATTCAAGAAACAGCCGGAGTATAAAGAAAAAATCAGGAATATTCTCCGTAACGGCAAAGCCATCGGCGTGCGGACTGTTTTGCGCACGCCGGAAAATGTATTAAAAGCAATTCACACCATTAGCGTCCATAGCCAGCATAATTATATTATCAACTGGCTGCCTAAATTACTGAAAGACAAGCATCTGCCGGTCTTCACGGACAAGGATCATGCTGAAGCCAAACGGCACAAGCAGGATTTGGATCAGGCCATGCATGTTATCCTTAAAGACAGGCTAAGATTTAAAAAAATCGTTCTGATTGACGAGGAGAATATCGGCATTAAGCCGGATGAGCGGAAATTTATTACCGAGCTGTCGGAAGTAATCTACCCCATCGCCGTTGATTATTCCGTTTTCAGGGTAATCATAGATAATGCCCAGGAGAGAACGAAGATCGCCCAGTCCATCATCAAGGCTTTGCTGATTATCGGCCCGGCGGCGCACATTTTGGAAAAATTCGTCAGCGGTTTGGGCAAACTGTTCGCCGCTTCGGCGGACGATCTTCTGGGCGAATCGGCCGAGCTGATGGCTTTGCGCGGCTCCGGCTTTTCCTGGCGCGAATTAGCCAAACGCGGCAGACTCTTAATCCCCGTCTTCGCTTTGGCCACTTGGGGAGCGTTTTCAGTGGAAGGGTTAATAGAAGAAAATAAACTGATTCTGGCCGGCGCAGTCTTCGGCTTGTCCGCAGTCGCTCTGTCGCTGACCACGGCTGTTCAATCGGTCTTTATGTACAAAAAAAACGCTGATGTTCTAGCGCTTGAAGGCAAAACCGCCGCCAGATCTTTTAAGCCATTGCTTAAACTGTCAATTCTGCAAGATTTTACCAATCCGGCCCGGCTGGGTTTAATGATTGGAGCCCTACTGGCTCCAGTCATGGGTATTATCGGTTCGTTGCTCGGAGTGATGCATAATGGCTGGATTTTAGCCAGTATCGGCTCAACCGAATCCATCGCGGCCGGTCTTACTATAATTTCCGCCAGCCGCATCAATGAATGGCGTTTCCGCAGAAAATTAAACATAACCATCGCGGCAAAATAAAATAATGAAGAACGAAAAAAAATACAAAATCCTTTTAACCGGCGGGGGAACCGGCGGGTCAGTGGCGCCGCTGTTGGCGGTGGCGGAAGAACTTAAAATCCCCCTAACCCTCCGCCTCGGCGAGCCTTCGGCGAGACGGGCCTTTGTTAAAGGGGGTAATAACCCCCCAGCCCCCCTTTACAAGGGGGGTAATGCAGGGTTTGAATTTTTTTGGCTGGGGACCAAGTTCGGGCCGGAGCGGGAGATGGTGGAGCGCGCGGGAATTAAGTTTAAGGCTATCAGCGGCGGAAAATGGCGCCGGTATTTTTCTTTAAAAAATTTGGCTGATATTTTTAAAATTAAATTGGGCTTTTGGCAGGCGCTGCGGCTGATGCTCGCGTGGCGGCCTAATCTAGTGATAAGCGCGGGCAGTTTCGTCAGCGTGCCGGTAGTTTGGGCGGCTTGGCTGCTCGGCGTGCCGGTGTTAATCCATCAGCAGGACATTGTGCCCGGACTGGCCAACAGGCTGATGGCGCCGTTCGCTAAGACAATAACCGTGGCGTTTGAAAAATCTTTAGCTGACTACGGGAAAAAAGCGGTGTGGATTGGAAATCCGACCAGGCGAAGCCTGGAACGCGTAACGCGTAACGCACAACGCACAACGCAATTTGAATTTGATAAAAAATTTCCAATAGTTTTAATTTTGGGTGGTGGCACTGGTGCCGAGTCAATTAATAAGTTAGTTGAAAAAAATTTAAGCGAGCTGACTAAGTTTTGCCGGATTTTACATATAACCGGAAAAGATAAAGCTGTTACGCGTTACGCGTTACGCGTTACGCGTTACGAGAGCTACGAATTTCTAAGCGCCGAACAGATGGCCGCGGCCATGAAGGCGGCGGATTTGGTGGTAACCAGGGCGGGCATGAGCACTTTAGGCGAGTTGTCAGATTTGGGCAAAGCGAGTATAATCATTCCAATGCCGGATTCGCATCAGGAGGCCAACGCTGATTTTTTTAGAAGCAAAAAAGCCGCGATCGTGGCCAGGCAAAAATATTTGACGCCGGAAAATTTTACGCATCTGGTGGAAGATTCGCTGGCGGATAAGGAAAATCTGACAAAATTGTCCGCTAATATGGCCAGCGCGATGAAAAAGGAAGCGAGAGAGGAGATGGGGAAGATAATAAGGGATATTTTAAATTTAAAAGGAAGTGGATTCCCGCCTGCGCGGGAATGACAAAGAGGTATATGCTTTGCGATTTAATCATCAAAGGAAAATATGTTTTGCCTATGGACGATGAGCTGTCTATTATCAAAGACGGTTTTGTCGCCGTGTCTGAAAATAAAATCTGTGCCGTTGGAGCTGGAGATGAAATAAAAAATTATCAGGCCAAAGAAATTATTGACGCGGGCAAGGCCATTGTCATGCCCGGCCTGATAAACTGCCACACGCACGCGGCCATGGCGTATTTTCGCGGACTGGCTGATGATTTGCCGCTTAACGACTGGCTGTTCAATCATATTTTTCCGGCTGAAGCTAAATTTGTTAATGAGGAATTTGTCAGAAAATCCGGCGCGCTGTCATGCCTGGAAATGATAAAATCAGGCACGACTTGTTTTAATGACATGTATTTTTTCGGCCAGGAATTTTTGGCTGAAATAGTGGAAAAAGCCGGCTTAAGAGCTGTGCTTGGCTTGGATCTAAAAACTCCGGGCTATACGGTGGAACGGGTGGTTGAACTGGCTAAACAATTTAAGGACAATGAACTGGTGAAAATCGCTTTGGCGCCGCACTCGGTCTATGTTTGTCCCAGAGATGTTTTGGAAAAAGTTAAACAAGCGGCTGGCGCGGAGAATTTACGCGTGCATATACATGTCAGTGAAACTAAAAAAGAAGTTGAAGACTGTAAACAGGCGCGCGGTAAAACGCCAGTGGAATATCTGGATGAACTGGGATTGCTCGCGCCCGCGACCATGGCGGCGCACAGCGTTTGGCTGGATGATAATGATTTAAAAATTTATAAGGACAGGGGGGTGAAAGCCGCGCATTGCCCGATTAGCAATATGAAATTGGCGTCCGGCGCGGCGCCGTTGGCAAAAATGCTGGAGCTGGAAATACCGGTTGGCCTGGGTACTGATGGCGCGGCCAGCAATAACACGCAGGATTTATTTATGGAGATGCGCGGTTGCGCTTTGATGCACAAACTGGCCAGTCTGAATCCGGCCGTGGTAAGCGCCCGGCAGGCAGTGAAAATGGCCACCATTGACGGTGCCAAAGTTTTAGGCCGGGAAAAAGAAATCGGTTCACTGGAAATAGGCAAAGAAGCTGATATTATAACTATAAATTTAAATAAGCCGCATTTGGCGCCTTTGTATGATTCATACTCTCATTTAGTTTATTGCGCCGGCGGCAGTGATGTGGAAAATGTAGTTGTAAATGGCAGAGTGATCATGAAAAATAGGCAAGTTAAGACTTTGGATGAGAATAAGATTTTAAGGGAAGCGGAGAGGTTCAACCTCCAGCACTGATATGAAAAAAGCCGATAAAATTTTGCAGTTTTTAAAATTTTCTTCCAAATTGAAATCCCAGAAGAGGACGATTAAGCTGTCGGGCGAGCGGCAGGAGAGCGTGGCCGACCATTCATGGCAGGTGTGCCTGCTAGTACTATTGGTCCAGCCGTATTTAAAAAATGAAGTGGAAATTTTTAAGGCTCTAAAAATGGCGCTGATACATGATTTGGCCGAAGCGGAAATCGGGGACATTCCTCACGGCGTAACCGCGACCAACCGCAAAATTAAACTGCAGAAGCGAAAAGACGAGGAGCGGGAAATGAAAAAAATAAAAAAAATGATCGGCGGAAAGTTGGGCGCGGAATTTTACGATTTGTGGTCGGAATTTGAAACAGGCCAGACGCGCGAGGCCAAGCTGGTAAGGGCGCTTGATTCTTTGGAAGCCAATCAGCAGTCAATTCGATTTGACGTTGATTATTGGGACGATTATTTTTATAGTATCGCTTTAACTAAGGCGGAAAAGCATTGCCGGCATGAAGATATTCTGTGCAAGCTGAATAGCTTGATTACGACTGGCATGGAAACCGAGTTCAGGAAAATCGGGCTGGACGTGGAGAAGATTAAAGGTGAGGGCATTATTTCTACCCGGCTTTAGTCGGGGTTAAATATTGCCAGTTCGTAACAGCCTGCTAAAGCAGGGTAGAATATTAAGTAAAACAGCCTGCTAAAGCAGGGTAGAATATTATTATGAACTTAAAATCAAAAATCAGAGAAATTCCGGATTGGCCCAAGCCGGGTATAAATTTTAAGGACATTACCACGTTGTTGGAAGACGCGGCGGCGTTTAAGCAGGCGATTGATGAATTGGCCGCGCCGTTTGCGGGAAAAAAAATTGACAAAGTCGTTGGCATTGACGCGCGCGGTTTTTTATTGGCCTCGCCCGTGGCGTATAAATTGAATTGCGGCTTGGCTATCGTGCGCAAGCAAGGCAAACTGCCCGGGCGCGTGATTGAACAAGGGTATGAACTGGAATACGCCAGCAATATTATTGAGATGCATGAAGACGCCATTAAGCCGGGCGAGACAGTTATCTTGATTGACGACCTGTGCGCCACCGGCGGCACGGCCTTGGCGGCTTGCGATTTGATTGAAAAATTGGGCGGAAAAATCTTGGGCGTCAGCTTTTTAATTGATCTGCCGTTTTTGCATGGTTCTGGAAAATTGAAAGAGCGGGGACTGGAAGTTAGGGCGCTGGTGGAGTATGAGGCGGAGTAAATATTTTATTTCCGCCCGGCTTTAGCCGGAGTTAAATATTGCCAGTTCGTAACAGCCTGCTAAAGCAGGGTAGAATATAAAGTAACAGCCTGCTAAAGCAGGGTAGAATATAAAGTAACAGCCTGCTAAAGCAGGGTAGAATATAAAGTATATATGTCTAATATCAAACTTGCCATTATCGGCGGCAGCGGACTGGATGATCCGCGAATTTTAAAAGACGCGGAGGAAAAAACCGTTGCCACTCCTTACGGCAAAACTTCTTCCAGTTTAACTTGCGGAAAAATTAATGGCGTGGAAACGGTAATTTTGGCTCGGCATGGCAAAGCGCATACGATTCCGCCAACGCAAGTTCCTTTCCGGGCCAACCTTTGGGCCTTAAAAGAGTTGGACTGTACGCATCTCATCGCCACCACGGCCTGCGGTTCGCTCAAGGAAGAAATCAGGCCGCGCGATTTTGTTTTTCTTGATCAATTCATTGACATGACCAAGCATCGCAATTTGACTTTTTTTGAAGATTTTGAAGAAAAAATCGTGCATACGCCCATGGCTGAACCATTTTGTCCACAGCTAAGACAGGCGTTAATTGAAACCGCGCGCCAGCTGGGCTTAACACATCATCAAAGTGGCACGGTGGTAACCATAGAAGGACCGCGGTTTTCCACCAAAGCGGAAAGTAATTTTTTCCGTTTAATCGGCGGCGATGTTATTAATATGTCAACTGTGCCGGAGGTTATTTTGGCGCGCGAGCTGGGCCTCTGCTACGCCAGCGTGGCCATGGCCACGGACTATGATTGCTGGCGCACAGGGGAAGAAGCTGTAACTTGGGAAATGATCAGCCGCATCATGAAAGACAACGCGGAAAACGTAAAAAAATTATTATTGGCGGTGGTTGGAAAGATTAGTTGGGATAAATGCGAGCATTGCGGAGTAACTCCGGCTGAAGCCGGGTAGAAAATATTATATATGGATTTTAATAAAGCAAAAAAAATTTACTTGATCGGGATTAAGGGCGTGGGCATGACCATGCTGGCGCAATATTTGGCCGCGCAGGGGGCGGAAATCAGCGGTTCGGACGGGCCGGAAGTTTTTATGACTGATCAGGTGCTGGCCGATTGCGGCATAAAAGTTATTGAGCGCTTTGACGCGGCCAATATTCCCAAAGACGCGGATTTAATTATTTATTCCACGGCCTATAACGCGCAAACTAATGCGGAAGTGGCCGCGGCTTTGGCCGGGAAAATTAAAACCTTAACTTACGCGCAAGCTCTGGGCGAAGTGTTTAATCAGAAATACGGCATCGCGGTGGTTGGTTCGCACGGTAAAACCACGACCACGGCTTGGCTGGGCTATGTCATGAACCTGGCCGGCTTGGAACCCAGCGTAATGGCGGGCGCGCTGGTGCCGCAATTTAATGGCTGTTCGCTCTCCGGCGATTCTGACTATTTAGTAGTTGAAGCTGACGAGTATCAAAATAAGCTGGCCAATTATCAGCCCAAGGCCGTGCTTTTAAATAATATTGATTATGACCATCCTGATTTTTTCCCCGCGCCGGACGATTATAGAAATGTTTTTATAGAATTTATCAAAAAAATTCCGGTCAAAGGTTTTCTGGTGGCAAATTATGATGACGCGATCATCAGAAAAATCGCGGCCGTGAACTGCCGCGGCAAAGTTATTACTTACGCGATTAATCAAGCGGCCGATTACGTGGCCTATGGCATTAAGAGTGATAAACAAAGGCAATATTTTAAGGTGAAATTGGGAGTGGGCGAAGAAGAACCCCCCCCGACCCCCCTTTTAAAGGGGGGCTTAGGGGGGTTAGAACTTGGAGATTTTTCCATTCAGCTCTCCGGCCGGCATAACGTATCCAACGCGCTGGCCGTGATCGCGGCTGGCGTGGAGCTCGGGATAGAACTATTTAACATCAGAAAACATTTGGAAGAATTTACCGGCACGGCGCGCCGTCTGCAGGCGCTGGGAGAATTTAGAGGCGCGGTCGTAATTGACGACTATGCGCATCACCCCACGGAAATAAAAGCCACGCTGTCAGCCGTGCGCCAAAAATACGGCCGGAGAAGATTGGTCGCGGCGTTTCATCCGCATACTTTCAGCCGCACTAAAGCTTTGTTTAACGGCTTTGTAAAAAGTTTCGGCCTGGCTGATGAACTGATTATTTTAGACATTTACGGCTCGGCGCGGGAAAAGCAGGGCGGAGTGTCAAGCCGGGAGCTGGTGGAAGCAATTGGCGGCCAGGCAAAATACATTCCAACTCTCAAGGAATGTGAAAAATATTTGCGGGAGAATGTTCAGCGCGATGATGTTATCGTGCTCATGGGCGCCGGAGATATTTTCAGGGTGGGGGAGAATTTGGTAAAAAAATAAAATTAAATAACTCTTAATTATGACAGCTAAAATAATTACCAATATTGCCTTAATAATCAGCCTGGCGGGCATTCAAATTTTTTTCATCAGCAGCCTGCCCGGCTGGCTGGCCAATTTAAATTTAGTCTTGGTTGTTTTAATTATTATTTTAGGTTTTTTAAAGTTTGATTACGCTATTTGGTGGTCGGTCGGCGCGGGCATGATTTTGGAAATTTTTTCCTTTTTGCCGTTTGGCACCTTTCTATTTTCCTTGAGCCTTACTATTCTGGCCGCCAATATATTGCTGAATTATTTCTTTACCAACCGTTCGCTGTACTCATTTCTGGCTTTGGTGGCTTTAGCGACTGTTATTTACAAACTGATTATCCGGCTTATTACTTTTATTTTTGCCGAATCCGCCGGAAATGCCTGGCAATCAACTTTGAAGCAAATCGGCTTGAATTTATTATTTACTTTTTTTATCTTTTATCTGGTTCATTTTTTCAGCAGAAATTTCAAGCCGGAATTTTTAATTCACCCCGTGAAATAGCGCCTTGCGCTAATTTTGCCAAAGGCAAAATTATTTCACAGGGGTAAAAAAGCATGATTTTTGTAAAAAAACAATTTAAGAGGAACGACCCGTTTGTTATTCAGCAAGGCAGCGTTAAATCGGCGAAACTTAAAAAAAGCGGCGGTATTGATTGGCTTGAAGAGCCAGCGTCCCGATCGGGCAGAAAAGATACGGTGGGCAAAAGTTTTGACGCGAATAAAATTTTTAGAATAAATTTATTTTTTTTATTATTTATCGGGCTGATTCTGGCGCGGGCCGCTTGGCTGCAAATCGTCAAAGGCGGCTATTATTACGAACTGGCCGAAGGCAACCGCATCAGGGTGGAAAGGCAGGAAGCCAAACGCGGCGTTATTTATGACCGTTTCGGCCGGCCGTTAGTCAGAAACTCGGCTAACTTTTTATTATATTTTGTGCCGTCCGACATGCCTAAGGATAAGCTTCAGCAGAAGGCGATTATAGAAAAAGTCAGTAATAATTTAGGCAATCTCAAGGCCGGCGATATTGTTGATCTACTGGCTAAAGTTAAGCCGGGTTCGCTTGACTCCTATCAGCCTTTGTTTATCGCTGACAATATTGACTATGACAATGCCATGAAGCTTTATTTGGAATCAGACAATCTGCCGGGCGTGGTATTAACCAACAGGACCAGGCGCGAATATAATTTGTACAGTCTGTCGCTGTCGCATCTCCTCGGCTATACGGGGAAAATTAATGACGCGGAGTTGGTTAAATTCGGCAGAGAATATTTGCCCATTGACTATATCGGCAAATCCGGCCTGGAAAATTTTTGGGAGAACGAGATGAAAGGCTTGAACGGCAAAAAGCAAATTGAGGTTGACGCCTTGGGCAAGGAAAAAAAAATAATCAACCAGGAGGCGGGGCAAGACGGGCATAATTTGGTTTTATCGCTGGACATTGAGCTGCAGAAAAAAATGGAAGAGTCGGTGATTAATCAGCTTAAAAAATTAAATTTGAACAAAGCTTGCGCCATCGCGGAGGATCCGAACAATGGCGAGATTTTAGCCATGGTAAGTTTTCCCGCGTTTAATAATAATGATTTCGCCCGGGGTGTAACACAAGCCGAGTATGATCAACTGGCGAATAATCCGGACCGGCCGCTGTTTAACCGCTGTGTTTCCGGCGAGTATCCGTCAGGATCAACCATCAAGCCGGTAGTGGCGGCCGCGGCTCTGGAAGAGGGCGTAATCAACGAAAGCACCGCGGTTTTGAGCAACGGCGGAATTAGAATCAATCAATGGTTTTTCCCTGACTGGAAGGCCGGCGGCCACGGCGCGACTAATGTTAAACGGGCGCTGGCCGAGTCGGTTAACACTTTTTTTTATTACATCGGCGGCGGTTATCAGAGCTTCGCTGGTTTGGGGCTTGACCGCTTGGTCAAGTACGAAAAAATGTTTGGTTTGGACGCGCAAACCGGCATTGACCTGCCCAATGAAGCCAATGGATTTTTGCCTACCAAAGAATGGAAATTAAAAACCAAAGGCGAGAGCTGGTATATCGGCGACACTTACCATGTGGCAATCGGCCAAGGCGACATTTTGGTTACTCCCTTGCAAGTGGCGAATTATACGGCCGTGTTTGCTAACGGCGGCTCTTTGTATCGGCCGCATTTGATCAGGCTGATTTTGGACAGCCAAGATCAGCCTATTGGCGAGGCGGACAGCAAGCCAATCAAGGCAAATATTGCCAGCGCCAAAACCATTGAAATTGTGCGAGCTGGCATGAGGCAGGCCGTTACTGACGGCAGCGCCAGGAGCCTGCAATCCGTGCCTGTGTCCGTAGCCGGCAAAACCGGCACGGCGCAATGGTCGTCCACTAAGCCGACTCATGCTTGGTTCACCGGCTGGGCGCCTTATGACCAGCCGCGGTTAGTAATTACTATTTTAATTGAGTCCGGCGGCGAGGGTTCGTCCACGGCCGTGCCGATCGCCAATGAAGTTTTAACCTGGTATTTTAACCGGCAAACCGCGACCAGCACGCCGGCGAAGTAATTTTTTTCTACCCAGCTTTAGCCGGAGTTAATTTATATTTTTAGTTCGCTTGTCCTTTTTGGCTCCATAGTCCCATAAGGGCTGTGGAGCCGTTTAGTTTTTTGCCCCCTTTATCAAAGGGGGTTAGGGGGATTTAAGGATTGTCATTGCGGCCTTCTGTTTTTTGTCATTCCCGCAAAAGCGGGAATCCAGGAGTCGGTAGAACGAAGTTGGTTTTATCTGTTTACTAAATAATCATTTCATCATTGCCGCTTGCCTTTTTCAAATTAAATTGTTCGCGCCGCTCCGCTAGGGGTTACTTTCTTGTGACCAAGAAAGTAACCAAAGAAGTCTCGGGGGTTTCCGATTGGCTATCACCTTGATTTATCTTCGTGCTGTAAGCCTTGGCGCCAACTCCAACCCCCGAACCCCCCGGGTGATTTTGAAATGGTTTTACAACCATTTTTTTGACTATTATTGACTTTCGCCGTCAATAATGATAGGGTAATTTGAAGTTAAAAAATAAATACTGAGGAGGAACGAACATTAACAACTGTTTTAGAAAGGAGAATTTTATGCCAAAAATATGGGAACACGACTGTATAGGCAATGTCTGGCTGGACGGATACGGACGGCAAGAACATTGTTTCGGCGACGCTGAACGAGGTCTGTGCGTAAGCATAGACTGCAGTTCATTCAGGCACGTCTATGATGATGACACAACTTTCATCATAGTTGAAAAGTGCCCTTTCTGCGGAAAGACCGCCGAACAAACAAAAGGACAGATCGCGGCCGCCCCGAGGCAGGCGAGGATTGCCTGTATTCCGGGGAAATGATTAGCCATGTCTTCCGGCTCCATAGGGCTAACGGCACTATGGAGCCAAAAATTATTAATAGGAGGAATATTTATGCGTTTTGACATTGTAATTTTGGCTGTTATGCTGACATTAATGGTCGCGGCAATTTGCGACTTTATGCCAGAGGATATTAAGCCTTGGTATCATCGCTGTTTAGACAAATGGAGGAGCGGAAAACTAGATAAGTAGTCTTATTTCCGTTCCAAAATCAGATTTAATGCTTATGAGAGGTCTTGCCCGATGGGTAAGGCCTCCTTTTTATTTTGCAAAAGACACTCGGTGTCCATTGGACACCGAGTGTCCACGATATATTTTAGCACTCTTGACCCCGTACGCTCGCAAGGCACGCTACGGGGCAGGCAGGCGAAGTAATTAGCACTCTCTTGACAAGAGTGCTAAATGTTATATAATGCTAATATATGGACAAACGCAAGGAATTAATCCTAAAAACCATAATAAAAGAGCATATTAAAACCGCTTTGCCGGTGGGGTCGGAAGGGTTGGTTGATAAATACAATTTGGACATTTCCGCGGCCACGGTCAGAAATGAGATGGCCGAGCTGGAGCAGGAAGGCTATATCGCTCAGCCGCATACTTCGGCCGGACGCGTGCCCACGGAAAAAGCCTATGGTTTCTATTTGGAAAAATTAAGCGAAAAAAATTTAAACGATGCCGAGGCGAAAATTTTTGAAAAACTGCTGGCCAAAAAGGATGAGGAAAATTTTAAGCAGGCGGCCAAGGCCATGGCCAAACTTTCCGACAACGCGGTTTTTTGGGCGTTTCATCGGCATAATTTATATTACACCGGCGTCAGTAATTTACTGCATCAGCCCGAGTTTTCGGAAACCGGTTTGATCTATGACATTTCGGAAGTGATTGACCGGCTGGACGAAGTGATTGTCCGGGTGTTTAATGATTTGAAATTTGGCGAGCAGATTCTACTGGGTTCAAAAAATCCGTTCAGCCCATATTGCGGCGCGGTCATGGTGAAGTACCGCTTGGGCGACAATATCGGATTGGTCGGCATCTTAGGCCCGGTCAGAATGAATTATGAAAAAAATTTGGCGCTGATAAAGTTTATTAATGATAAATTAACGGCAAAATTATGAGCGAAGAAAAAAAATATCCCAAGCCCGTGGTGGGCGCGATAATTTATAATGATCAAGGAGAAATTTTATTGGGCAAGTCGCCGAAGTGGCGCGGCCATTGGCAGATGCCGGGCGGTAAAGTTGAATTGGGCGAGACCATGAGCCAGGCCTTAAAAAGAGAAATTTTTGAAGAAACCGGACTGGAGATCAGCGATTTTAAACTTAATGGCGTACAGGATTGCGTTTATCCGGAGTTATTTGAAAAAAAAGTTCATTTTATTTTTATTGATTACAGCGCCAAGCTGGCCGGCGGCGAATTAAAGCCGGATGACAGGGAAAATGACGAATTGATCTGGATTAAGCCGGAAGAGGCTCTGCAAAAAATAAAACTAAATCCATATACCAAAGCGGCCGTGGAAAAATTTATTGAAAATAAATCTGGCGGCTTCTGCGATTTGGAAAATAAATACAAGCGCGCTTTGGCCGATTACCAGAATTTACTGAAGCAGACGGCCAAGGAAAAAATGGAATTCGCGGCTTACGCCAATGAGCAGATGCTAAAGGAAATTTTGCCGGTTTATGATCATTTAAAAATGGCGCTGGAGCATCATAACGGCGAGTCAACCGACGACCTGCCTGGCCGGCAGGCAGGCTGGCTGGCCGGTGTTCAGCACGTGGTTAAGCAATTTAAGGATGTGTTAAATAAGATCGGGGTGGAAGAAATTAACGCGGGTCAAGAGTTTGACCATAATACAATGGAAGCGATCGGCAGTGAGGAATGCGATGATGAAAAACTGGATTGCGCGGTGGTAAAACAGGTTAAGGCCGGGTATAAATTAAATGGGAAGATAATAGAACCTGCCAAGGTTATTGTGTATAAGAAAAAATAATTTTTAATATTCTGCCTCGCTTTAGCGATAGTTAACTCCGGCTGAAGCCGGGTAGAAAAAGGAGACCAAGCATATGTCACCCATAATCAAGTGGACTCCATTCCTTGAACCGTTTGAGGACATGGAAAAAATGTTTGAAAATTTAATGCCGGCGCGGACCGGTATGACCGGCTATATGCCGGCGGTGGACGTTTATCAGGATAAAGATAACGTCTTCATAGAAACCCAGCTGGCCGGGATTGACCCGGAAAAAGTTGACATTTCCATTGAAAACGACGTCTTAACCATCAAGGGCGAGTCGGAAAAGAAATCAGAGGTGGAAGATAAAAACTATTACAGAAAAGAAATTCGCCGCGGCAGTTTCTACCGGAGCGTGCCTTTGCCGTCTCATGTAGTGGGCGAAAAAGCTTCGGCCGAAGCGGTTAACGGCATCCTGAAAATTTCCGCACCTAAAGCGCCGGAGACTAAGCCGAAAACGATTAAGATAAAGACGGTGAAGAAATAATCTTCATCTGTCATTCTTGCGAAAGCCTGCCTATCCGGTTAGGTGATCGTGATACTATTTGCATTAAGGCTTTTATATATGAATATAGAATATGAGGCAACTTTTCCAGATATAGATAAGTCTAAAAGCAGAGAAATGCTTAAAAAGGCCGGAGCCACGCTTGTCAGGAGAGAATATCTGCAAAAAAGATTTACCCTTAGTCTGCCGGATAAAAAAATGAATAAAGTCGGCTGGTTAAGAGTCCGTGATGAAGGCAATAAGATTACCATGAGTATGAAAAAGTTGCTCGGAGATAAGATTCACGACCAAAAGGAAATCTGCCTGGAAGTAAATAATTTTGATCAGGCTGTTAAATTGTTAACTTCTGTTGGTTGCGAAATAAAATCTTATCAGGAGACAAAAAGAGAACTTTGGAAACTGGATGGAGTTGAAATCACTATTGATTCCTGGCCATTTCTTGAACCGCTGATTGAGGTTGAAGGCCATTCGGAAAAAGATGTCAGACTGGCATGCGAGAAGGTTGGATTAGATTATGGCCAGGCTTTATTCTGCGCAGTTGGAACTTTGTATGAAATGAAATATGGTATTCCTTTAAAAATAATAAACAACCAGATACCGAAAATCGTATTTAACATGGAAAATCCGTTTTTAAATAATCAATTAAAATAATTAATAAATATTTCTACCTCGCTTTAGCGAGAGTTATTTAATGAATTTTAATATAACTCCGGCTAAAGCCGGGCAGAAAAGTGAAAAAATATTATGTCAAAAATTTTAGGAATTGATTTGGGAACAACCAATTCGGCCATGGCCATAATTGAAGGCGGCCAGCCGAAAATTATTGAAAACGTGGAAGGCGGACGGACCACGCCGTCTATCGTGGGCATGAGCAAAAACGGCGAACGATTAGTCGGCATGTCGGCTAAGCGCCAGGCCGTCACCAATCCGGAAAACACGATTTTTTCCATCAAGCGCTTAATCGGCCGCGCGTTTACCGACGATGAAGTTCAGCGCGACCTAAAAACCGTACCGTATAAAATCGTTAAGGCCAACGGTGGCGCTAAAGTGAAAATGGGAGACAAGGATTATTCGCCGGAAGAAGTCTCGGCCATGATCCTGGCCAAGCTTAAAGCCGACGCTGAAGCCAAATTAGGCGAAACCATTACCGAAGCGATTATCACCGTGCCGGCCTATTTTAATGACGCGCAAAGGCAGGCCACGAAGGACGCCGGGCGTATCGCCGGTCTAGACGTTAAAAGGATAATCAACGAACCAACGGCCGCGGCCTTGGCTTATGGTTTTGAAAAGAAAAAAGGCGAGAAAATCGCGGTTTATGATTTAGGCGGCGGCACGTTTGATATTTCTATTTTGGATGTGTCGTCCGATACCGTGGAAGTGAAGTCCACCAACGGCGATACGCATTTAGGCGGCGATGATTTTGACCAGCGTGTAATTGCTTTTGTCATTGAACAGTTTAAGAAAAGCGAAGGCGCGGATTTGTCAAAAGACCCGCTGGCTTTGCAACGGATTAAAGAAGCGGCCGAGAAAGCCAAGATTGAGCTTTCCACTATGCCGGAAACCGAAATTAACCAGCCGTTTATCACGGTTGATCCGACCGGACGGCCTTTGCACTTAGTCATGAAAATAACTCGAGCCAAGCTGGAAGAATTAGTGGGCGACTTAGTGGCCTCGACCATTGGCCCGGTTAAGGCGGCCTTGCGTGATGCCGGCATGTCAGCCAAAGAGATTGACGAAGTGGTCATGGTCGGGGGCATGACGCGCATGCCCTTGGTCTTAAAGACGGTTAAAGAATTTTTCGGCAAAGAGCCGAATTTAACGGTTAATCCGGACGAAGTTGTGGCCATGGGCGCGGCGGTGCAGGCCGGAGTTCTGCAAGGCGATGTTAAAGATGTGCTGTTGTTAGATGTTACTCCCTTAACTTTAGGCATTGAAACTTTAGGCGGCGTGGCCACGCCGTTAATTGAGCGCAATACCACGATCCCGACTTCAAAGACGCAAACATTTTCCACCGCGGCCGACGGCCAGACCAGCGTAGAAATCCATGTCCTGCAGGGCGAACGCCCCATGGCCGCGGATAATAAAACGTTAGGCCGGTTTATTTTAGACGGTATTCCATCAGCGCCGCGCGGCATTCCGCAGGTAGAAGTCAGCTTTGACATTGACGCCAATGGCATTTTAAATGTAAAAGCTAAAGATAAAGCGACTAATAAAGAACAAAAAATCACCATTACCGCCTCTTCGGGCTTATCCAAGGATGAAGTGGAAAAAATGAGGAAAGACGCCGAACTGCACGCCGAAGAAGATAAAAAGAAACGCGAACAAGTGGAAATTAAAAATCAGGCCGAGGCCGCGATTTTCCAGACGGAAAAATTGATTAAAGACGCGGGCGACCCCTCGGCTGGTCTCGGGGCAGGCAAAATCAAGGCCGAAGACAAGACAGAATTGGAAGCCAAACTGGAAGAGCTGAAAAAAGTTAAAGACTCGGATAATTTGGACGAGGTAAAAAAGAAAATGGAAGAATTAAGCGCGGTGGCGCAAAAGATCGGCGCGGCCATGTACCAAGCAGCGCAAAGCGCGCAGCCTGGCGCCGAAGGCGGCGGAGCGCAAGCCGAAGGCGGTCAGCCGGGAGCTGGCGAACCGAAAAAAGAAGAACCGCCGATTGAAGGCGAATTTACGGAAAAAAAATAGATTAAAAAATTCAATGTCATTGCGAGGAGCGATAGCGAACGCGGATCCCTCGCATTCGCTCGGGACAGGCTTCGCAATCTCTGGTTAACATCCGAGTACGTGAGATTGTCATGGCTACGCCAGATCTCGCGTAGCGATTGACTTCGCTCCTTTCAGTCGCTCGCAATGACAATTTGTTTCATGTCCAAAGACTATTACAATATACTCGGCGTTAATAAAAATGCCTCGGCCGATGAGATTAAGAAAGCTTTTCGGGAAAAAGCGCATAAGTTTCATCCGGATAAACTGGGCGGCGACGAGGCTAAATTCAAGGAGCTCAATGAAGCTTACCAGGTTTTAAGCGACCAAAAAAAACGCTCGCAGTATGATCAGTTCGGCTCGGATTTTGAGCGGGCGCAAACTGGCGGCGGTTTTTCCGGTTTCTCCGGCTTTGACGGCGGGGGATTTAACATTAATATGGACGACTTGGGCGATATTATGGGAAATTTCGGCGACATTTTTGGTTTCTCCGGCGGCGGAAGCGGCAGGCGAAGAGCCAGCCGGGGAAGCGACATAGAGGTAACTTTAAATATCAGTTTTATTGAAGCCGTATTCGGGACGGAAAAAGAAATCAATTTGAAAAAAAATATTGCCTGCTCGCGCTGTCATGGCGACGGGGCTGAACCCGGAGCCGGCCGGGAAACCTGTCCGACCTGCCATGGTTCGGGGCGGGTGATTAAAACGCAGAGGACGATTTTAGGCAGTGTCCAGGTGCAAGCGACCTGCCCGACCTGCCAGGGCGAAGGCAAGATTATTAAGGAAAAATGCAAACAGTGCAAAGGCCATGGCATTGTCAGCGAAGTGGTAAAGTTAAATCTTAAAGTTCCGTCGGGCATTAATAATGGCGAAAGCATCAGATATTCTGGCCAGGGCGAGGCGGCGCCGCGGGCCGGACAGCCGGGCGATTTATATATAAGAGTCAGAGTAGCTCCGGATAAAAGGTTCGCGCGCCAGGATTATGATATTTTGTCGCGAGCGGAAATCAGCGTGGCCCTGGCCGCGCTGGGCGGAAAGATTGACGTAGAAACCGTTGACGGTCCGGTGGAATTAAAAATTCCCGAGGGCACGCAGTCGGGCCGGGTATTCAGGCTGAAAGATAAGGGCGTGCCACATCTTCATGGCCGAGGCAGAGGCGATCAGCTAGTGGAAGTGATCGTGAAGACGCCGACCGGGTTGTCAAGAAAGCAGAAAGAGATGTTGAGAGAATTAGGAATTTAACTGTCATTGCGAGGAGCCGTACTCGGCGACGAAGCAATCTCACGGATGGCGAGTTTTGATTAAAATTTTTTATTCGTGAGATTGCTTCGCCATGAGTACATGGCTCGCAATGACAAACTTTTATCATGTCTACTTATTACATTATCACCATCGGCTGCCAGATGAACAAGTCGGACAGCGAGCGGCTGGCCAGTGCGCTGGAGCGGCAAGGCTATAAATTATGCGGCGATAAATACGCCGCTGATTTAGTTGTAATCAATACCTGCGGCGTCAGGCAGTCGGCCGAGGACCGGGTCTATGGGCTTTTGCCGCGGATCAAAGCAGAAAATCCAGCCTGCAAAATTGTGCTGACCGGATGTTTGGCTGGGCGGGAGGATGTTAAAAAGAGATTGAAAGGGTGTGTGGATGAATGGATGATGATAAATAAAATTTTCAATTTTCAATTTTCAATTTTCAATAAATTTTCAAAATCCAATTTTCAAACTAATGCAAATGCAAAATGCGAAAAGGATTATTTAAAAATAAAACCGAAATATAATTCTAAACTTTCCGCTTATGTGCCGATCGGCAACGGCTGTGATAATTTTTGCTCTTACTGCGTGGTGCCGTACGCGCGGGGCCGGGAGGCGTACCGGGCGGCCGGTGATATTTTGGCTGATGCGAGCGAGCTGGTAAATAACGGATATAAAGAGATTATTTTGATCGCGCAGAATGTGAATAGTTATTTTAACCCCCTTAATCCCCCTTTACAAGGGGGACAAGTCCCAAAGCCCCCCTTTGAAAGGGGGGCTAGGGGGGTTAATTTTGCTGGTTTATTGAAAGCGGTAAACAGTATTCCTGGCGATTTTAAGATTAAATTCGCGACCAGTCATCCTAAGGACATGACGGATGAATTGATTGAGGCGGTAGCCAGTTGTGAAAAAGTTGTTAAAGAAATCCATCTGCCGGTACAAAGCGGGGATGATGTTATTTTAAAAAAGATGAATCGGCGCTATACTGTAGCGCACTACAAAAAATTAATCAAAAAAATCAGGCTGGCCATGCCAAAGGCGATGATTACCACGGACGTGATAGTGGGTTTTCCGGGCGAAACTAAAAAGCAGTTCAACAATACGGTAAAATTATTTAAGCAAGTTAAATTTTTTAGCGCCTATATCGCGCGCTATTCGCCCAGGCCGGGCACGGCGGCGTATAAATTAACCGATGATGTGCCAGCCACAGAGAAAAAAAGGCGGTGGCAGGAACTGAATGATTTAATGAAACGAAAAGACTTAGGCGGTTAATTGGCAGCTGGCTGCCTTTACATTAATCACTAAACTAAAAGAACCTCTTGGGTAATAAGAGGTTTAGGCAATTTTTGCCATTGTTTATTCTCCTTTAAAAAAGAGCGATTTTGGATCGGCGGTGATTGCCGGTAATTAAATACAATATTATTATTGGTTAAAATGAGGGGTGTAATGCGATAAATTTCATTGAATTTTTCTATTCACACTAATACCATTTATCGCATTACTGAACTTCCTCTTGGAAGTTCATTGCCCCTCTAACCAGAGAGTTACTAATATAATTATAGATAGAAGTTTAAAATAGGTCAATAGAGAGAGTTATTCACAGCGGTTCCAATTTCGTTTGTCATTCCGGCTTCCAAGCCGGAATCAAGGATATAATGGCAGGTGTGGTTAACGTCTAAATCGTTGGCTTAATACCAACCATAGTTTTGACTGGCCATGGATTCCCGATAGCCTGCGGCTTCGGGAACGACAAGAGTTTGGTCTTATTCTATGATAAATAAAAAAATTACCAATTCTAAAGTCATCATTATTCTCGGTCCGACTTCCAGCGGTAAGACTAAACTGGCGGTTAGATTGGCGGCATTGTTTAATGGTGAAATTGTGTCGGCTGATAGCAGGCAAGTTTATAAGGGAATGGATGTGGGAACCGGCAAAGATTTGGGAGAATATACTGTGCCTTATCACTTGATAGACGTCGCAGATCCGAAAAAGCAGTTTGATGTGGCTAAATATCAAAAGCTGGCTTATCAGGCCATTGATAATATTTTGAAGAGAGGCAAACTGCCGATTGTGGCGGGCGGCTCGGGTTTGTATCTCCAGGCTGTGGTGGACGGCTATAAATTAAACAAAGTTAAAGCAGATAAAGCCTTAAGGCGGGAACTGGAAAAATTAACCATTGAACAGCTTTTGAACAAATTGAAAGCGTTAAATCCGGCTTTTGCCAGCAAGCTGAATCAAAGCGACAGCAAAAATAAAAGGCGATTGATTAGATATGTGGAAATTATGAGTAATAATGTCATTGCGAGGAGCGCAGTTCCAACCCGTCATTGCGGGCTTGACCCGCAATCCAGAAGCTTGTCTATCGCGGCAAATTCTGGATTCCGGCTCGGGGGCCGGAATGACGTAAAAATTATCGGCTTAACCTGCCCGAGGGAAGTTTTAAATGAAAGAATCCGTCAAAGGCTGATTGATAGATTAGAAAAAGAAGATATGATCGGGGAGGTGAAACGATTGCACAGAGAAGGTTTGAGCTGGAAAAGACTGGAAAGTTTCGGCTTGGAATATAAATTTATTGCCCGCTATTTGCAAGGCAAAATGAAATATGAAGAAATGGTGGAAAAATTGAATATCGCCAGCCGGCAGTTTGCCAGAAAGCAGATGACCTGGTTCAGGCGATGGGAGCGGCAGGGCAGAGAGATAGAGTGGATGGATGACGGGGAGAAAGCGGTTGGGGCGGTAAGTAAGTTTTTGGAATAGAAAAAAGGGGTTTGGTTGCCGGCCACCCCCTTTAGTGAAATATTACTGAGCTTGAAAAATTCTTTTTATTTGGAATTTTTCAAATTCTACGCCCGTTACTTCGCCTTTGCCTTGGCAGTAATCGCAGAATGACAAAGTATTTTTTTCGTTAAAACATTTGCCCTTACATTGAGGGCAAATTCTTGGCATTCGGGCGGCAATAATTTCCTTGAGTAAGTTATTGTTGCCGTTATTCTCCCTGATTTCAGTAGTTGATACCCACACCCCCAGCAGTGTGTGTATTAATTTTTGTTTTTCTTGCGTACCCTTTTTTCCGCTTACTGCTATTAATGTTTCATCAATCATCGTAAGATCTTGTTGCGATAAATCCACAGCTGCCTCCTCTTTTTTTTGAAAAGACCAATTTTTTGTTTAAAAAAATATCCTGTCCGCCGGACAGGATATTTTAGAAAATATATTTCCTCTTAGGCGCTTCGCCCAAGAGATAGTTTAACTTTGTTTTGCGCTTATTTTTGCTCATTAAGAATAATTTTACCAGATGTAATACATCTGTCAACGGTTTTTCTGTGGATAACTTAATGATTTTATTTTGGCTAATTATAAATAAAAAATTGCCGCTATCCAGGTAGGTCGGATAGCGGCAGAGAAACTTTAAGGTGCCAGAGCTTACTTAATAAGCGACAAATAAGCCTGAAACAAAATAAAGATCCTTAATATGCTCACCGCTAGAACGACCGGTAAGACATATTTTAGCCTTAGAATTTTACCTCCGGAAAACGCCAGGGCTCTTGTTCCGGGCACGGGAATCATCGGCGCGATGATTATTCCCAAATATCCCAAACCGCAGATTAAGTTTGTGCAGCGTTCTTTAACGCAATCAAGGATGGCCAGCCCGCGTTTGGTTTTAGAAGTCCATCTAAAACCAAAATGACAGCCCGCGTATTGTATCGCTCCGAAACTTGTGCTTAGCGCTAAAATGATCGTAATAATTTTTAAATCGCCGTACCCTAGCTGTTTCAGAGATAAATAAGCGGTATCCGGGTGGGAAAAAATGTGGCTGATACTCAATACATACCAGGCTATTTCAATCATTAAATCCTCCCTTGTCCGCCGGCCAGAGCTCCAAATATTGGCCGCGGTCAACAATGCTTATTTTTCTTTGCTTAAGGAAGGGACAGAGCAAGCGGATTCCTTCGGGTATAATTACCCGGTACCTTAAACGAGGCCTATACCTGCCTTTAAATTTGCTAACGGTTATTTTCTGGGTCAGAATTGGGAACATGCTTTTAAATGGCCCCTGGAAATTTAGAATAACACAGCCTTTTAAGCTCTTGGCAAAGAACACAGCTTGTTTGTCTGCCAGCCGTTTTTTCGTAGCAATTGTTATCGGTATGTTTAACTTAAATTTGCTGTCCGGTATTATTATTTTGTGTTTTTCTATAACTGTATTTTTCAATTTTGTTCACCTCTTTTTAAAGAACGTTTAATATAAAAAACCCAGCGACATAAAAATCAATGGATCTATTAAATACATAAAATTATATTATTTTCTTTAATATTTCCTGTACGGTTTTGGGATTAGCTTTGCCTTTGGTCGCGGCCATAACCTGGCCGACCAAAAACTGCAGGACATTGGTTTTGCCGGCTCTGTATTGTTCAACTTGCTGTTGATTTTTTAAAATTATTTCCGCGATAATTTTTTCCAAAGCCGCTCTGTCGTCCAGCTGTTCCAGCCCCAAATCAGCCATAATTTGCGTGGGGTCGCCGCCCTGCTTATACATTTGTTCTAAAATTGTCTGCGCGGCCGATGAATTAATTTTTTCCTGGTAGACCAGCGTGATAAACTCGGCGTAATTTTCCGGCGTAATTTTCACCCTGTTAAATTTCGCCTTTGGCGAACCGGCTACGCCGGATTTAACAGGGTAAATTTTTTTCATGTCCAGGCCGTCGGTTTTTAAATGTTTGAATAATTCATTAATCAGCCAGTTGGCGCACGCTTTGGCCAGCTTATGTTTCTGCCGATCCCAGTTATCGCCGCTGGCAGTGATCCAAGCGCGCAGTTCGGAAATTACTTTTTCCGTGAAATCAGCCAAGTCAGCGCTGGAAGTTAAAATTTCCGCTTCAGCGTCCGAAAATAAATATTCATCTTTAAATCTTTTTTTCTTTTGCGCCGGCAGTTCGTTCAGGCGCGCCCTAATTTCTTTTATCCATGTTTGGCTGATTTTTAGAGGCGGGATGTCCGGCTCCGGGAAGTAGCGGTAGTCGGCCGAGGTTTCCTTAACGCGCTGGCTAAAAGTTATGCCTTTATCATTGTTCCAGCCGCGGGTTTCTTGAATTAATTTTTCGCCATCGGCCAGGGCCTTAATTTGCCGTTTGATTTCATAATCAACCGCTTTTTCCATGTATTTAAAAGAATTGATATTTTTTAGCTCTACTTTGGGGTTTAATCCGCCAGCTGGCGGATCGCCAACCGGCAAAATCTGGCCGTTGGCATATTTCCATTTGCCTCTCTCCTGCACGCTGATATTGGCTTCACAGCGCATTTCGCCCTTTTCCATGTCAGCGTTGGAAATATCCAGGGCTCTTAAAATTTGCTGATAGCTTTGGGCGAATTTTTTGGCCGTGGCCGCGTCGCGGATGACCGGTTCGGTGACCAGTTCAATCAAAGGCGTGCCGGCGCGGTTATAGTCCACTAAAGAATATTTTTTTCCAGCCGGGTGGATTAATTTCCCGGTGTCTTCTTCCAGGTGAATTCTGGTTATCAGCACCGGCTTATCATCAACTTCCAAAAAACCGTCGTAAGCGATGGGCAGGTCGTATTGGGAAATCTGGTAGCCTTTGGGCAGGTCAGGATAAAAATAATTTTTGCGGTCAAACTTGGACAGCTCGTTGATTTTGCAATTCAAAGCCAGGCCGATTAAAACCGTCCATTCTATGGCCTGTTTATTCGGCACCGGCAGAGTGCCCGGATGCGCCAGGCAAATCGGACAGACCGCGGCATTGGGCTCCTTGCCCTGCGCGTCGTTGTCGCACGAGCAAAACATTTTTGATTTAGTTTTAAGTTCGGCGTGTATTTCCAGGCCGATGATGACATCGTAGTTCATATTTCTATTTTACACGGTTATCGCCAGTTTGGCAATTATCTGTCCGGGCGCGATATGTAAAATATCCTGGCTGGTATTCGCTATAGTCAAGGGAATTTTCAGGCTGTTTTGAACTAAAGTTTTTTCGCCCGGATTTAAGGAGTAATAATCAGTGGAACGGATGATGATTGAGTCAAGCGCCGAGTCATCAGATTCAAATATTTTTTTTAGCTGTTGCCAGATTAAGTCGTTTATTTTAGCGGCCGGCAAGATGCCGGCTTGATCCGCGCATTCAATGATAATAAAATCAGGGTAAGTTCGGGCGATTTCCAGAAAAGTTTTTTCGGCGCGCTGGAGGTGGCCGTTGTCTTTTTCATGGATGCATTGATTCAATTTATCGCGGCCGTCAATTAAACAACGCGCCAAATCCGGATCTAGATGAAGAAAAATATTCAGGTCAGGCTTGGGGATGTTTAAAATTTCATATTCCAGGCGATAAAGCCAGTCAAAAAATAATTTGCGCTCCAGCGGGTTGGCGATTTTGCTTCCTTGATGACCCATGTTGGCGCTCGCATAGCGATCGGCGATGACGATTTGGCCTTGCTTCAGCCAGTCTCTGATTTGCCGGCTGGCGTCAAAACGGTCCAGCGCGTAAAACAGCGACGCCTGGTAAGAATCTACCTGGTCCAGTTCGCCGTAGCCGCCGCTTAAATATTCCTCAACCAAGCCGGCGGATTTTTTGCCGTATTGGGGGAAGGCAATGACGCGCGCGGACAGGCCGGAGCGTTCCAGTCTGGCGGCCAGCAGTTTCGCCTGCGTGGCTTTGCCCGAGCCGTCAATGCCGTCCAGGACGATTAATTTTCCGGGGACACTCGGTGTCCCCTTGGACACCGAGTGTCCATTGTCATCATTCATATTGTAAGACAAAAAGAGCGCGGTTTGGCGCTCCTCCTTGACTTATTTTATTATTTCCACCTGGCTTTAGCCAGAGTTATTTTTATTTTTCCGGCCAGTAAATAGCCTGCTGAAGCAGGGGAGAAATTAGCTGCCGGTATTATATAATTTTTTTTATGATTTTGTCCACACTTTGCCGCAACTCTTTGACCGCGCCCTCATTAATAATCGTAAAATCAGCCATGGCGATCGGACCACCCTGATGTAAATTTTCAATTTGCGCGTAGTCGCGGCTTTTTGCTTGCTCGCGTGAAAGCGGCCTGATTTTTCTATGCTTAAGCCTTCGGTGCCTCATTTCCGGTGAAGCGTAAATTGCAATCGTGAACAGGCTGTTTTCAAATTTATTTTTTAAGAATTTATATTCACCCCAGCCGTAAAGGCTTTCTAATAGTATTATTTTGTCATTTTTTAGGCCGTTGATTTTTTTGTAGACTTGCTCGGCATAATAGTCCATGCCGTATTTCTCTCTCAATTCTTCTCTGACCATTCTCTCATTCTGCTCGTTAATGGCAAGGTTTCTTTTTTTCATTTCGTCAAACGTAACATCGCCGAAATAAACCTTAGGCCAGTTATATCTTTTCATCAGATACTCAATCACTTCGGTTTTTCCCGATCCGGGCAAGCCCAGGATGGCGATGATTTTTTTTGATTCCATATAAACTGATATTTTTATTAAATCAAAAATTTTGTGTCATTGCGAGGGAGCGATAGCGACCGAAGCAATCTCAAAAACGGGATTGCTTCGTCAGCCTGCAGATATGCAACAGCTTCCTCGCAATGACGGATCGAAAGCTGAACAGGCTGCCGCTTTCAGGAAGTTTATCAGGCTGGCGCAGGAGCTTGACCTGCCGCTCATAATCCACGCGCGGGATGCCGCGGATGACGTGATCAGAATATTAAAAGAAGAGAGAAGAGAAAATTTCCGCGGAGTGATGCACTGTTTTTCAGGTGATAAAAAGTTTTTAAAAGAGTGTCTTGATATTGGGCTGTATATTTCATTCACCTGCAGCCTTACATTTAAGAATGCGGATGACCTGCGGGAAGTCGCTAAGCTTGCGCCTATCGAAAAAGTTCTTCTCGAAACCGACGCTCCATACCTTGCGCCGCAAAAATTCCGCGGGCATCGGAATGAGCCGGCATATCTGCAATACCTCGCGGATCAATGGGTTGAGCTCACAGGGTTGGCAAAGAATGACATCGAGAGGATAACGGCGCATAATGCTAATGCCCTTTTCAAATTATATCCGTCCGGAAAGCCAAGGATCGCCTATGAGATACGAAATTCTCTATACCTCAATATAACGAACCGGTGCACCAATCTCTGTAATTTCTGCATAAGGACCAAAACAGATTTCGTCAAAGGTCATAACCTCATGTTAGACAAAGAACCGACTGTCGGCGAGATACTGAAGGCCGTAGGTGATCCCGCGAAATATGACGAGATCGTATTCTGCGGTTATGGCGAGCCGACGATGAGGCTCGATGAAGTAAAGGCTGTCGCGAAAGAGCTGAAGGCGAAAGGCGTTAAGTTGCGGCTCGTTACGAACGGGCATGGCGATCTGATAAACTCTCGTCCGATAGCAGGTGAACTTGCCGGCATTATAGACCGGGTCTCGGTCAGCCTCAACGCGGAGACCGAGGAGAAATACGACAAGATATGCGCGCCAAAATTTGGCCCGGGAAGTTTTAGGCGCGTTTTAGATTTCATAAAAGATTGCGTGAAGCAGGGAATAGAGACGGAAGTGACGTGCCTTGATCTCGAAGGGATCGATATAAAAAAGTGCGAAGAATTTGCCGGATCGGCCGGAGCAAAATTCAGGCTCAGGAGATACGGGGTTACAGGATAAAATATGGTCAAGGTTTCTTTGGTCAAATGTTCCGATTACAACCGTGACAGAGTATTCGATTCTGTTAAAAGGGCTATAGACCTTGTCGGCGGGATAGAGGCTTTTGTGCGTAAAGGGACCAGGGTCCTTGTGAAGCCGAACCTGCTTTCGGCCCGGCCGCCCGAAGACGCGGTCGATACGCACCCTGAGGTTGTGCGCTCGGTCGCGCGGCTCGTAAAATCGGCAGGCGCGACGCCGCTTGTCGGCGATTCACCGGGCGGCTACGGTAAAAATATCGATGAGGTATTCGACTCCTCCGGCATGAGGGCGATGGCAAAAGAAGAGGATATTGAGCTGGTAAAATTCGCGGCGTCGAAATTTGTCGACGGTATACCTTTTACGCGTTATCTATTCGATTGCGACCGCGTGATCTCTGTGCCGAAATTCAAGACGCACGGTATCACCGTCCTGACAGCCGCCGTCAAGAATATGTATGGCACGGTTACCGGCCTTTACAAGGCCGAGCGCCACTCAAAGGCTCCCAATAACGCGGATTTTGCGAAAGTGATCGCGAAGGTCTATTCGATAGCGAAACCTCACCTCACGGTTCTTGACGGGATAGAGGCGATGGAGGGGGACGGCCCGTCAGGCGGAGAAGTCCGCAAGATGAACCTGGTAATGGCCGGCGCCGACGCCGTAGCTATAGACGCGTGCCTTGCGGCTATCATGGAGCTTCGGCCGTTCGATATATTGGTCACGAAAGAGGCGTTCAAGGCGGGCCTAGGCGAGGCGGACCTCGCTAAGATAGAATTATCCGGGGACCCTATAGCCGATTTTATAGCCGCGGACTTTAAATTGCCCCAGACGACGGCGCTTAAGATAGTGCCGAGAGCTCTTTTAAACGGTATAGCCGGATTTATAAAATTCAAGCCGTATATAGAAATAAATGTTTGCGCGAGATGCAATCTTTGCAAGACCACGTGCCCGGTCAGCGCTATTGAGATCGCCCGGGATCATTGTAAAATAGATTACAAGAAGTGCGTCAGGTGCCTGTGCTGCCAGGAAGTCTGCCCGTATAAGGCGATAAGCATTAAACGCAATATGTTAACGAAATTAGTCTGGGGGTAATACACCGTCATTGCGAAGCCGCGAAGCGGCTGAAGCAATCTCGCTTTTAGATTGCTTCGTCGGCAAGAGTCAAGCGGTAGCCTCCTCGCAATGACGAGAGTAATAGCTAATGAGGTGATTATGCCTGTCGAAACTATAAGATGGAAGAACGGTAAAGTCCGGTATATCGACCAGACGGCCCTGCCGCATAAAGTTAAGTTCATTGATTGCGGCAATGTGAAACGGCTCTGGAGAGCGATAAAGACGCTCGAGGTTCGCGGCGCGCCGGCCATCGGGATTGCGGGGGCGCTCGGCGTTGTCCTCGGAATTAAAGATTCTAAATCCGTTTCCGGGAAGAAATTATCGCGGGAGGTCGATAAGGTTGCCGGATATCTGGCAACGTCCCGGCCTACGGCAGTAAATCTGTCCTGGGCGCTTACGAGGATGAGGGCGCTGGCGCGGGAGAATAGCTCCGGAAGCGCGGCGCGAATAAAAAAGTTATTATTTAAGGAAGCGCGGAAGATCATCGCGGAAGATAAAGAAGCGTGCCGCCGGATGGCCCGTCACGGCGCCCGTCTTATTAAGGATGGCGACGCGATATTGACCCACTGCAACGCCGGGGGGCTTGCGACAGCCGATTACGGCACGGCGCTCGGAGTATTATTTGAGGCAAAGAAACAAGGCAAACGTATCAGGGTTTATGCCGACGAAACACGCCCGTTATTGCAGGGCGCGAGGCTCACCGCATGGGAACTTATGCGCGCAGGGATAGATACGACTCTTATCTGCGATAATATGGCGGCGAGCCTTATGGCTAAGCGCAGGATTGACAAAATTTTTGTAGGGGCTGACAGGATCGCGGCAAACGGCGACGCGGCAAATAAGATCGGGACGTACAATGTGGCGGTCCTCGCCAAATACCATCGGATCCCATTCTATGTTGTAGCGCCGCTTTCGACATTCGATTTTAATATAGTTACAGGTAAAGATATTCCTATAGAAGAGCGCGATGGCGACGAGGTAAGGTCTATAGGCGGGAAATTTATCGCGCCTAAGAGAGTTAAGGTATATAATCCGGCGTTCGACGTTACGCCGAACGGGCTCATTACGGCGATAGTGACTGAGAAGAGAGTATACAGAAAACCGTATTCTGTCATTGCGAGGAGGCGCGAAGCGCCGACGAAGCAATCTATAAAAACGAGATTGCTTCACTCGCCTGCGGCTCGCTCGCAATGACGACCGAGGTTACAATGAAAATAAAAGACATAGGCGAACTCGGATTGATAGAGCGCATGGCACGTAAGATAAAAAACGACCGCAGTGTTGTTAGGGGTATTGGTGATGATACAGCCGTGATCAGGTGGACGGCGAATAAATATCTTCTATTCACCTGCGATATG
>JAUSGE010000046.1 GCA_030649205.1 bacterium
CAGTGAGCCTTTTGTGCAATTGTTGCTTGTTCATAGGTTGAATGTTAATTATTAAAAAACATTCAACCTTATCAGAAAATCAGAATTTGGTCATTGTTCACTTTTATCTTTTAAATGTTCACTTTTATCTTTTTGATAACAGAGCCTGTCGTGAGCTTGTCAAACGAGCTTAAATTATCCTAAACTTCTCCAGCAATTCCGGATTATTCATATGGGCTTGGGCGGTTTCTTTGGAGATGATTTTACTGTCGTACAGCCTTTTTAAATCATGGTCCAGGCTGATCATGCCGTCCTTGGAACTGGTTTCAATCACGGTTTTGATCTGGGCAATTTTATTTTCCCTGATTAAATTGGACACGGCCGCGGTGTTGGTCAAAATTTCTCTGGCCGCCAGCCGGCCGCCCTGGGTTTTGGCAACCAGCCGTTGTGAAATTACCGCGGCCAGCGTCATGGACAACTGCATCCTGACCTGGGTCTGCTGATGCGGCGGAAAAATATCAATCACGCGGTCAATGGTCTGCGCCGCGCTATAGGTATGCAAGGTAGCCAAAACCAAATGTCCGGTCTCGGCCAAAGTAATAGTGGCGGCGATGGTTTCCAGGTCGCGCATCTCGCCCACCATGATAACATTCGGATCCTGCCTTAAGACATGTTTTAAGCCATCGGCGAAAGACACCATATCAGTCCCCAACTGCCTTTGGATGACTACGCTTTTATCATGTTTGAATCTAAACTCAATCGGGTCTTCCAGGGTGACGATGCTGCAGCTTCTATTTTGATTAATATAATTAATCGCGGCCGCCAAGGTGGTTGATTTGCCGCAACCGGTTGGACCGGTTACCAAAATTAAGCCTTGCTGTAAATTCACCAAGTCGTAGACCACTTTCGGCATCAGCAGATCTTCCATGGTGGGAATTTTATCCGTAATTACTCTGGCTACCAGCCCGACGTTATCCCTTTCATAGAGCAAGTTCACTCTAAACCTAGCTTCAGCTTCATTCTCGTAGCCAAAATCTAATTCCTTATCGCTCATGAATCTTTTCTTTTGCACATCGCTTAACAGGGATAAAGACATCTGTTCAACGTCTTTTCTGGTCAACAATTTTTTTGGTTCAATTTCATGCAGTTCGCCGTCTACTCTTAACAGAATTGGCGCGTTAACCACTAGATGAACGTCAGAAGCGTTTTTTTTAACCGCCAGCTGAAAAATTTCTTGAATATTCATATTATTGACAAAAATTATTAAAAATGCTATAATTCTATATTAATTAAATAAATTAATTTTATGGCTAAAATTACTAATAATAAAGGTTTTAGTTTAACGGAAATAATGGTTGCAGCCAGCATTATCGGTTCAGTGGCTAGTTTGGCCGGCGCAAAATTAAATGACGCATTGCCCTTGGCGCGCGATGCCCAGCGTCAAGCCAACGTCCATCAGGTGCAAACCGCGCTTAATTTATATTACAATGATCATGAACAATATCCGGTTTCGGCCGGCAGCGAGCCAACGGCAGAAGGCTGGCAGTTAATCAAGAAAATTTTGGAGTCAGAAGATAATACTTACGTGCCGGAAATGCCTCAAGACCCCTTAAATACCGGCCAATATATTTTTAAATACTGGAGCGACGGGCAAAAATTTAAAATTACTTATGATACCGAAGACCCGCTGGACCGGTCGCCGCAAGTAGCCTGGGGATTGTAAAATATCTTAAACAGCTTCATCCGGCTCGAAAATTGTTTATAAGCGCATACAGTTTGCCGTTCGGATTAATTCCTTAATTTTACGAGCAGACATATGATTTTTAGGCTGAATTTGCTGTTAAGAAAATGGCATGTTTGAGTCCCGCCGCGGCGGGACGAGTTTGCCATTTTTAGGCAAATTCAGCCGTGCCGATAGGCAAAAATCATCCTGGATGCGAGTAAATTCAAGAATTAATCCTTATATTTTTTACCAATTTTTATTTTTCAAACCTTCTTCGGCCGCGGCCACTTGCGCTTCCTGCTTGGAAGTGCCTTTGCCTTGAGAAATTAACTCGTCATGCAAATACAGCCCAACCACGAACTCCTTGGCATGATCAGGTCCGGACTCGCTTAAAACTTTATAGTGCGGCGTGATGCCGGAAGTTTCCTGGGATTTTTCCTGAAATTTTGATTTAGGATCAAGATAAAGCTTATTCTTCAAAATGTTGTCCAATTTGGACAAAATGAAAGCTTTAACAAACTTTTTGGCCGGCTTAATGCCCTGATCCAGATAAATCGCGCCAATCACCGCTTCCATGGCGTTGGCTAAAATGTATTGCCGCGCCTTGGAATTTTTATCCTTGGATTCGCCCTTGGACAAATACAAATATTTCTCCAAACCCAGCTCATTGGCCACTTCGGCCAGCATCCGGTAATTCACCAAGCTGGCGCGCCAGTTAGTCAGGTCGCCTTCCGGCGTGTCCATAAATTCATGGAATAAAATTTCGGTCACGATAATTTCCAAAACCGCGTCGCCCAAAAATTCCAAACGCTCATTATGATGCAGTTCAAAATCAGGGTGCTCGTTTAAATAAGAGCGGTGCACCACTGACTGCTTAAGCAGATCGGGGTTCTTAAATTTTATGTCTAGAATTTCTTCCAGTTTGGCAAAGTCTTTCATTGAGATAAATTATCAGCCGCCGCTTCTACGGCCGGCCCGCCTAGACTCGGCGAGGCCGACTGCTCGGTTTTTTTAATGGAACCGGCCACATCTTTATAGATCGCGCCTAGCACGCCATTGACGAATTTGCCGGATGATTCGCCGCCGAAAGTTTTGGCGATTTCAATGGCTTCGTTAATCGCGACCTTGGCCGGAATGTCTTTATTAAAGACCAGTTCATAAACCCCGATGCGCAGGACGTTGCGGTCAACGATGGTAATCTGATCCAGCGGCCATTCAGTGGCGTACCGGCTGATATAGCGGTCAATTTCTGCCAGATTATCCGTTACGCCATTGATGATGGATTTAACAAAGCCATGGTCATTGAATTTGGGCGCGAACTGCCTAAAATTCAGCTCAATCAGCTTATTCAAATTTTGCGCTTGCTTGCCGTTAAAATCCCAGGAGAACAAGGTCTGCATGGCGATAGTTCTGGCCAGATGTCGGTTGGACATAAACTTATTTTATCAATCAGATAAAATTTTATGGCCGTAGAGCTTTGCTCGCTATAAAATTTTATCTGATACTATATAATTTTTGAAAGCATTGAAAACTTTTTCTAAAAAAGTTGTCAAAGGTTTATTTCTTTTCTTTTTTTACTTTAGATTTAATCTTAAGGACCTGTCTGCCTTTATAAGTGCCGCAGAAACCGCAGGCCGTATGCGGCAAAACCGCTTGGCCGCATTTGGGGCAAGAATTTAATTTAACTTTTTTTAAAGCCTGATGCGAGCGGCCGCGGCGGGCTTCGCTTCTGGATCGGCGTTTAGCTGGTACGGACATAGAAAATTTAAAAATCAAAAATCAAAATGCAAAATTTTATTAAATAAATAAAAATAAGCCTGAATTTATGATTTATGGTTATTTATTAAAATTAACTTTATTATAACTTAAAAAACTTGCTAAAGTCAAGATTAAACAATCAGCTTGTCCTGCCCGCTCTTTTTCCGGCCCAGATGCGCGTAGGCCGTGTCCGTGGCCACGCGTCCGCGCGGCGTGCGGTCCAAAAAGCCGAGCTGCATCAGATATGGCTCATAGACTTCTTCCACCGTGGCGATATCTTCGGCCGTGGACGCGGCAATGGCCGACAGCCCGACCGGGCCGCCGTTAAACTTATCAATAATCACTTCCAAAATTTTCCGATCCACCCAGTCCAAGCCCAGCTCGTCCACTTCCAAGAGGCTGAAAGCCCGCCGGCAATAATCCAGATTAATAGCGCCGTCGCCTTCCACCTGGCAGTAATCGCGCACCCGCTTTAATAGCCGATTGGCCACGCGCGGCGTGCGGCGGGAACGTTTGGCAATCTCCTCGGCCGGCTCGGCCGGCAAGGACAGGCTTAAAATTTTGGCGCTGCGCTCAATTATTTTTTTGATGTCTTGATCCTGATAAAAATCCAGATGATAGGTCATGCCGAAGCGGTCGCGCAAGGGCGAGGACAGCAAACTGATTTTGGTGGTGGCGCCGATGATGGTAAAGCGCGGCAAATCAAGGCGCAGAGTCCGGGCCGACGGCCCTTTACCGATGATGATATCCAGAGCGTAATCTTCCATAGCCGGGTATAATATTTCCTCAATGGTTTTATTTAGCCGGTGGATTTCGTCAATAAATAAAATGTCACCGGCGTTTAAGTTGGTTAAAATCGCGGCCAGGTCGCCGGATTTTTCAATGGCCGGACCCGAAGTAATCCTGATGTTGGCGGCTAACTCATTAGCAATAACGTGCGCCAGAGTGGTTTTGCCTAACCCGGGCGGGCCGTATAATAAAACATGCTCAATGGCTTCTTTTCTGCCTTGAGCCGCTCCCAAAAAAATCCTAAGATTTTTCTTAATATTATCCTGCCCCACGAAGTCGGCCAGCTTCTGCGGCCGCAGAGTTAAATCCAGGGTTTTGTCGTCGCCCGCCTCCTCCGGCGCGATCAAGCGTTCGTTTATATCGGTCATACTGGCATTTTACCCGCTTACGCCTTTTTCGGCAACTCGCTTTCTTTATTAAATTAATTTTTATCTTATTTATTTAAATAAGTAATGGTAAACTGCAAAATCGCGGCGAATGATACCCAAAGCAAATAAGGAATCTGCGCATAAGCTATCCAGCGCGCCTGCGGCCAGATAACAGCTATCGCCCAGATTAGAGTGGCCAATATCAAGAGAATATCAATTGAGGCCAATAAGTTATTTTTGAGGCCGAACTGAATGGGCGTAAAAGCAAAATTAAAAATCAAATTAAGAATAAACGGCAAAGCGATCATAAAAGTAATTTGTTTTTGCCAAGCCATTAAAAACACTTTGCCGAAAGAAATCGCGATCAGAACATAAAGAAACGTCCAGACCGGACCGAACAGCCAGGCCGGCGGCGACCACGAAGGCTTGATTAATTGCGAATACCAGTTGTAGGCGTTCATATGTTGGTTATTTATTATATTAGATACTACAATTATATCATTTTCAAATAAACCAACGCGACTAACTCGTCGGCTCTAGTATTTATTAATTGTTGTCTCCTTTCTCTATTATTTCCTCAACCTTCTTTTTTGCCTCATCCGATAATTCTTTGGCCTTTTTTCTAGCTTCGTGAGATTTAATCACTAAATCAGATATTTTTTGCTGAATTTCTTTTGATAAAATCGGAACTTTAAATTTTCTAAGATTTTTTGCATAAATATATGGTTGCGCCAATCCACTTTTATTCATTTCGGCTTGCATTCTTCCGACGGATGAATTTAAAGCAAAGCCTAAATATACTGGATTTATTTTATTCTTATCCGCTCTAATTAAATTTATAAAACTTCCTATTGCAATATTTTCTTCTTCTAAATAATTATGGCAAAAACCAAGATTAGCTCCGACAGAATAATACAAAATGTCATATTTTCTTATCAGATAAATTTTATTTTTTTCGTCATTAAAAAATTCTTTCGAGACTCGTGGCTCATCCGGATCGGTTAGAAATGAATAATCAATAACCTTGTCTTTTATCCACTTCTGAGAAAAAAATTTAATTTTTCCATCTACGGAATATGGCGGTTGATTTCCGTTATTTATAAAAGAAGTTATATTTTCTAAAAAATCCCAACCATTCTTATAGTTTTCAATTTTTTTTATTATATATTTATATTTGGAATGGAAATATTCAGCATCAATACGATTAGCATTTTTTACCTCTGACAAATTAACGACAGAAAATAAACTTTTGTCTGTTTCAAAATCTTTTAGTCCCAATTCTTCCAAAAGAAAACTTTCAGCTTGCTGGTATAATTTCTCTGATCGTTGGAAACTCTCCCACGAATCATTGGATAACTTTTCAATTTTCTTTTGGACATTCATTGGCAAAATGGCAATTTTCATTTGTTTTAATTCCTCCGCGTTAACATTGGCCTGATTTACCGCTCGCCGTAAAAATTTTTTTATCTGCCTTAAACCATATTTTGAATTTAAAAAAATATTCAGGTAGTCCGGCAAAATTTCCCCATATTCTTTGGTTTGTAATCTAATAAGATAAGATGCAAACGTTGATTTAATATCTAACTTAAATATTCCAGTTCTGCCGACGAATTCTTCCGAGTTAACGCGATTGAATAAAACATCATTTTTTTCCAACTTAAAATTATCAAATATTTTATCGGAAATATCCGCGAATCTGACCCGGTCATTAAATAAAAAGGCGTCGTCAATGTTGTTCATCTTAAACATCGGGTAGCCTTTTTTCTCGTCGTTCATATCTAGAGACAATCCGTATTGGCATTTTTTTAAAATTTCGCTGATCGGTTTCCAGTTTCCTTTAGTAAAATCAATAAAATACTCCGGCTGATAATATTCGGCATCCAGCCGCAGAGCGCCTTCAAGTTGAGATTTTTGGATGATAGAATAGGCCATATTATCTTGATTCTGACATAATAATACTCATTTTTTCTGTTTCTAAAGTTTTTTCTATAAAATCTTTCAACACATCAAAATGCAAAAAATCAACGCAAAAATACTGTGATGTAAATGCATTTTCTTCACGCCACCTATACCAATAATCAAAGCCAAAAATAGAGTGTTTGACGGATTGTTTATTATTTAAATCGTTGACATTTTCTATTTCATAAATTCCGCTGACGCCGCCATAAACAACCAATGGATAATATATCCCCCTTATACCTTGTGCATATTTGAAAAAAAGTAATGATTTAGCAGCTTGAGTAAATGCTAAAAAAACGTCACTATTACCAGAAGAATCATACAATTTAGATATTTTATCTCTAACAAGATAGTGATGAACAGAATTAGTTCGTGTGAAAATACCGTCCTGATAAATACTATTTAATATGATCGCCTTTTTGCTCTTATCTTTATCATTACGGTGCAATCTGAATGCAATCTCATTTTTAAAGTATTTACATTCTATAAATAAAAAAATGAAAAAATTATTACCAGAAAAATTAATATCAACTCTTTTTTTTGCAACAATATCAATTTCTCGAGGTTTCCCCGTTGTATCATCATAATAATAAGAGCTTAACTCAACATCCCACTTTAAACTCTCCAATAATTCTACAACTTTAATGTGTAAATTATTGCCACTCTTTTCAATTATTTTTTCTAGATTTTTTTCCATAATTTAAAAATTAACCTTTTGATCATTCGCGAACTTCCCAAACTCCTCCGCAATCTCGTCTAAATCATGATCAATAATTTTCTTCCCCTCCATATTAAACATAACATTGCCGTCTTTGTCTTTTCTATAAATATATTCTCCCGACGAATCTTTTCCGCCTTTTTTTGAAACCGCCATGAAAATTTGATAGTCTTTGGGCGCTTCCTCGCCTTCTCTGAATTTCTGTAAAAACATAACAGATGTTTTTGCACCGGTGTGCGGCTTAAAAGTATTGCCGTGCAGGCCGACAACCGCCAACAGCCTGGCCTTATTTAAAATAAATTTTCTTACATATTCCATCTGCGTATTATTCAAAACTCCCTGCGGCAAAACTATAGCCATGCGCCCGCCAGGTTTTAAAAAATTTAAATCTCTTTCAATAAAAAGAACATCGCGCGAAACTTTATTTTGATGCTTTGAAGTTTTTTCAAAATCTTTATTCCACTTAAAACCGAGGTCATACTTATTAAGCAGGATTCCTTTAATCTCTCCGGCAAAGGGTGGATTGGTTAAGACAATATCAAAATTAAAATCGCTCATTTTTTCCTGATTACGCCTATTTTCTTCGCTGTCTTTAAATGTCCTTAAAAACGGGCGAAAGCGCGTTCTGGTTTCTTCATTCCAAATTTCCGAGTCAAGAGAATTGGCGTAAGTTACATTAGTCTTTCCGTCTCCGGCTATTAGCATCATAGCTTTACCGATTTTTACCGAGCGCGGGTCAAAATCAATGCCAAAAAGATGCTTTTCCGCATAGTCTTTTTGCTTTACGTCGGTACTGCTGCCGTATTTTTCTTTGGTCAGTTCATTTTGCCACACATATTGCATGGCATGGAGTAAAAAACCGCAGCTTCCGGCCGCCGAATCAATAATAAAATCTTTTGAAGCCGGGGCTAACATTTTTACCGCCATATCAATAACGTGCCGCGGGGTAAAGTACTGACCCTTTTCACCCTTCGCGTCCAAATTAATAAGATATTCAAAAGCGTCGTCAATAATCTGGAGATTTGAGCCGAAGAGCCTATGCTTTTGCAGGAGCGAAACCGCCGGCACGACAACATTCTCCGGTATTTCTATTTCGTCATTGGCTTTAAAAACATCGCGCCATTGGCTTTTGGCATCTTCAAACAGGCGCGAAAGATTATTTAGATTTTCCTTATTCGTCGCTCCGGCGATTATCCTAAATCGCCTGTTTTCATTTCTGGGAGTTTCAATTTCATCATAAAGTTTCGCGTAAATCAGTTTAAATATTTCATCAAAAGAATCAACTCCGCAATTGGCTAAAACGACTTCCTGCAAATCATAAATCAGCTGTTTTAAATTTAAAATTTCGTCCAGATCTTCGTAAGCAATCTTCTTGGAGCGTACATCCTCCACGGTTTCATTAAATTTTGGAATCTCTATAAGATCTTCAAAAAGGTTCGGATCGGTTCTTAAAATATTATTTTGAATTTTCCCATCAGTTAAAACCAATATCGGCGCTCCGGTGGCGTTGGCATAACTTTTTAGCTGTCCCAATCCGTCTTTAACGTCAGGCTTTTTCACTTCAACCATTAAATACGGAGTTTTTCCATCATCGCGATAAATAACAATATCAGCCCTCTTTTTCCCTACCTCCCTGCCGAATTGCACATCAACTTCAACATCAATCCGATCAAGCGGATATTTATAAAAATTGATCAATTTATAAACCATTAATTGGCGAATGATTTCTTCCGGCTTGGCGACTAAATTTTTACTTCTCTTTAAGCATTGTAAATAATATTTCCCGTCTTTTTCTGAAAAATCCAAAACCTGCTCCGGGCTTATTTCCTCAAATACGGATAACCCGTATTGCATATCGGTATTCTTAAATATTTTACCAATAATTTCACTGGCTAATTTTTGATTTGCCATATTTTTATTTTACTTTACTTAGATTTAAAATAACTTTTCCATCAAAAAATACTTCGCCGGGAATAATTATAATATTTTTATAATTCGGATTTTCCGGCTTAAGATATCTTTTACCGCCGTCAGCAACGAATCTTTTTACAGTAGTACCTTGATCAGTTCTCGCCAGCACAATATCACCGCTTTTAAACTCTTTAGCCTTTTTTACTAAAAGCATATCGCCATTATCAATGCCGGCATTTGTCATTGAATCTCCATAAACTTTTACGACAAACAGTTGTTCATTTGATTGATTAATTTTTTCGTCCTTAACTATCTGTCCCGGAAGAGGCATCCAGGTAAAAGAAGTTTCTTCAAGCGTCTCAATAAAAGGGCCTGCCGCTGTTCCGCCAACGACAGGCGCTAACTGATCTTTATTTAATATTTTATAACCTAAAGGTAAAATTGTTATGCCTCTAGCCTGGCCTTCTGACCGCACAATATACCCCTTAACCGTAAGCGCATCCAAATAATTTAATACTGCTTGGTTGGAAACTACATCCAATTCGTTTTTTAAATCAGCCAAAGTGGGAGGGAAACCGGTTGATTCTATATTATTATATATTATTTCCAATACTTTTTTTTGCTTTGGAGTAATATTTTTTATCATATATTTATATTATATATGACCAAAATATGACTGTCAAATAATAAAAAATGGCTTTTTTAAGCCATTATAAAAATAGTTATCCACAGTTTTATTGAGAGAAAAAATGATTATTAACTGACTTACGCCTTTTTCGGCAACTCCCCGTTTAGGGCATTTTTGATGATGTCCTTGGTCTCCTGGGAAAAATCAGCGGACATAATCCACCGCAAAAAGCCCGGGTCTTGCTTAACCACTTCGGCTAGCGGCTGGCCTTTGTATTTGGAAAAAGAAAAATGCGCCTGGCCGTTGCGCCAAAAAAATTTCCGCTCATTGTCAACGTAGCGGCCGTCGGACGCGTGATGAATTTTATAAATATAATCCCAATCCCTGATTTCGCTGTATTGATCAAGCTGCTGGCCTAAAATTTCCGCGGTCGCTTCCACGTCTCCCAGAGCGCTGTGCGCCTCCTCATGGTCTTTGCCGCAATAAAATTTATAAGCCGCGGACAAAGTGCGCGGCTCCATGTGGTGGTAAATCGTTTTGGAGTCAATGATTTTCGCGGCCGCGTAATCAAAGCCCATGCCGACGCGCAAAAACTCGCGCCTAAGCATGGGCAAATCAAAATTCGCAATGTTAAAACCGCCGTAATAGCAATCATTAAAAATCGCCCAAAAATCCTGGGCTTTTTCCCTGAAAGTCGGCTGGTCTTTAACCTGTTCATCCGTAATGCCGTGCAGTTCCGTTACTTCGGCCGGAATGCCCATTTCCGGATTTAAAAAAACATCCCCCTTGCTAGCCACGCCGTTAGGCATGATTTTTAAATAAGCAATCTCTATTATCCTGTCCAAAGAAACCGACAAGCCGGTTGACTCAATGTCAAAAATCACCAGCGGCTTGTCCAGCTTGATCAGCTTGGTTATTTTATTGTCTTTAATCATAAATTATTATTGGCCCCATTCCAATCAACAATCTGCCAAAAAGCTTCTATAAATTTAGCGCGTTCGTTTTTGTAATCTAAATAATAGGCATGCTCCCAAACATCCAGCGCCAGCAGAACTTTAAACTGCGGCAATAAATTAACATTATGCTTTTCAATTTGCATGAGCAAAAGCTGATCGTTTTTTTGGCAATAGGCCAAGGCCGCCCAGCCCGAGCCTTCCGCGCTTAAAGCGGCTTGTGAAAATTCTTTTTTAAACCTGTCCAGACTGCCAAATTCCGCATTTATTTTTTCGGCCAGCTCTCCCGACGGCTCGCCGCCTCCGCCTTTGGTCTTAGGGGCCAAGCTTTTCCAGAACAAAGAATGCAAAATATGGCCGCTTACCTGAAACGACAGCTCCTTCAAAGTCGCTTTCATGTCCACATCGTCATTTTCCGCTCTGGCCTTGGCCAGTTTGTCCAGCGCCAAGTTGGCGCCGTTGACGTAAGCTAAATGATGTTTGTCATGATGCAATTTTAATTGCTCTTCGGAGATATATGGCGCCAGCTCATTATAGCCGTATGGCAGGTCAGGTAGTAAATATTGTTTTTGTTGCATATTACTTATGCCATTGCGAGGAGTCCGTACTCGGGCGACGAAGCAATCTCCGGTTAAGAGCTGCATATGTGCCATTGAACCGGAGATTGCTTCGCCCGCTAACGCGGAACTCGCAATGACAGTTTAACTTTTTAAATATACCCTCTCTGGATTAATTATTTATTAAACAAAAGCTTATAAAATTTTTTATATTCTTTTTTATCATACCTGGCGCGCAACATGGCGTTCACCAGCTCTGTTTCATAAAAATTCGGCTCATCCGCTAATTGTAAAAATTCATCATAACTAATTAACTTGCTGGTAATTTTTTCCCCAGCGTCCAGCTTCTGCGGCTGCCAGTAAAGGCAATCGCGCGCGATGTAAGTATAAACTGTCCAAATCATTTTGCCCACCGGATTGATCGCCTGCCGCAATTTCCAGTCGCGCGCCACATAACCGGTTTCTTCCAACAGTTCCCGCTTAGCCGCATTCAAAGGAGTTTCGCCCGGTTCCAATCGGCCGCCGGCCAAGCCTAAAAATGTCCTAGGCTGATTAGGCTGCTGCTCATTTAAAACCAAAATTTTGTCGCCCACTACCGGAATAACCTGCGCTGTGTCCGGGCGTTTAAGCATTTCAAAAGTCGCCACCGAACCGTCAAACATTTTCTGCGGCCATTGCCAAACTTCAAAAATTTCTCCTTTAAACACTGGCTTGGCGTTTTTTGGCAATCTCTTTTTTTTCATAACTTTATTCTACAATACTTCCGAAAATAATAACACCCCCATATAAGACACTCGGTGTCCACTGGACACCGAGTGTCTGCGTACTATATTTATCAAAGCTATAAAAAACATCCCCGAGAAATCGGGGGTGTTTTTTATAGCTTTGATAATCAAATTACCAATTGCTTGAACCGCCGCGGCTGCCGCGATCAAAACTTCTGCCGCCGCCGTTGCCGCCGAAACTTCTTTTCGGCCGGTCTTCCTGCGGTCTGGCTTCGTTGACGGTAATCTGACGACCGTCCAATTCCTTGCCATTGAACATTTCAATGGCGGCCTGCGCTTCTTCCTCGGTCGCCATTTCCACAAATCCAAAGCCTTTTGATCGGCCAGTCATCTTATCCATGATAATGATGGCTGAAGTCACATTGCCGGCCTGGGAGAAAGCGTCTTTCAAGGCGCCTTCGGTGGTTGAGTACGAAACTCCACCGACGTATAATTTTTTGCTCATACACTTACTTTCCTAAATGTTTTTTAATTAAATGTAAGTCGACTTTCTTATTTTGCCTTCACTTAAAAAACATAAGGGAAGTAAAATAACTCTTACAAGGGAAGTATAGCCCAGATTAGGTAAAATGTCAAGAGGCGCGCTGATATCAGCAATTTACTTCACTAAATCCCCCGCATAATAATCACCCAGCAGACTTTCCGCGTAACTGGAATGCGGGCGGCCAACATCCTTGGTCCGGAAAGCTTGCGTGGCTTCTTGGCCGCAATAAGGCACGATCGTGCCGGCTCCGCCCGGATGGGCAGACAAATAGCTGGTAACATCATAAACCTTGCCGCTGACAATCAGCCAGCAATCGCCGGCCAAGCTATGTTTAGCCACGCCGGCCGCGCTTAAAGGAGCCGGCCCGGCGGGCTTGGGCGGCGGAGGAAAAGGCGCTTCTTTCCTTGGCTCGATTTTTTTATTGGCCGGAGTCGTGGACGCGCTGCCGGATTGGCTGTTCCGGCCAGCCTGCTCAACCGGCGAGCTGGTGGCGATGGGCGCGGATATATTAGTATCTGTTGAGCCGGAGTTATTTGATTCAATTTTAGCTTTTTGGTTAAAAATTAGGCCGGAAATTAAAACCGCGGCCACCACTGACCAAAAAATAAACAGCGCTGTCCCAATTATTTTTTTCATATAACATAGAATAGCACAAATATCAATAAAGTTAAATACCTGAACTATTTGACACAGCGGCAAGCTGTGGTAAAATTTACAGATAACAAAATTTATAAATTTTTACCCTGCTTTGGCAGGCTTTTAAATAACTCTGACTAAAGTCAGGCAGAAATATAATAAATAATCTTATGACCAAAGACCAAATTTTGGAAAGCGCGAGGCAGCAGGGAGTTGATTTTATTAATCTCCAGTTCGCGGACATTCTCGGCTTGGTTAAAGCCGTAACCATTCCGGTTAGCAAACTGGATGAAGCCATTGACCATAACGTCTGGTTTGACGGCTCTTCCATCGAAGGCTTTACCAGAATTTTTGAGTCAGACATGTTTTTAAAATTGGACCTGGAAACCTTCGCGATTCTGCCCTGGCAAAAGAACACCGCGCGCCTGATTTGCGACGTCTATCTGCCGGACGGCCAGCCGTTCCCTGGCGACCCGCGCCAGGTTTTAAAATTGCAGTTAGCTGAAGCGAAAAAGCTGGGCTATATCTATAATGTCGGGCCGGAACTGGAATTTTTTCTGTTTAACAAATCAGACCATGGCAAAATAGCGGCCTGGCCGCATGACACGGCCGGCTATTTTGATCTGTCAACCGATCTGGCTCAAGCAATCAGGCAGGAAATGACCGAAGCCTTAAGAGGCTTAAACATTGACGTGGAAACGTTGCATCATGAAGTGGCGGCTGGCCAGCATGAAATTGACTTTAAATACGCCGACGCCTTAGTTACGGCTGATCGCGCCGTCACTTTCCGCTACGCCTTAAAAGCCATCGCGCAAAAGCATAATTTGCATGTCACTTTTATGCCTAAACCCATAGAAGGCATTAACGGCTCGGGCATGCATGTTCATCAGAGCTTGTTTGATGCGAGTTCCCGGAATAACGCTTTTTTTGACGCTAGCGGCAAATTTCATTTGTCCGAGTTGGCGCTAAATTTCATCGCCGGCCAGCTCAAGCACGCGCCAGGTTTCGCGGCCGTTACCAATCCCTTGGTCAATTCCTATAAACGCCTGGTGCCGGGCTACGAAGCTCCGGTCTACGTGGCCTGGGGCCAAACCAACCGCTCGGCCTTAATCCGCATCCCGTCGTTCACGGCCGGACGGGAAAAAGCCGTCAGGTGCGAACTGCGCTGTCCTGATCCGGCGGCCAATCCTTACCTGGCTTTTGCCGTGATGCTGGCCAGCGGGCTGGACGGAATAAAAAGCAAACTGGCTCCGCCCGAATCAATTGAAGAAAATATTTTCAAGTTTTCCGACGAACAGGCCAAACAGCATAACGTCGGCAATTTGCCGGAAAATTTGCGCGCGGCTGTTCAACTATTGGGCCAAGACGAGGTGGTAAAAAATGCCTTAGGCCCGCATGTCTATGAAAATTTCGTGGCGGCCAAAACCGCTGAATGGGACAGCTACAAAACTTTTGTCAGCGGCTGGGAGCAAAAAAAATATCTGGAAATCTATTAAAGATTACCCGCTCATTATTAAAAGCCGTAGAAATTATCTACGGCTTTTTTATAGGATACTGCTGGCTTTGACTCATTATCTTCTTATTTCCTGCCTGATTTCTACCCGATCAGGAAATAAAACGGCTCGGCGCAGAGCTAAACTGTTTAGCAAATCGCCTGACAGCATGCCATTCTGCAATATCACCGTGTCGCCCAATAACGGATTTCTCATCAGCCGAACTTCATTTAATAATCTGGCATCTATGACATTCCTAAATCTTACGTCATTCATCAACAAACTATTTAGTCTCAAGTCATTCAACCTTAAGCCGTTAAGCCCAAGATTATTCAGGAGCGTTCCATTATCTTCCAGCCTGACTTCGCGCCTGATTCTTAAGCCGTCATTCCTGGCTTCCAGTCTGACCCTTAGTCTGGCTTGATCAAATAGATTATTATCATTCAGCCTGATTCTTATATCGCGATTGCCGTCGCGGCCAGAACCGCTGTCCGCTGAAGCCGCGCTAACCGTAAAACCTATTGTTAGCGCCATCACAGACAAAGCTACCAGCATTCCCTTTAATAATTTTATCTTGCTCATATGTTTAATTTTAATTAATTAATTCTTAATAACTTGCTTATATAGTGTTAACACTATTAGTTTTTTTCTTAATTAATAATCTATACCATATTAATATTAAAAAACTATTAAGCCATATTGACAAAATATAAAATTTTGGTAAGGTTTGATAAAATTAAACTGGACTTTAAAAAAGAAAGGAGGAAAAACAGTCTGTCAATTGAGTTTTTATTAACTTCAACTTAATGGAGGATTGGTAATGAAATCATTAAAATTTTTGGCAGTGGCGGTTGTGGCAGTAACTCTATTATCATTATCTGGCTGTTCCGGAGGAGGCGGCGGAGGCGAAGAAGCGCCGGCGGTAGCAAGCGCTACTATCGGGTTTAGGGTAAATGCCTTGGCCGTGCCCGCGCCGGCCATTGGCGCATTTTTCTTGGACAGGGTTAATAGCGCCGGCCCGGTGGTGGAGGCTATTGGCTCTCCGTTGCCAGTCGTTGGCAACCAGGCTGTTACTCCATTCAATACCTTGGTGACCGGCACCTACTTTTTCGGCTTCAATGCCCTGGATGTGAATGGCGCCCAGGTGTACGCTGACTCGGTCAGCACTTTTACGGCCGTAGATTTGACGGTCATAACGGTGATAAATATCAACGGCGTGCCCTTGTTTGATATTAACCCGGCGCAGATCGGCTATCTGCGGATTCCCCGGCTGGGAATTTTTGATGCCGGCTTTGTAATTTCCGTTGATGGCAACGGAAGCGTTATCCCACAAGCCTTTCCCGGAGGAGCGGGAGGGACAATCACAGTGCCTTAATTCAACAAAACAAAAGGGTGGACCCATGGTCCGCCCTTTTTTCAATTTATTTAAAATTTGATTTTAATTTGGCCGGCGATTTGCCGCCGCCGCGGAAGAAAAAATTCTGCCGGTAACTGTATTATTTGACCGGTGATCCTGCCTTCTATCCGACTGCCTGTCTTCACGCTTTATATCTAAGGCATTGTTGCTGATAACCGCTCGCCGGCCAGTAACCGTATTAGTAAGCGTTCCTCGCCGTTTAGCATTATTACCCGGCCCGCTGTTGTTTGGTTTAACGGCCGGGCGCCTAGTAACTGCTTTATTGTCAACCACCATGCGCCTAGCGCTGACGCTGCCTTGATTGTTATTAATCGCCCTGCCGATTAACGCCCGCCTGGCCGCTTGAAAAAAAGGCCCGCCGTCAGCGGCTAAAACCGGACTGTTCGGCAATGCTGCGGCCAGCGCGCCCGCGCCTAGGCCAACCAATACCAATTTATAAAACTTAAAATTATTCATAGATGCTTGTTAATAATCAATACTTAAAATATAGCACTTTTAATAGTAACTTACAAAGATGAAGTTTTAATTAATTCAATCATTTCATCTTGCCCGCTTTACCGCTCCGGCCACGGCGCGCGCCACGCGCCTGTCAAAGGGGTTGGGAATAATATAGTTAGCCGACAACTCTTTTTTAGCTACCAGTCCGGCGATGGCCAAAGCCGCGGCCAGTTTCATTGGTTCGGTAATGGCTTTGGCGCGGCTGTCCAAAGCGCCGCGGAAAATCCCGGGAAAAACCAAGACATTATTAATCTGATTCGGGTAATCGGAACGGCCGGTGCAGAAAATTTTTATCTTTGTCCGACGCGCGTTCTCCTGGCTGATTTCCGGATTAGGGTTGGCCATAGCGAAGACGATCGGATCATCCGCCATTGCCTCAACCCATTCAGGCTGTAAAACATCAGCTTTGGATACGCCGATAAATACATCCGCGCCGCCAAGAGCCTGCTCTAAGCCGCCTTGCCTTTTTTCCTGATTGGTTTTTCTTGCCAGCTCTGTTTTATATTTATTCATGCCTTGCCGCCGGCCTTGATAAATTATCCCTTGGCTGTCGCAGATGATCATATTTTTGCCCGCCACACCGTAATTCAGGAGTAAATTGGCAATGGCCAGGCCGGCCGCGCCGGCGCCGTTAATTACCACGCGCGCGGAAGCCGCGTCTTTTTTCACCAAGCGCAAAGCATTGATTAAAGCGGCCAACACCACGATAGCCGTACCATGCTGATCATCATGCATAACCGGAATATTTAGCTCTTTTTTTAACCTCTCTTCCACTTCAAAACAGCGCGGCGCCGAGATGTCTTCCAAATTAATGCCGCCAAAACCCACGGCGATTAATTTTACCGCCTTGATTATTTCTTCCGTATCTTGCGTGGCCAGGCAGATGGGATAAGCGTCCACGCCGCCGAACTCCTTAAATAACACAGCCTTGCCTTCCATTACCGGCAAAGCCGCCTCGGGTCCGATATTGCCCAGTCCTAAAACCGCCGAACCGTCCGAGACCACGGCCACGGCATTGGCTTTCAGGGTATGGCTAAAGGCCGCTGTCTTATCGCGCGCGATCAAGCGGCAGACTTCGGCCACGCCCGGCGTATAGGCCAGCGACAGGTCGCGCTTATTTTTCACCGGCACTTTTGAGCGCACCTCCAATTTTCCTTTTAATTTTTTATGCAGGATTAATGATTGTTTATAATAGTCCATAGAACATTTGATAAAAGCCCAAATAAATAATAATATAAAATTCATGGCGCTCGCGCTTACCAAAAAAAATCTTCACTAATAATGTTTCTCCGGCCGACTCCCAGCTGTGCCAGTATTTTTACCAAATTTTTTTTCATGGATTTCGGACCGCAAATATAAAAAAGCGGCTTGTTGATATTACGGACGTATTTTTTTATAACCTCCTGATTAACGCGGCCGTTTTCACACTCCGCTGAAACCAGATCATGATTGCTTAAAATATAGGCTTTTTTAAACCAACTATTTTTTATGCTCTCCAGTTCCTGTTTACAAATTATATCCGCCGGAGTTTTTATTCCATAAAGCAAAACGATATTGCGGTTTTTTTCTCTGGTCAATTCGTCTTTTAGCATGCTGATGAACGGCGCGATGCCCACTCCGCCGGCGATAAAAACCAAATCTTTAGCGCGGTCTTTTACCGTAAAGACGCCGAACGGCCCGTCAACAATAACCTCATCGCCCGGCTGTAAATTTTTAAGCGCCCGGGTAAATTTGCCCTGAATTTTTACCACAAAGCGCAGTTCATTTTCTTCCGGCGAGCTGGCAATGGTAAAAGGATGGCGAGCGTAGAGCCTGTCCTGCTTCAGCCTTAAAAAGCAAAACTGACCGGCCTTAAAATTAAACTTTTTTTCCGGCTTAAGCGTTATCGTGAAAACCTCTTGGTTGTCCTGTTTTACGCTAACGACATAAAATTTTCCGGCGCGCCTTTGCTTTAATTTGTAATGCGTCCGGTAAACAGCTCCGCCGGCAACCGCCATCAGCAAAATAAAATAAGCCGCTTTTATTTGCCAATAGCCCGAGTCCGAGCCCAGATTAACCGCGTGGTATAAGCTAAAAAAGAAAAGCGCGTAAGTCAATACATGGATATATTGCCACGCGGCGTAAGATATTCTTTTATAAAGCGCCGAAGCGATCATGACCGCCATAAAAATATAAAGAGCCATAGCGCCCAGCGCCGAAGGAAGTAATAAAAAATTAGGAATTAGCAAAGGAAGAATTTCCAATCCTGACAGCATAAAAAAGACAGGATGCGCCAAAACGAAAAGCGCCGTGAACAAGGAAAATTTTCTCTGAAATTTGATGATCTTATCCATGCCGAAAAATCGGTCAAAATACCTGGCCGTATCGCCGGAAAAGATGAGCAAAGCAAGGCATAGAAAACCGATTAAACCGGCGATCTGGCCGAGCGAAAATAAAGACATAATTTATTTGGCCAAAACTTTAAGCGTGCCCCAATGGCCGTTTTGCCTATGACCCGGCTTAGTGCAGTAATAAATGAATTCGCCGGTTTTGTCCGCGGTAAATTCAACTACGGCTTCTTGATTGAGCTGGGTATCGGCGAAGACATTTAACTCATCAATCTTAAAATCATGATTGCCTTTAGTCACGGTGATTTTAATTCTGACGCGATCGCCCTGGTTGACTGTGATTTCATTTAGCGAATACTGCGGCTTGGGCTGGCCATCAACCATTTCATAAAAAGAAGTCATGGTGAATTCTTTGACCGCCGCTTGATTCTGGCTCGCCGTCTCGGCAACCGGCTGTTTTTTGCCGTTAAACACAAAGACGTAAATTAGCGCGGCCAGGCCGGCCACGATCAATAACGAAATCACGATTTTTTTGTTCACCCCGTTAGAAATAGGCATATGTTTTTTTGCCCCGCAGAATTTTGTTATAAAAATTTCTAACGGGGTTCATAAAAATTAAATTAATTATATTAGTTTTTGTATTTTAGCATTAAGCGAATTTTTTATCAAAGCAAATCTTTTACTTCGTCTAAAATTTCGGCTGGAATGGCGTTTCGTTCAGGACTCTTGCCCGGATAGCGCCAGACGCTGATGATTTTATATTGGCCGTCTTTTAATTGATACATGGCCCAAATTTCCATGCGCCATTTTCCGGTTTTTTTATTAACCGACGCCGGCTGCATCACGGCCGCAGTATTTTCAGCTACGCCCGCTTCTGCCCGGGCCGGATGATTAATCACGCGTAAAATCCTCTGCGCGGTCAGGCCATAATACTGCATTTTGCCTAAAGCGTGCCCGGTCCAAAAATATCGCTCATTATTTTTCGGCGCTTTAAATTGCATAAAGCATTGTCATTGCGGACTTGATCCGCAATCCATTTCCTTATTAAAAATTATAATTTTTTACGCCCTGAAATAATTTTTCACGGCAAACTCAAACTGCTCAATAAATAACCGCTTGTAGTAGCTTAAATTATTTTGCTCGTAAAAAAGAATCACGGCTTTTTTATATTCAACCTCATCCACGTTCCGGTAAGACAGCGGACAAATATCATAAGCCAAGAGCACGGCGTTGGCAATCAGCCGGCTGGTTCGCTTATTGCCGTCAGCAAACGGCTGGATATAAGCGATTAGCAAGGACAATAATATGGCCTTGGCAAAAGGATTAGCTTCCCTGTTAACCAAGCCGCAAGTTTTTTCAACTGCCTCCCTAATCTGATATTGATTGTCCAGCGGCTTATATTTAGTGCCGACTATGCCCACGGCCGACTTTCTCAAATTTCTGGCAATGCCCAAATTTTTGGTTAAGAGGTAATGGATGTCTTCCAGCTTGGCGACCGAAACGGTTTTAAAATTATTTTTATTTTTTAGAATATAATCCAGCGTGTCTTTATGATTTAAAATCATGGTCGCTTCCGCCGGCTTATGTCCCTTGGCCCGTCTTTGATTTTTTAAGAGCGCCTCGGTTTCCAAGAGCGAATAGGTATTGCCTTCAATCTGCGATGATTTCCAGCTTAATTCAATAATCAGCCTTAAAAATTCCTGCTGGCGCGAATTTTTCGGAATTTTTTTAATGTTTTTTTTATATTCATTGTTCAGGACGTTTAAATATTCCGCCTCGGCTCGGGTTAGGATGTTATTTAACAAATTAAAGACGCCGAGGTCAAAGCTTTGTTTGCCCGTTCGTTTATCGGTTTCAATCTTAAAATATTTTTCCACCTCCACCGGCCGGATTAAATTGTAATAGCCGGACAACTCATAAACCGTGGCCCGAGCCTTGCCCCTGGCCGCGGCATATCCAGATTCAAGCAGTCGCTTTAAATCCCGATTAACGGTTATTTTAGAAACCGCCTTGAACATGGGCTTTAAACCGCTGATTATTTCCGAAATACCAAGCTCGCCGTTTTTTTCTAAAAGCGCGAGAATATAATCTTGCCTTTTAGTTAAAATTGCTGTTTTTTTAGCCATAAAAATCGTATCATTTTTATACTATAATCATATCATAAATGATACAATAATGCAATATCCCTATTTAATAAACTCCGCGAACATGGTAAAATTATCTTATGAAAAAATATATTTTGGCCATTGCCATCATCACCCTGGCCAGCCTGTATTTATACCTGGCCAATGCTTATATTTATTACCGCCTGAACAAAGCCGGGCTGAAACTTCCCGTGCCTCCGACCTCGCTTCAGGCAAACGGCCGGCCGCTCTATGTTGCTTTGGGCGACAGCCTGACCGCCGGCTTGGGCGCGGAAAAATACCAGGAGTCTTTTCCCTATTTATTGGCTAGGAATTTATCCGGCGGCTCGCCGGCCAGTTTGCGCGTTTTGGCCGTTCCCGGCAATCGCAGCGATGACTTAATAAAAAATCAGCTTGAACCGGCGATCGCCGCCCAGCCGGACATTATCACTCTGCTCATCGGCACAAACGACATCCACGGCTTTTACAGCCGGGAAAAATTCAAAAAAAATTATCAGTTCATTCTGGAACGGCTAGCCAAAGAAACCAAAGCCAAAGTCTACGCTATCAGCATTCCTTGGCTCGGCGCGCCCGGACTGTTTTCGCCGCCGCTTAATTATTATTTTGATTACAAAACGGCTGGCTTTAATAAAATCATTAAACAGCTAGCCGCGGCCTACGGCGTTGAATATCTGGACATCGCCGCTCCCACCCGAGCGCTGGGCCGAACCGGCGGCCCGTATTATGCCGCTGATTCGTTTCACCCTTCGGCCGCCGGCTACGCGCTCTGGGCCGAATTAATCTATAACGGCATCAAGCAGTAGTTTAATTTAGCCGAATTAAAAAACCGCCGAATCAGGGCGGTTTTTAATTAGCGCTTTATTTTCCTTTTAACGCGTCTTTTAAAGTTTTGCCGGTTTTGAACTTAGCCACGGTCACTTGAGGGATCTGGATTCTTTCCGACGGCTTCTGCGGATTAACGCCGCCGCGAGCGTGCCTGGTTTTAGCCATGAAAGTGCCAAAACCGGTTAGAGTAACTTCGTTGCCGGCCTTTAGCTCGGAAATAATGGTGGAAACCAAAGCCTCAACCATATCCTCGGCTTGTTTTTTAGTCACAGCCACTTCGGCCGCGATTTTTTCAATTAAGCCCGCCTTGTTCATAAATTTAGAGTTAATTATTAATAATATTTATATATTTGGTAATCGGCTTGATGGAAATTGCCTTTTTGGCTATTGGATCTATGGCCAAGAAGACGGCGTTAAAAATGGCTGGTCCAGTTTCCGGTATAACATGCGAAGATTTAATTTGGGTTAAGAAGGTTTTAATCACGCCGGTTTTATCAACCCCTAAAATTCCGTCCGCGAAACCAACCAGGCCGGCGTCGGTAATCATGGCTGTGCCGGAGCCGGAAATTCGCGCGTCCGCGGTCATAACGTGCGTGTGCGTGCCGATAATCGCTGTCGCTCGGCCATCCAAGTAATGTGACAAAGCGATCTTTTCCGAGGTGGCTTCGGCATGCATATCAATAATTATAGCAGATAGGCTATTATTGGCAAGATTAGATAAAATAGAATCAGCTTCTACAAAGGCGCTATCATGGTTCATGGACATGAAAACCTGGCCGATTAAGCTGATGAGCAATATTTTATGGTCATTGATTGAAATTTCAACATAACCGCGGCCGGGCGCTTGGCTGGAATAATTGGCCGGCCGGAGCAAGGTTGGCAGGCTGTCATACAGCTTAAGATGGGCGGCATTGCCGAAGCAGTGATCGCCGCCGGTGAAAGCGTCAATGCCCGCGGCCGTCATTTCTTTAAGCGTGCTTTCGGAGACGCCATTACCGTGAGCCAGATTATCAGCGTTAGCGATCACCAAATCAAGCTTAAGCTCTTTTTTTAAGCCGGGCAGAATTTGCTGAACCGTCCGGCGGCCGATTTTACCGTTGATGTCGCCGATGAAAAGAATGTTTAACATATTTTCAAATAATTAACTGGTACGAATTGTTACTTTTAAATCACCATCATCAGTTATCTCTACAACTAAGCCGTCTTGTTCCAGCTTTTTTAAGAATAAATTAAGGCGCGCTAGGTGTTTATTTATTATATTTACAGCAACCTTAATATTTTCGTAAGTTAATCTACCCGAAGTTACTTGATCTTCTAAAGATTTTTTTTCTTCGGTTTCAAACTTTATAAGATTATTAATTTCTTCGCGAATTAATATTTTTTTCTCTTCATCGTCCACTCCGCTCCAGACCGATTGCGCCAGATCTTGCAGTCTATCCGAATCGCGTTTTTCCATTATATGTAAAAATAATGGTAATTCGGCATGTTGCTCGCCTTTCTCAAAAATTAATTTTGGAACCAGGATAATATCATCAGCTCTTTTGGGTTTTTGGAATGATAGACTCGGGGGATTATACAAGCTATGTAATGTAACTTTCTTAAAGTCTGCTCCAGCCATACCTTCTACATCCTCGCTTGATGGATGGCTTAAATCAACAGTTTTTTGATATGTTTCTAGTGCCTGTTCGGCCAATTTTCCATATTCTAAATTTAAATTCAATTTGTTTAAGATTGATTTTATTTTTTGTTCAGGTGATTCAGGTCCTTGATTTTTTTGTTGCGGAAGTTCAATGCCCATAGAATTAGAGTTAATAATTAGATTAGTTTTTAGCATGGTTAGAGTCTATAAAGTCGATCAGCTTTTGACTTTTTTACTTTTAAACTTATTATCTGGCGTATTCGGTTACCCTCATTTCCCTGATCACATTGACTTTTATTTCTCCCGGATATTTTAATTCCTGCTCAATTTTTTTGGCGATGTCTTTGGCTAAATTAATCGCGGCCAAATCGTCTATTTTTTCCGGCGTGACGAAGATTCTAACTTCCCGTCCGGCCTGGATAGCGTAAGCCTTTTCAATGCCGTCAAACGAAGTGGCGATTTTTTCCAGCTCTTCCAGGCGGTGGATGTAGTTTTCAAAAGTGTCGCGGCGCGCGCCCGGCCTAGCCGCGGAAATGGCGTCCGCCACTTTAACAATGATGGAAATCAGACCATTGGGCCGGTCGTCATGATGAGTTAGGATGGGAGCGATTAACTCTTCGGATAAACCGAATTTTTTGCCGATGTTGGCGCCGATTTCCGGATGAGTGCCCGTGACTTCGTGGTCAACCGCTTTGCCGATGTCATGGAGCAAGCCGCCTTTCTTAGCCATAGTTACGTCAGCGCCTAATTCTTCAGCGATTAAAGCCGATAAATGAGCCACTTCCACCGAATGCCTTAAGGCGTTCTGGCCATAGCTGGTCCGGTATTTGAGCCGGCCGAGTATTTGCACCAATTTAGGATCAAAACCGGTTACGCCTACCTCGTATAAAGCTTCTTCGCCGGCCTTTTTAATATCCAAAGCCAATTCTTCTTTGGCCTGTTTGATGGCGTCTTCAATTTTTGTCGGGTGAATGCGGCCGTCTTTGATTAAGTGGTCCAAGGTCCTTTTGGCCACATGCCGCCTGATGGGCGAGAAGCCGGAAATAGTAATAGCGTTGGGCGTATCGTCAACAATAATTTCCACGCCGGTCAGCTGTTCTATCACTTTGATGTTCCGGCCTTCGCGGCCGATAATCCGGCCTTTCATTTCATCATTGGGCAGGTCAACCGTGGTGGTGGTGATTTCCGTGGCGAAAGTGGAGGCCAGCCTTTGCATGGCGCCGGCCATTAAATCGCGCGCCTTATCATCCAGAGATTCGGACGACTCTTTTTCCAGTTTATTAATACGCACGATTAAATCATCCTTGATCTCATTTTCAATGTTTTTAAACAGAACTTGTTTGGCTTCTTCTCTGGACAAGCCGGCGATTTTTTCCAATTTAGCCAGCTGTTCATCATGAATCTTTTTGATTTTTTCTTTGACTTCCTCAACTTTGTTGACTTTGTCATAAAGCAGTTGCTGCTTTTCCTGAAGTTCCAGGAGTTTTTGCGAGAAAATCGTTTCCCTTTTTTCCAGCCTGGATTGCAAACCGTTAATATCTTGGCGCCGCTTGTCTTCCTCTTTTTTGGCTTCTTCAATGATTTTCAAGGCTTTGCCTTGAGCTTCCAGAAGCAGTTCTTTTTGCTTGGCCCTGGTTTCGGTTAAGATTTTTTCCGCGCGCGATTCGGCGCTGGAAATTTCAGCCAAACCGCGTTTTTTGCGCGCCCAATAGCCAACAAAAAAACCGCCGACTACAGCCAGGATTGCGATAATTACGTAATACATAAATTTACCGTCTAGCGTCGGAGGTCAATTTTTACAAACAAAACAAGGCCAAATATTATTTTAGCTTGGGCAAAATATTTTGAGAGTAGCTTGTAATTTTTGATGTAAGTACCACAAAATTGCTAAATTTAGGCTTGTTCTTACTACCTGTAAGCTGTCCGACCGCTGGAAATAGTTATTAATTATTTACAAGATTCAGCTTAACACAGAAGCGCGAGCCTAGCAAGCTTATTTCGTAATTATCTTGTCTATCAAACCATATTTAACCGCTTCGTCGGCGCTCATAAAATGGTCGCGGTCAGTATCTTTCTCAATGGTGGCAATGGGCTGGCCCGTGTGCTTGGCTAAAATTTTATTAAGTTTTTCCCTGACTCTTAAAATGTGCTCGGAGTGGATTTTGATGTCAGACGCCTGGCCTTCAAAGCCCCCCATAACCTGATGAATCAGGATTTCCGAATTGGGCAGGGTGAATCGTTTGCCCTTGGCTCCGGCCGCTAAAAGGACCGCGCCCATGCTGGCGGCCAGGCCCACGCAGATGGTGGAGACGTCGGATTTGACGTACTGCATAGTATCGTAAATCGCCAGGCCGGCCGTGACCGAACCACCAGGGGTGTTGATGTAAAATTTTATATCTTTGCCTTTGCTCTCGGCATCCAAAAATAAAAACTGGGCGATGATGATATTGGCCGTATGATCATCAATGGCTTCGCCTAAAAAAATGATCCGGTCCTTAAGCAGGCGCGAATAGATATCGTAAGCGCGCTCAATTTGGCCGGATTTTTCAATAACTGTAGGAATTAACGGCATATGGGTCAAGGTTAATTGTTAAAATATATTATTTACTTATTTTAATTTTATTTGTAATATTTTAAATTGTCAAACCGCTCATTGTCATTGCGAGCCATGTACTCATGGCGAAGCAATCTCACAAATAGCGGGTTTAGATGAAAGATTGTTGTTCGTGAGATTGCTTCGTCCCCCCGATCGGGTCGGGGGCTAAAGGCGCTCCTCGCAATGACAGCTATACTATCTTCCACCCCTTCTCCGTCTTCTTTAAAGCGCCTTGGATGGTGAATCCGGCCGCGCGCGCGTGTCCGCCGCCGCCCAAAACTTGGGCCAGTTGAGTTAGATTAACATTGGACTTGGAGGTGCGCAGACTGCCCTTAATTCTGCCGTCCGGCAATTCCCGCAACAGCAACAGGCCATTAACTTTGTCCAGGTTGCTTAAAAATCCGGACATGCCTTCAAGCTCTTCTTCGGTTACTTCCGCCGGCGTATCCTCGGCTTTTAAAATCGTAAAAGCAAAATTATATTTTTGGTTAATTTGCAAATTAGTCATGGCCTTGCCCCAGGTTTTCATGGAGGCGATGCTTTTATTGCGCCAGGTATTTTCCATAATTTGCGGCAAGCGAGCGCCTTTCGCCAGCATTTCCGAAGCGATATTAATTGTTTCAGGCGAAGTTGACGGGTAGAGAAAATTGGCCGTATCAGTCAAGATGCCGGTTAGGACGCAGTTGGCCAGGTTTTTATTAAGGGGAATTTTATTGGCTTTTAAGAAATAATATAAGATTTCCGCGGTGGCCGCCGCGCCGGGGTCGCGTATTTCCAAGTCAGCGTAATCTTCTATTTTAGGATGATGGTCAATTTCTAAAACCCGCTGGCCGGCGCGGCGGCTTAAAATTTCTTTGTCCAATTTAGTCCGCTGAACATTGCCGCAGTCTAAAGCGATTATCAAATCAAAATCAAACTTGCCGTAATGGGTATTAAATTTTTCCAAGTGCGGTAAAAAATTCAACTGATAGCCAGCCTGATCATGGCAATAAAGCCGGTATTTTTTTCCAGCCAACTCTAAAACTTCGGCCATTAAACAAGCCGAAGCCAAACCGTCGCCGTCAGGATGGTCGTGGGTGACAACGAGGATGTTGTTAGAAGCTTTTATTAGGCTATATGCTTTGGTGAAAAGTTGAGTGTTCATAGAAAATTTTTAAATTTTTTAATTTTTAATTTTTAAATAATGCTCTAATTTTTAATATTAAAAATTTAGACATTAAAAATTATTTATAAAATTAAAAAATTAAAAATTAATTATTACCTTCCTCCTTTATCCGCTTAAACACTTCCTCTATCTCCGCCGCCCGGCTTTCGGTCGTGTCCAGCGCCCAGTTAAAGCGCGGAATCTGCCTGATGCTTAATTTACGCCTTAAGCTTTGGCTAAAGGCGCGAGAATGCTTGCGCAGGCTGGCCAAGGCCGTACCCGCGTATTTTTCCGGCAGTATTGAAACGCCAACGCGCGCGTATTTTAAATCCGGCGAGCACTCAACATGGCTCACCGTGATTAAGCCGCCATTAAGCGGCGCTTCCCTGACGATTAAATTCGCCAGTTCGTATTTCAGTTGTTCGTTTAACTGTTCAATTCGTCTGGGCATTATTTTGGCTTTATTTTTTCCATTTTATAAAATTGCAAAATATCGTCCGCCTGAATTACCGGCTTGCCTTCATAGCTTAAGCCGCACTCCTGGTTAGTCTCCACAATGCTTACATCCTGTTTGGCGATTTGCAGTTTTATTAATTTTCCTTCGGCCAGAAGCTGTTTTTCCCGCGTGACTTCTATCATGGCGCCGACTTCCGCCCGCCCGTCAATCACCCGGCCGCCTACGATTTGCCCCGCTTTTTCCGTGCGGAAAATCGCCAGCACTTTCAGCCGCCCCAGGTCAACTCTTTCCTTTTCCTGTTCCACTAAGCCGTCGATCTCCGCTTTAAGATCGTTGATTAATTCATAAATTATTTTATAGGTTTTCACCGCTACGCTTTTTTCACGCGCCAATCTCTGCGCCAGGGGAATAACTTGAACGTTAAAACCTAAAATTTTCGCGCTTGAAGCTTCAGCTCGCGTAATGTCGCCTTCGGTAATATTGCCCAGGCCCTTGGCGATGATGTTGATTTTTATTTCCGGAAGTTCAATTTTAGCCAGCGATCCCTCAATTGCTTCTCCCGAGCCCAAGACATCGGTTTTAATTATAAGATTAATGCTTTTAGCGCCGATTGCTTCTTTCTTTTCCTGGCTGGCTTTTGAGGCGTCTTGGCCTTGAAAACCGATTTTTTTAATTTTAACTTTCTCGCCTTGGCCTACCCGCATAACATCGCCGATCGCCGGCGCCATTTTTAAGCCGATGATTTTTACCGGCATGGCCGGCAGGGCCTGGTCCACGGTTCGGCCCAGGTGATCATACATGGCTCTGACTTTACCATAAAGCAGGCTGTTAAAGGTGAGAGGATCGCCGACTTTAAGCGTACCGTTTTGGATTAAGACCGTGGCCACCGGCCCTTGCCCCCGGTCAAGATGAGACTCAATAATTGTGCCGCTGGCCGCCGCGTTCGGGTTGGCTTTAATATTCTTTTCTTCTAATGACGCGGTTAAGAGTATCATGTCCAAAAGTTCGCTAATGCCGATATTATTCTTCGCCGAGATGGGCAGGCAAACGGTTTTTCCGCCCCAGTCTTCAGCCAAAAGGTTCAGCTGTTCGCTTAATTCTCTTTTGACCATGTCAATGTTGGCTGACGGCTTGTCAATTTTATTAATGGCCACGATAAAAGGCAATTTGGCCGCTTCCATGATGCGATACGCTTCAACGGTCTGCGGCTTGACGCCGTCATCGGCCGCTACCACTAAAATGGCGATGTCGGCGATGCGCGCGCCGCGGTTGCGCATGGCCGTAAAAGCTTCATGTCCGGGCGTGTCTATAAAAGTGATTAATTTATCCTGGTGTTTTATTTGATAAGCGCCGATATGCTGGGTGATGCCGCCGGCTTCGCCAGCCACCACGTTGGTCTGGCGGATGGCATCCAACAGCTTGGTTTTGCCATGATCAACATGGCCCATAACCACGACGATTGGCGGCCTGATCTGCAAATTGGCATCGGCTTCCTGGCTTAAAACCGTTTTCATGGTATCGGCTTCTGAAATTTCTTTATCCAGATCGGTTTGCTGGCCGGTTTGGGACGGGACAATATTTAAGCCCAGATCCGCGCCGATAATTGACGCGGTATCGTAATCAATTTTTTCGTTAAGCGAGCTGAAGATGCTATTTTTCATGAGTTCTGCCAGGATTTTATTAACCGGCGCGCCCGTCAGCGCGGAAAAATCTCGGATAGTAATAAGGCTGGGAATTTTTATTGCCGGTTTTTCGGCCGTGGACGCGGCCAGTTCGCCGCTTTGTTTTTTTTCCGCCTGTTGCCTGGCTTCCAGCTGCCTGTTTAAAAACGACCATTCGCGGATAATTTTTTGCGCGGTTTTATTGTCAACTTTAATGGCTTTTTGGCCAATATCAAAACCTAGCCTGGGCAGTTTATCCAAGAGCTCCTGCGGCGTGACTTTTAAAATTCTGGCCAGTTCGGTTACGTTCATGTTTATGGAAGAGACGTCGGACGTCTCTGCTAATTTAATTTATTTCATAACTTTACAATAAACTTCGCTAAAAGTCAATTATTATTTTTTATTTTCTGCCCGGCTTTAGCCGGAGTTAGATTTTTGAATTTAAAAAAGCCGTCCGGTACCTCCATCCCCGACGGCTGACTAAAATAAATTTCCAAAATACTATACAAAGATCGTTTGTTCCCGGTCGGCTCCGACCGAGATAATTTTGGGGTTCATGCCGCTAAGCTTGACAACCCTGCCGATGATATTTTTTAACAGCCTTGGCAGGTTGTTAAAGGATCTGATTTGGCTGGTATCGCAGAGCCAGCCTGGGAAAGATTCATAGATGGGCTGGCAGTATTTTAAAACCTCGGCCTCCGGAACCGCGGTCAGTAATACTGTGCCATGAGCAAGAAATATGTCGCCCAGATTATAATGCGGCCCTTCATACCTGTAAGCCACGCAGATTTTAATTTCTTCACACCGGTCAAACACATCAATCTTGGTTAGAATTACGTTTGGGCCGTTGTGCTCAATGGCATATCTTAACAGCGGCAAATCCAGCCAGCCGGTGCGCCGCGGCCTGCCTGTGGTGGCGCCGTATTCATTGCCGGCAGATCTTACGGCCACGCCTTTGTTAAATCCATCAGCGTCGTTGATGGACACCTCGCCGTAGATTAACTTTTCCTTTTCTTTGGTGATGCCGTCCTTGCCGCACCACTCGGCGGATTTGCTCCCGCCGAATTCGGTGGGGAATGGCCCTTCACCCACGCGAGTCATGTAAGGGAATTTAACTACGCCTAAAAACAGATCAATGTCTTTTTCGTCCAACCCCGCACCGCGCGCTATGCCAGACGGAGAGCAATTAGAACTTGTTACATAAGGGTAAGTGCCCATGTCAATATCAAGAAGATACGCCTGAGCGCCTTCAAGCAATAGCCTTTTTCCGTCTTGTTTGGCCTTTCTGACAAAAGCATCGGTGTCCCGGATAAATTGCTTTAACCGCTGGCCGTACCCGCGGTATTGCTCTATTATGACGTCAAAATTAAAAATATTTTTTGGATCATAATAGATGCCATTGCTTAAATCCTTATGGTGCATCACTTTTTTTACTAACTCCGGATCATATGTTTCTAGGAGGGCAATTTTGTCCTCCAAATTCAATGCCAGCCTCTTTTTTAAAATATCCGGGTTTAGCATGTCATTGACCCTCAATCCATCCCTGGCATAGTGGCCAGTATAAGTCGGACCAATACCCCGTCCAGTAGTGCCGATTCTGCCCTTAGCCGGATCTCCCTTTTTTAATTCATCGGCAATTTTATCTAAAGCTATATGTTGCGGCAGGGTAAGTTTAGCGTTTAACGAAATTATCAGATGGTTAAAACTTATCCCTTCTTTTTCCAGAGCCTCCAGCTCAAGAATCAAGACTCTCGGATCTATCGCCATGCCCGAGCCCAGAATATTTATTTTGCCGTGCTGATCATACAATATGCCGGATGGTACCAGGTGCGTAACAAGCGTCTTACCATTCGCATTTATTGTATGGCCAGAGTTGGCTCCGCCTTGGCAGCGGGCGATCACATCGGCTTGTTGCGCAAAAACATCTGCGTATTTACCTTTGCCTTCGTCGCCAAACTGCTGGCCGCCGACGACTAACACCTGAACCCCATTAAGCAATTTTCCATAGCCGTTCATGAGTTTTCCCTCCTATAATTAAAGTTGGATGTTGCAAGTTGTTAAAAAGCGAAAAGCCTGTTAATAACAGGACTTTTAAATTATTAAAAGCTTAACAGCCAATTTGTTTAAAGTCAAAAAAGTGTCCGTTATTGTGAGCGACCGGAAGGAGCCCTGCCTGCCGGCAGGCAGGGAAGCAATCTCACGAACTCGGATATTAACCGGAGATTGCTTCGCCATGAGTACATGGCTCGCAATGACAGATACGGATAGGAAGAGGTTGTTAGATATGATATAATATTATTATGCCAAAACAAAAAATTTTAAAATTTCCGGCCGGTTTTCTCTGGGGCGTGTCCACTTCGGCTTATCAGATTGAAGGCGGCAATGTTAATGACTGGAGCCAGTGGGAAAAATTAGAAGCGAGAAGTAAGAAGCTATCAGCCGAGGGCAAGAAGCCGGCTGATTATATTTGCGGTTCGGCCTGCGATTCATATAATCGGTATGAAGAGGATTTGGATTTGGTGAAAAATTTAAACTGTGGCGCGTATCGGCTGGGCATTGAATGGTCAAGAATAGAGCCGGAGCAAGGCCAATGGAATCTAAAAGAAGTAGAGCATTACCGCCAAGTTTTGCAAGCGGCCAAAGCCGGAAATTTAAAAATAGTTCTAACTTTGTGGCATTGGACTCTGCCGTTGTGGCTCACGGCCCAAGGCGGCTGGGCGAATAAAAAAGCGGTGGAATATTTCGTGCGGTATGTTGAATTGATTGCAGGCGAGCTGGGAAGTTATGTTGATTATTGGGTGATTTTGAATGAGCCGATGGTACATCTGGCCAACGGCTATTTAACCGGCAAATTTCCGCCGAACAAAAAAAATATTTTTCAGGCATGCAAGGCCTATAATAATTTGACTAAAGCTCACTTGATGGGCTATGGAATAATTCATAAAAAATTCAGGCTCGCCAAAGTCGGACTGACCATGCTAACAAACTATTTTGAACCGGCCAGGCGGTGGTGCGCTGGCGAATGGCTGATCGCCAAATTGGCCAACCATTGCTGGAATGACCGGTTTGTCAAAAAATTAAAAAATAAATTTGATTTTTTGGGGCTGGATTATTATTTTCATGACCGGATTGTCTGGTATCCGCCTTTTAAAAAGAATCTGAACGCAAGCGTTACTGGCATGGGCTGGGAAATTTTTCCGCAAGGAATTTATAAAGTTTTAAAAAATTATAAAAAATTTAATAAGCCATTATTTGTCATGGAGAATGGTCTGGCTGACGCCAAGGATAATAAGCGCGCCAAATTTATTATTGAGCATCTGAAGTACGTGCATCAGGCTATTGGAGAAGGAGGTGATGTCCAGGGTTATTTCTATTGGTCGCTTTTAGACAATTTTGAATGGGCCGACGGTTTCGCGCCGAAATTCGGCCTATATTCGGTTGACCACAAGACTTTTAAACGCTCCGCGCGGCCGAGCGCTAAGGTTTACGCGGAAATTTGCAAAAATAATGCCGTTGAGGTAGATTAAAAGTATTAATAATTCTGCCCGACTTTAGTCGGTGTTAATTAAAAAGCCTGCTAAAGCAGGGTAGAATTTTATTAAATATGAAAAATCAAATTTTTAAAAAAGACGAATTTTTTGAAAAAATTGAAGCCATGGGTATGGCCTTGTCTTACGGCGACGTGAGGTTAAAAACCGCTCATTCGGAAGTGGCGCCGAATGATGTTAGGCTGGCCAGCCGATTTTCCCGCCATGTGCCGCTTAATGCCCCGCTCATTAGCTCTCCTATGGACATGGTAACCGAGCATAAAATGGCTATTGCTTTGGCCATGGCCGGCGGACTGGGCATTATTCACCGCGCGCTTACGCCCAAGGACCAGGCCAGAGAAGTGTCGCACGTTAAGTTTTACTTAAACGGTCTGATTCAAAAACCAATCTGCCTGACCGCCCAGGAAACCATCGGCCAGGTTTTAAAAAGAATTGAAGAAAAAAAATATTCTTTCCGCAGTTTTCCGGTGATAGACGGCAAAGGTCGGCTGGCCGGCTTGATTTCCGGCAGTGATCTGGAATTTTGCGCTGACCGCCGCGCGACAGTCGGAAAAATTATGACCAGGGCTAAAAATTTAATCACCGCCCAAAGCGGAATTTCTTTTAAGCAGGCTTTTGCCATTATGACCAAAACCAAGAAAAAAATTCTGCCGCTGGTGGACGGCAAACAAAAATTAGCCGGTATGTTCGTGTATTCTGACGTTAAAAGAATCGTGACCGGCGGCTCGTCCATGTATAACACTGACGCCAACGGCAATTTGCGCGTGGGCGCGGCCGTGGGCGCGGGCGAAGAAGCGCTGGAGCGGGCCGAACTGTTAAGAGACAGAGGCGTGGATGTTTTGGTCATAGACACGGCGCACGGCGATTCGCGCGCGGTTTTAGAAACTTTAAAAAAATTGAAAAGTAAATATCCTGGCCTGGACGTGGTGGCCGGCAATATATCCGAAGCCGAGTCGGCCGAACGCTTAGCCAAAGCCGGAGCTGATGGCATAAAAGTCGGCCAGGGACCGGGTTCAATCTGCACTACCAGGGTGGTGGCCGGCATCGGCTGTCCGCAAGTGACGGCCGTATATAATTGCGCGCGCGCCTTGCGCGGATCGGGCGTGCCAGTCTGCGCGGACGGGGGCATAGAATATTCCGGCGATGTTACCGTGGCGCTGGCGGCCGGCGCGGATTCGGTCATGCTGGGCAAGATACTGGCCGGTACAGACGAAACTCCGGGCGAAGTGTTCATGAGAGACGGCATGCCGGTGAAGCAATATCGCGGCATGGGATCGCTGGCCGCGATGCAAGCCAGTCAAGCCTCCAGGGAAAGATATTCTCAAGCGGCGACCACTAAAGACAAGCTGGTGCCGGAAGGCATTGAAGCTGTGGTGCCTTATAAAGGCGAAGTAGCCAAGACGCTGTTTCAAGTTTTGGGCGGTTTGCGTAGCGGTATGGGTTATGTGGGCGCCACTGATGTCAATGAGCTGCAAACCAAGGCCGACTTTTATTACATTTCCGCAGCCGGCTTAAGCGAGTCCCACCCGCACGGCGTGACCATGGAAAAGCAAGCGCCGAATTATTTGGGCAGAGTGTGATTGCCCTCCTTTAAAAGGAGGGGTAGGGGAGGTTAATTTGTTATTCCGGCTTTTTTGTCATTGCGAGCGTCAGCGAAGCAATCTCTGGTTTTTTGGTAAGACATTTTGATATTTTCCATTCTTTTTTATCAGTTTTTCCATTTAAGTTTTTTTGCTCCGCAGGGTTCTTTTTCTGGAAAAATAACCAAAAAGTCGCTCGCCGGAGAAAATTAAGGGAATTTTTACGCGAAAGCGAGGTTGGATAATTTATTTGTTTGAGCCGTTTAGGCGAGTTATAAATTATCCCGAGCGAAGCGTAAAAATTCCACTGAATTTTCCAGGCTCGCGGTAGTATGACTGGTTTTTTAGTAATTTTGACAGGGGCGCCGGCATTTAATTTAACAGCCTGCGACTATAGCCTAAAATGCTGATGATTTATTCTAATAAAATTAATTAATTCTATGCCATACCGAACAAACTACGGCGATCTGCCGAAAGAAAATTCAACGCTGGAAACCGCGAAAATTGTAATTTTGCCCGTGCCGTACGACGGAACTTCAACCTGGGGCAAGGGCGCGGACAAGGGTCCGTCAGCGATTTTAGAAGCTTCGGCCAATATGGAATTATATGATATAGAAACCGATTCTGAAGTTTATAAACAAGGTATATTCACCGCCAAGCCAGTGATAGAGAAAGGCGCGCCGGAAAAAATGGTAAAAAAAGTTAAATTAGCCGTAAGCGAATTGCTTGGCCAAAATAAATTTGTCGCGGCTTTAGGTGGCGAGCACTCCATAACAGTCGGCGCGGTCGGCGCTTACGCAGGTAAATATAAAAAATTATCGGTTTTACAATTGGACGCTCATTCTGATTTGCGTCCGCAATATCTTGGTTCAAAATATAGCCATGCCAGCGCCATGGCGCGGGTACGAGAATTATGTCCGATCGTTCAGGTCGGCATTAGGAGCATGGATATAATAGAAAAGCCGTTGGTTGATAAAACGCGAGTATTTTTCGCGGAAAATATTTATAACAAAACGGACTGGATGGAAAAAGCGATTTCCAAGTTAACTGATAAAGTTTATATTACGATTGACCTGGATGCTTTTGACCCGTCAATTTTACCATCAACCGGCACGCCCGAACCGGGCGGTTTAGGCTGGTATCAGGTTTTGGAATTTATGAAAAAAGTAATTAGCAGGAAAGAGGTAGTCGGCTTTGATCTGGTTGAATTATGCCCGAATAAAAACGAGAGATCGTCTGATTTTTTGGCCGCCAAGCTGATCTATAAATTGTTAAGTTATAAGTTTATAAAATAACGGCTTTAAAAATTACAATATTTAAAAACGCCTTTGCGGGCGTTTAT
>JAUSGE010000047.1 GCA_030649205.1 bacterium
GGATAAAATAGTGGACAAAATCAAGAGCGAGGGTCTGTCCGTCGCCCAAGCCGCCAGAGAATTCGGCATTAACGGCAATACTGTCTATGGCTGGCTGGGCAAGGGTAAAATCGGTTCTGATACGCTCAAGCTGGGCAAACTCAGGCGCGAGAACCAGCAGCTAAAGATGATTATCGCCGAAGTCATGCTGGACTCCGGCAAAGGGAAAAAAAATCGCTGTGCTGTTTGTGCGTTATTAATTTTTTCATACAAAATTATAAAAAAAATTATTCTGCCTATTTTAAATTATGCTCCCAAACCCTAAAAATATTCCAACCTAATTTTTTATAATATTTATCGACTTCTTTATCCCTTTCTTTATTGCGTGCTATTTTATTTTTCCAAAACTTCTTTCTGGTTTGAGGCATTGAGCCGTGTTTTTTGCATCCATGCCAAAAACAAGAATCTATAAAAATAACGGCTTTATATTTCGGCAAAACAAGATCGGGCTTCCCAAAATATTTTGTTGAGTTTTTGCTGTAGCGAAACCCGGCTTGCCATAATCTCTTTCTGAATTCAATTTCAATTTTACTGTTTTTACCTCTGATTTCTGACATTATTTCGCTCCTTTTGTCGGTTGAAAATATATCGGTCATTTTTTTAATTTAATGGAAACATACTGAATAAACTTCTCCAGACTTAAAATTTCCAGCGGGTGATTTTTGGGGTAATCATTTTTTAATTTTTCAGGCACAATCAAACTGACTCCGGCAGCGTGCATCTCGTTCAACTGATTTACAGATATTGATGGCTGAAGTGTAAGAATATGCTTTTTCTTAACTCTTTTAGCTTCGTTCAAAACTTGTCTCCACCTGTCCTTGCAGGTCGTTTTGACACCCACAATAAATAGTTTGTTCAATGGATAATGACTGGAAAGGTACGCGCTTTTGTTGGGAATAACTATATCCGGCCTGCCGTCTATACCGGGCCGCATTTCGTGCGGTACTTTGGCTCTATTTAGAATATAATCCATATGATTTTCGAGCGATCTTCCCGCCCTCGATTTCCTTCTATTCATAATACTTGCCGCCGTCTTTAAAAAATCATCCACATCCTTAAATAATCGGGAAATTTCCGGTTGGCATATTCTTCTCTCAACTATTTGAAAAAGTCTGTATTCTGATTTGTAGCACTCCAGTATTGCGTCGTCTGCTGTCATCTTTTCAAAATTTGAAACACATTCCGAGATAAATTTCAAAGTGGCTTTAGAAAAATCTTTTCCGCAAGGAAATTGTTTTAAAGCGTCGGAAAAATACTGAAATTTATTCTCCAAGCAACTCTCTTTATCGATTTTTTCCATTGCGTCTTTTCTGTAAACAGCCCAATACTCAAAAGGGTGTACACCCAGCGAGGCGAAGACCTCCTGAATATCATCATCCAAATCAAAAACATATGCAGCAAATTCATTTTTTGATTTTGGTATCAACATTAGCAAATCCCCGACGCTGTCGGGAATTAAAAAGGGGAAACCTTTGCCAAACCTCGTTAGTCTGTACTCTGAACGAGTTCCTTGACCATACCAAGTAATAACAGAATCTGTTTCAATTTGGCTTTGCCATATTATTTTAATGTTGTGTTTGTCGAGCCTGCCTTTAACAGGAGCATACGGAGTAAAAATCCTCCAAGCTGATTTTGGTAAATAAAAACCACATTGATGACCCCCTGTAACTCCAACGTCGTTCGGAGATATAAATTTTAAAATCGCGATTCCTGTATTTAATGCTTCGGTTATTGCTTTTTCACAAATTGGTGAGGCCATAAATAAATCTTAAAATTAATTTGATTTTACTGATTTGAAAGTTTTAATCATCTCCTCGGCCACTGCGCGTATGGCAGGGACCACAACCGCATTTCCAAATTGTCTGTACGCTTGCGTATCTGATACGACGATATTTTTATCTTCGGGAAAACCCATTAATTTCTTGCACTCATTCGGGGTCAATCTTCGTGGACATTTATTCTTACCTTGATATATTAAAATTTCCGAACCGTCTTTATAATATCTGGCACTCAATGTTCTAGTAATTCCTTCCGGATTAGCCATTCCAAATCCAAAACCATTTCCTTTTTCTTTATGTTTTTTAGCATATCCTTGCAAAAAATTCCATAGATTATGGGTAAGGGTATACTTTTCAGAAACCTCTCTATCCAGAATATCACTCAATACAACCCTGCCCTTTTTTGGAGGATCAGGAAAACGGAATGGAGGATTTTCTCCAAATATTTTTTTATAAAAACAAACAATAAAAACCCTTTCTCTGTGTTGAGGAACCCAGTGAGCAGCATCATAAATTTGATCAAACACCTTATAGCCTAGATTTTCCAAAGTTTCCAAAATAATTTTCCACGTCTCCCCCTTGTTGTGCGATTTCAAATTTTTAACATTTTCAAGAAATAATATTGGAGGTTTTTTTGCCTCAATTATAGTGGCGAGATAAAAAAATAAATTTCCTTGATTTTTGTCCTTAAATCCGTGCTCTTTACCTAAACTTTTCTTTTTCGAAACACCCGCTATGGAAAACGGCTGACAAGGAAAGCCTGCTGCGAGAACATCATGGCTTGGTATTTGGCTTGGTTTTATTTTTCTGATATCACCATACGGCATATCTCCAAACCAAGCCGCATATGTTTTTTGAGCATTCTTATCCCATTCGGACGAGAAAACACATTCGCCTCCCAAGTCCTCCAACGCAAAACGGAAACCTCCGATTCCGGCGAAAAGGTCTACAAAACTAAAATTATTTTCTTTCTTTACCCTTTTACGTATATTAATCAAGGTATTTTGCTTCTTCAAAATCTCTTGACCAAAATCGATGGTATCCGTTAATAGATCAAACAGGGATGCTTGGGAACCATCGGCCACATAGTCGGTATTTGTCAATTCAGTGTTCTTGATTTCGCCGAGTACGCTATGTGCTCCGGTTTTGGCGATGATAATAAAATCAATAACATTAACACCCATCAATTGTCCCGCTTCGATTATTCTTTTGGCTACTTGTTTATCTTGTCTGCTTGGATTAGAATCACCCGAAGGATGATTATGAATCAGTATCACGCCTGCAGCGCGTATTTCCAAACCCGGGGCGAAAATTTCTCGCGGGTGAATAATACTTTTATCCAGTATGCCGATTGAAATTGTTTCTTTTTTTAACAAAGCATTGCGTGCGTTTAAAAAAAGACAAATCAGATGTTCCTGCTTTTTGTCTTTCAAATCAGAAACTTGCGCAATAGCGTCTCGTGCCGACAAAATCAAATTATCCAAAGAATTTTGCTTATCAAAAATTCTCCTGGTCAAGGCGAGGGCCGATGAAATTTGCAACGCTTTCGCTTGCCCGATTCCCGAAATTTGCGTCAAATCGTCAACCGAAGCGTTTAATAAATTATCCCCGAATTTTTTCAAAATTTTTTGCGCCAACACTTTTACATTTGTTCCCTTGATTCCGCTACCGAGTAAAATAGCCAAAAGCTCGCTATCGGTTAAAGCGTCCGACCCTTTCTCCAAAAACTTCTCTCTGGGACGATCAAATTTTGGGATATCTTTCAGTTTTGTCATATCTTATTTTATTAATTCATCAACGCCGATATTTAAACCTGTTGCAATTTTTTGGACAGTCTGTATGCTCGGCCTGGTAATAATGTCTGATTCAATCTTGGCAATGGTACTATAAGGCATTTTCGCCGTTTTGGCTAAAGCGTCTTGAGTTAGGTTTTTTTTCGCTCTCCACTTCTTTATTTTTTCACCGATTGTTTTCTTTTCTTCCATAGTATGATAGTATATATAAGAAGGCAGACTGTAAACATCTGCTAACCAAAGTATACCATTTCTACGGCCCCAAATCAACAAAAAAAGAAAAGTTTGCTTTTGGCTTAAAATATTCAGTAGATATAATCCGCACTCGCTCGGAAATAAAAAAAATGAATTTTTTATTTCTCTCGCTCGTTTGATTATAAAATTTGAGCCGATATTTTTTACAGGTTCTTTGGCAGTTTTTTAAAGCCGGGCTTTGCCCGCAAAGGAATTATTGCTTTTAAAAGCGGGGGCGGGCGCTTTTAAAAGCTTTTTATAAAATAGTTTCAAACCTTTTTTTGAATTCAATACGAGCTTCGGCGTAAAATCGGAGCCACGTCGCACACGCCTGCCTTCGGCAGGCCAGCGCCCACTCAAATTGAGCTAAAAATTCAAACTTTCCGCCTTGCCAGTCAAAAGCAAACTTTTCTTTTTTTTAAATTAAATTCTATGAAATATATACTCTACGCTCGCAAATCCACGGATGAAGACGACAGGCAAATATTATCCATTGAATCCCAAATGGCCGAATTAAAAGAATTTGCCGCCAAAGAAAAACTTGTCATGGCTACGCCAGATCTTGAGAAAATCGCCGCCTCCTTTCAGGAGGCAAAAACTGCCAAAGAACCTGGCCGAATGAAATTCGGCGAAATGCTTTTATTAATTGAACAAGGCAAAGCCGATGGCATACTCTCATGGCATCCTGATCGTTTGGCCCGCAATCCGATTGACGGCGGTAGAATCATTTATATGGTTGATACGGGTAAAATAAAATCTCTCAAATTCCCCTCTTTCTGGTTTGAGGACACGCCGCAAGGCAAGTTTATGCTTAATATCGCTTTCGGCCAAAGCAAGTATTTTATTGATAACTTATCGGAAAACGTGAAACGAGGCCTTAGGCAAAAGCTAAGAAATGGCGTTTATCCGGGCTGGGCGCCGCTCGGTTATCTAAACGACTATAAAAACCATAATATAGTTATCCACACCGAAAAGCATAAACTTATAAAAAGGATTTTTGAGCTTTACTCTACCGGCGAGTATACCCTGAAAAATTTAGCCGATAAATTCAACGGTTTGGGGTTAACCAGCCACAACGGAAAAAAAGTAAGTCCGGGCATGATGCTGTTCGTTTTAAAAAATCCTTTTTATTACGGCGTGTTCAGATATAAAGGCGAAATACACGAAGGCAAGCACGAGCCAATTATAACTAAGAAACTTTTTGACCAAGCGCAAGAGATGCTAAAGAAAAGAGGCCGGCACCATGAAAAGAAAATCCATAATTATATTTTTACCGACTTTATGAAGTGCGGAACTTGCGGCTGTGCGATTACGGCCGAAAAGCACAAAGGCCATATCTATTACCGCTGTACCAAGAAAAAAGGCGTTTGCGCTGAAAAATATGTTAGGGAAGAAAATTTAACCGGCCAGCTTAAAAATATAATGCAAAAAGTTTCTTTGCCTGATGATTGGGCGAATAATATGATAAATGAACTGAATAAAGAGAAAATGACAACTGCCCAATCATCAATCGCCCTGGTTAATTCTTTAAATCAGGAAGTTAAAATGATAGAGAACAAACTTGATATATTGCTTGATTCTCGCCTAGAGGGCGTGATTGATAAAAATGACTATTTGAAAAAGAAAGAGGAACTAATCAATAAAAAAATCAGCCTGGAGGAAAAAATCAAAAGAATTAACAATCAGGGCGATAATTGGCTCGAACCAATGAGAGATTTTATTTTGCGTTCAAGGTTAGCAAAAAAGACCGCCGATGAAGGCGATCTTTCCCGATTCAAAGCATTTCTAAAAAATATCGGCTCGAACTTTATAATCAAACGAGCGAGAGAAATAAAAAATGAATTTTTTATTTCCGAGCGAGTGCAGATTATATCTACTGAATATTTTGCAAGGCGGAAAGTTTGAATTTTTAGCTGAATTTGAGTGGGCGCTGGCGTCGCGTAGCGACGCATTTTCAAACTGGCTCCCGAATTAAAATACGCTTTGGCATATTGATTGCCCGAGTTGCTAATCTGGCTTAAAGCGATGCGGTGGATAGCCATATTCAGCTTACGATTGCCGGATTTGCTTTTGACATGCCTGACGGTTTTGCCTGACGACTTTTGCCTGGGCGCCAAGCCAACGTATTTGGCTAAAGCGGCCGGCGAATGGAAACGTTCGATGTTTCTGATTTCGGCCATGACGGCCGAAGCCAGTACGGTGCCGCAGCCATTCATAGTCGGCAGTTTCTGGCCGGTGCGGTCAAGCATTATTTTTAATTCATTCTCAATCTCCCGGCATTCCTCTCTAATATCCATTAATCGCCTGATTTTCCTCCTGACCTGATTTTTTAATATACTGTCATCAACTAATCTGTATGTTTTGCCGGTCGGATATTTTTTCCAGTGGCGCAGGGCTTTCAGGGAAAAGGTATTTTTGAATTTAGTCTGATACTCCGAACCGTAGGTCTTATGCAGCAGCCGGTGCAGCTGATTTTTGATTCCGGTCTGTTCTTTAACCAAAAAACCCTATCCATAGCCAATTCCTTAATCTCTTTTGCCAGTTCATCAGTTATTGATATACTGTAATCGGGTAGCGTGTCAATCCTTTGGATCAAGACTTTAGCTACTCCGAGCGCATCCAGAGAATCAGATTTCTCCGGGTGCGTTTCGTATTTGCGGAACCGGTCAACCAATACCGGCGGAACCATCTTGACCGGCAGATGGCTGTCAAACAAATGCTTGGCCAGATGCAGGCCGTAGCCGAAACTGTCTTCCAGACCGAAAATGAATTGGCGGTTCTGCCGGTCGGCCAGACTTTGCATGCTGGCCACTAATTGTTTAAAATCTTTCGCGGTATTGGCAAATTCCATTTCCAACAACTTATGCCCGAAACAGTTGGTTGCCACCGCCGTGTGCTTGTCTTTATGTATGTCCACGCCCACATACAGAAACTGATTTGGATTCGGCCCATCAGCTTCGCCAGGCCCTTTTAAAATATTGCTCATATGTTTTTCCTTTCTTCACCAATGAAACACCAGTATCATAGCCTTACCCGCCTAGCGGCGGGCGGCAATATTCTATTGGTTCATTTTGGTGAAAGCATGAGGCAAATTGCAATCTTCTGGAAGCCTTAAAATTGGCAGGTCCGGGGTAAGCATTGTTTGCCTCCTGCTTTCACGATATCATAGAGCAATATTTTATTTAATTTTCTCATACTGGTTTGGGGAAAGGAAATTTTTGCCCGCTTTCTTTTTCGCCCCGCCGTGTTTTTAGCTGTTGCAAAATTTCATATTTCGCTTTGCTGAATGCGCCACCTAACGGTTTATGTTTGGCCTGTCCTCCCGTCCGCGTGAAAATTTACCCCCAGAGCATATAAAACATATGTAAATATGGATGCATTTTGTTATTTTTTTGAAAAATGGTATAATATTATATATGGAAATTTTATTGATTAAAATAATTAATTATTAATATATTAATATAAACAACTATGGAACCATTTTGTAAGAACTCAATAGTAAACGCATTGGTTATTTCTTTTGTGTTTATCATGTTTGGACTCATTGGGCCGATTGTTGCGCTCGCGGCCACGACGCCATCTCTTGGAACGGCGGCAAGCTACGGCGTTCTTTCCAGTACCTATACCAACACGACCGCAGGAACTACAATCAACGGAGATGTCGGCTTTACCACCGGATCGGCAGTAGCTCCGGCTGGCGCGCATACAAATTACGGATCCGGCGCCCCATATGCTACGGCAGGCGTAGATCAGGGCAGTGCTTTGTCCGCCTTAGCTTCTCAAGCGTGCACATTCACTTTCGGAGGCGGAGCGATTGATTTCTCTACCGATACGACACACGGCGCTGTTGGTGTGTATACTCCCGGAGTGTATTGTACGTCGGGCGCCGCATCCATTGGAACTGGGGGAATTACTCTCTCTGGCAGTGGGACATACATTTTTAGAGTAGGTGGGGCGCTTACTACGGTAGCCAACTCCGCAGTCACCTTGGCCGGCGGTGCGTCAGCTTGCGATGTTTTTTGGACGCCGACTTCGGCCACCACGCTAGCCGCCAATACGACATTCGCGGGAACAGTTATTGACGCCGCGGGCATTACCGTAGGCGCGAACACTACCTGGTCAGGCAAGGCCTTGGCCTTCGGCGGAACGGTTACAACCGATATGGATACTATTACCGTGCCAACCTGTACGGTTACCCCTCCTCCCGCGCCCGCGCTAGCCACCCTTCATGTCATTAAGCAAGTGGTAAATAATAACGGCGGTACCGCGACTGCTGCTACTTTTAATCTGCACGTAAAGCTTTCCGGGGCTGATGTTACCGGAAGCCCGGCGGTCGGAACCGCGACTCCCGGAACTTCTCATTCTCTTGTCGCTGGCACATACGTAGTAAGCGAAGATGTCAATGTCTCTTATACGCAAAGCTTCAGCGGAGATTGTAATTCGAGCGGTAGTGTGACGCTCTCCGCGGGTGTCGATAAAACCTGCACAATTACTAATGACGATATCGCCGTTGTCCCAACACCGACGCCAACACCGACACCGTTATTACCAAATACGGGGATTGGCCCCGACGACAACAACAGCGCTCCATGGAATATTATTATTCCAACCGGAATTTTTGTTGCCTTATTTTCGTTCTATTTAGTTCGAAAAAAATGGGCAATTTAGATTAACTACATATTAAAATAGCCGCAAAATATTTTTGCGGTTATTTCATTGAATGTCTATGAAATTTAGTAAGAATTTAATAGCCGCATTAGCTGTTTCTTTCGTGTTTATTGTATTTGGTCTTACCGGGCCGACTGTCGCGCGCGCGGCCACGACGCCATCTTTGGGAACGGCGGCAACCTACGGTATTCTTACCGGCACTTTTAATTATAATGTAGGACTAACAACTATTACGGGAGTTGCTGGAACAGCAGCTCTTGGCTATGCCGGGGTAGCCCAAGGAGGAGGCGCGTCGCTAACAGTTACCGGCGCGACACAGGTGAACAATCCCGCCTGGTCAACGGCAGGAACAGATCAAGGCACTGCTTTAACGGCTCTAGCTACTCAAGCCTGCGGCAATGGCACTACCATACCTGGATATACCTTCGCAGATGGAGCGATTGATCTGGCCACTGACACGACGCACGGTACGATTAGGCATTATTCACCTGGGGTATATTGTGTTACAGGCGCTATGAGTATAGGCACAGCTGGAATTGTTCTTGATTCTGCCGGGACTTATATCTTTAGGTCAACCGGCGCCTTTGATACCACAACCGGCTCGGTGGTAAGTTTATCAGCTGGCGTATCAGCCTGTGATGTATTTTGGACTCCGGCCGCGGCTATCACGCTGGCCGCTAACACCACATTCGTAGGAACTATTATTGATAACGCAGGCATTACTATAAATAACACTGTATCGTGGACAGGAAGAGCTTTGGCATACGCCGCCGGATCAGGCGTGGTTACGGCCGATACGGACACTATTACCGTACCAACTTGTACGGCGGCCACCCTTAAGCTCGTTAAGGAGGTGACTAATAATAGCGGCGCCGCGACATCCAGCGCTGCCTGGATACTTACAGCAACCGGCGCGGGAGGCTTTAGCGATAATGGAGGAACAGGAACCTTCCACGAAGTAACTGCCGGCGTGGGATATGTTCTCTCTGAATCAACGATTGCCGGCTATACGCCGGGAAGCTGGTCATGCGACGGCGGAAGTCTATCCGGCAGCACGGTTACGCTTTCGCTTGGGCAGAATGTAACCTGCACCATTACCAACGATGATGATGCGGCTACTTTAATTGTAAAAAAAGTTGTGGTTAACGATAGCGGCGGCGACTTAAACGCGACAAATTTTAGTTTTTCAGTTAATGCCGGCGTTGCTCAAGTTTTTAAAGCCGATGGTCAGAATGACTTACTACTTGACGCTGGCACTTATACTATTACTGAACCAGCGGTTGTCGGATATTTAACCAGCTACGACAACTGTTCTGGTCTGGTTATCGCCAACGGCGGTTCTGCAACCTGCACTATCACTAATGACGATATTGCGCCACAACTCATCGTGACCAAAACTATTATCAATGATAACAATGGCACGATCACTAGTTTTCCGCTTTTTATTGATGGTATGAGTGTAACTTCAGGAGTAGCGAGCACGACTTCAATAGGATCGCATATCGTTTCAGAGACTTCTAACTCCGGTTACACGGCTACTATCGGCGGTGATTGCGCCACGGACGGCATGGTTGCGCTTGCTTTGGGTAATATTAAAACTTGCACTATTACCAATGACGATATCGTGCCCGCGGTTGTCTCTCATTCATCGGGTGGCGGTTCGCTTTGGACTCCGCCCGTACCACCCCTCATAGATGTGGTTAAAGTGCCTAGTCCGCTGGCTCTGCCGAACGGCCCAGGTCCGGTAACATACACTTACACGCTTCGCAACATCGGAACGGTTCCAGTGACTAATATAACAATGGTCGGCGATACCTGCAGTCTCATAACTTTGGTTTCCGGCGATACCAACTCTGACGCCAAACTTGATGTAAATGAAATTTGGACATACCGCTGTTCCACGACGCTCTCGGCCACTCACACGAACACCGTTACCGCGACCGGCTGGGCTAATGGCATAAGCGCGGTTGATATTGCTAGCGCTACGGTCGTGGTCGGCGCGCCGGTCGTGCCACCCTTGATTCATGTAAAAAAAGTTCCGAGCGTCTTGGCTTTACCCGCTTCGGGCGGAGCGGTTACCTACACCTACGCCGTAACTAATCCTGGTACGGCGCCATTAAGCGATGTTAGTATCACTGACGATAAATGTACCGGCTTGCCAGGCCGCGTTTTGGGGCATCCGGGAGACCTTAATAAAAATGACCTGCTGGAAAGCAATGAAACCTGGACTTTCACTTGTCAAACCAAACTTACGAAAACGACTACCAATACCGGCATAGCCGAGGGTAGCGCCAATGGCCTAATAGCGAGAGATTTCGCGATCGCTACCGTGGTCGTGTCCAAGGCTATTGCGGCACCGGTGAAAACCGCGGTTGTGGCCGTTCCGAAATTGCCAAGCGCTGGTTTTGCGCCTTTAGAGGAAAATACTTTCCGAAATATAATTATATCGGCCGGTATTCTCATATTAATTTTATCCTCACTCGCCGTATTTTCCCGCCTGCGCCGACCCGCTTCGCCAAAGCGATAGCGAAGGCGAGGACTCTGGCGGATAAGTAAAAAAACGGATAATTTGGTTTAGATAGCTAGCCAAGGAAAATTTATGCACCATAACGCCTTTAGACAAAATAAATATTATGTAGATTCTATTTTCAGAAATACCGAGAGAGGTTTGCGCCAAAAAGGCCGTGGTTGTAAATGTTCCAGTCTTGCGCCGGCGGGATATATTAATGATTCATTAATAAAAACCTTTACGGGAATTGTATTATCTTCAATAATTATTTATTTTCTGTTTATTATTTTTAATTTGCCAACTCAGGATTCTTATATAAAACCAGCTTTGGCTGCCAGCAGCCAGCCGTCGCAATATTTGGCTGACGGGCGGGATAGCCAGATGGACTCGGAACTTTCTGCCTCATTTGCCACGCCTGTTTTGCCGGAGTTCCAGCAAAGCGAACCGGAACTTGAGCAAAATCAACCAGCTAACCAGCCAATTCGCCTCAAGATTCCAAAAATTAATGTTGATGCCGCCGTTGAGTACGTTGGCCTTACGTCTCAAGGGGCAATGGATGTACCTAAAGGTCCTTCTGACGTAGCCTGGTTTAAGCTCGGGGCGCACCCCGGAGATAATGGCAGCGCGGTTATCGCCGGGCATTATGGCCGCTGGAAGAATGGGAAAGGTTCGGTCTTTGATAATTTAAATAAATTGAGGCAGGGCGATAAATTATATATTGAAGATGAAAAAGGGATAATTATTTCCTTCGTGGTGCGCGAAAGCCGAAGATATGACCCGAAAGCGGACGCTAGTGATGTGTTTAATTCAAATGACGGAGGTTCGCATCTTAATCTTATTGCCTGCGATGGGGTTTGGGACAAAGCCGCTAAAAGTTATTCTAAAAGACTCATAGTATTTGCTGATAAAGAACAAGTAGAATAAGAAGTTTTGGTTTAATTTTTTTCATCATATAAAACGGTGATTTTATAATCTAACGCCATCTTGCCGTCCAACATATCCATGGCCACGTCCAGTTCATAAGACTTCCAGCCGTTTATAAGTACGGTGCGAAGTTTTTTCACGACTTTTAAGTCATAAGTAGCCGGCCTGCCGTGTTTTTTGTATTTCGTTTGGCCAAACATAAACCGTTAGGTGGCGCATTTAGCAAAGCGAAATATGAAATTTTGCAACAGCTAAAAACACGGGCGTGGCATGCCCCCATTTCTTCGGACACTTTTGTCCGCATAATTCAACCTTTGGCGGCAAGGGCGTAATACTGTGATGGCGGCATTTTCAAACTGGTTTTAATCCTGACGTTGTTGTAATAATATACCTGGCGGTAGATTTTTTCAATCAGCTGGCCTTCATTTTCCAATCGGTTGGTGTTTTCCACCTCCAATTTGAAATTAGAATAGAACGATTCCTGATAGCCATTTTCCCAGGGGCTGCCTTTTTTGCTCATGGAAACCGTTACCCCGAGTTTTTCTAAAAAATCCGCGTGTTCTTCGCTCTGATATTCCGAGCCCTGGTCGGAATGAAAATATTGAGGCAATTGGCCTCTTTTTTTAATGGCGTCAATAGCCGCAGCCTTTACCAAATAGCGGTTATGCCGGCTGGAAACGGCCAGGCCGACTATCTCTTGGCCGTAGATATCGATGACGGTGGCCAGATACAAAAAATGATCGCGGCGCTTGATGTAGGTGAAATCAGCCGCCCAGGCGATGTTGTGGCTGTTAATCTCTAAATTTTTAAGATGGTTCTCGTAGACGGCGACGGGTAAGCCGATATCTTTCTTTTTAGCCCACTTGCGGCGGCAAATTATCGGCTTTAAACCGCTATTCTTCATGACGCGCAGAATTTTCTTGCCGTTAAGCTTCAGCGCGATGGCCACCCGCCGGTAGCCGTAGGCCGGATTAGCGTCCATAACCTCGACTATTTCTTTTTTAACTTTCTCGTCTTTAACTCTCAGCCTGGATCGGTAATACAGAGTGGATCTGGCTATGCCCAATTTTTGGGCTAATTTTTTCTTAGCGATCATTCCGATCTTCTCGCTTGCCAACTGTCTGGCCTTAGCGATTTTTTTTCCTCGGCCAGAATCCAACATCAATTCGGCGATGATCATTTTCAACTGCATGTTCTCGCGCTTCAGTTTGCCCAGCTTGAGCGTATCAGAACCGATTTTACCCTTGCCCAGCCAGCCATAGACAGTATTGCCGTTAATGCCGAATTCTCTGGCGGCTTGGGCGACGGACAGACCCTCGCTCTTGATTTTGTCCACTATTTTATCC
>JAUSGE010000007.1 GCA_030649205.1 bacterium
TGGCGACACGAACACGACCCGCTTCACCATAGGAACGGATTACAGCGACAGTTCTAAATTTAAGTTTTCAGCGTCTGTGGCGTTAGGGACGAATGACAGGCTCACAATAACAACCGACGGCAACGTCGGCATCGGGACGACCAGCCCCCCCTCTATTTTTGCCATTCATGGCAGCGCGCCCATAATTACCATTGGCGACAGCCAGGCATCCGGTGTTCAGTACCGCTTAAGAAATGGCAGTGTGGCGGCTGGGACCTTAGACATCTACAGCCAGAACGCGGGAGCGAGCAGGTTTGTTTTAGACAGCTCCGGCAATATTGGCATGGGTACAACGACGCCCAATAGCCTGCTGTCGCTCTATCAGTCATCCTCGGATGTTGGTTTGACTTTCGGCGATTCCCTGACCACTAACTTCATCATGGGCACTGATTATTCAGCCAGTTCAACTCTGAAAATTTCCGCCGGTTCGGCGCTGGGTACTAATGATTTAATAACTATTACCTCGGCCCAAACTTCTTTCCAGACTCCGGCTTCGTTTGAAGCGGCCGGGGACGTGTCTATGGCCTATGACTTAGTGTTTGACAATCCGACGGCCAGCTACATCAAATCTTCCGCCCCATTCTATATTGAATCAGGCGAACAATTTAATTCGTCGGATTTGACTTTGCGGACCTTTAATTCCGGCAATATTATTTTAGACGCCGGCGATTTGGGCGGGACGATCGCGCAAGCGTCGTCCACCTCCGCGGCGTTAACCGTTACGCAAAACGGCTTATTAGCCACGGGTAATGGCCCGATCGCCTCGTTCTTCGCTTCGTCAACCGAGGTGATGCGCATCACTTCCACGGCCGCCGGCGCGCCGCTCGTCGGCATCGGCACGACTTCGCCTTACGCTTTATTGTCTTTAGTGGATAACACCACGGCTTTGCGCGATGTTTTCGCTATTTCTACCTCTACTTCCGGCCTGATTTTTAAAGTTGACTCTTACGGCGCGACTTACGCGGACGCGGCCTACTCTTCGGCCGGCGCTGATTATGCCGAATATTTTAAAACCGCTGACGCTGATTTAGCGCCCGGTGAAACGGTTTGCGTTGACTTGCTGGAAAATAACTCGGTTAAAAGATGCGAGCGCGGGCATGATAATAATGTTATGGGCATAGTCTCCACCAAGCCGTCCATCATCGGTAATGCCACCGCGGCCAAAAACGATCCAACGCGTTATGCTATTATCGGAATGCTGGGACAAGTTGATGCTTTGGTGTCGGCCGAAAACGGGCCGATTAACGTGGGTGATTCCTTGACTTCAGCGTCAACCACCCCGGGCTACGCCATGAAAGCTGATGGCGGCGATTCCACCGTGGCCGTGGCCTTAGAAGCGTTTCCGGCCTCAAAGACACTCGGTGTCCCCGGGACACCGAGTGTCCAAACAGGCAAGATCAAGGTTTTGATTTCCCGCCGGAATAAATCCCTGGCCGTGGAAGAAGTTGAAGCCTTAGTCGTAGAAAGAATCGCCAATATGAAAATTGAAGATCAGGTGCAGGCTATGATTAAACAATCAGTGGATAATTTGAATCTGGATCCGAAGATCGCGCGGATCGCGCAGGAAGAAGCGAACAAACTAAGCTCGGCCCTAACCGTAAATTTTGACAGTTTAAATAATCAGATTCAATCGCTGAACTTGGTTTTAGCCTCAAGTTTCTATATCACGGATAGCCAAGGACAGGACGTTTTTTCCAGAAGTCGTGATATAGGGGCGTTGCCAAACCGTGATATGACGCTCACTGCCTCCAACCTTTCCCTAAACTCGGCGGGTAGGATTGTAATCGGGTCTTCAACGCCAGAGACACTCGGTGTCCTTGGGACACCGAGTGTCCAAATCGTGGATATAACAAATATTACGGCCAGCTCCAGCCAGGCCGCCTTCGTGGTCAATCAAGCCGGTGATGGGGATGTGGCGGATTTTCAAAAAGGCGGAGTCAGCATTATGAATATTGATTCAAGCGGCGTAGTAAAAGTCATGGGTTCAATGCTGGTGGACGGCCGAATTATGCTCTGCACCGGCGGGCAGTGCTCCAACGCTTTAGACGCGGCCGTGGACGAAACTATGGCCGACCTCGGCGTTGAAGGCAAAGTCGTGGCCGGAGCGTTTGAAGGCTATTGCGACGACGGCTACGTTTGGGCGCCGGGTTCGGCCAAGTACGGGACATTGCCCGGGTTCTGCGTGCAGAGTGACTTATACGCCCAGACACTCGGTGTCCCTGGGACACCGAGTGTCCCGATGGTGAGCGTCTCACAAGGCCAGGCGCAAGTTGCCTGTCAAAATATCGGCGTCGGCTATCATCTGATCGGCGAAAATGAATGGCTTACAGTGGCGGAGAATATTCTGGCGGCCAATGGGACACTCGGTGTCCCAGGGACACCGAGTGTCTTAAAGCTGACTAATGATAATGTGATTAATAATTTAACCGGCCTGATCGCGGAATGGACCAACCAGAATGTCACCGCGGCCGGCTTGCCGGTAACGCCGAGCAAAGACGCTTGGTACGAATATGGCGAAGTGAGCGACTTTAAAGGCCTAAACATCGCGCCAGATTATTATTTAACCGACGCTAATAATCATATCGGGAAAATTTACACTGGTTCGGGTATGGGCCTGCGCGGCTTCGTCCGCGGCTCGGGCGGAATCTATGGGCTAGACTTGTCGCACGCGCCGAGCGAGCAGAGCGAGAGCATCGGCTTTAGATGCGCGAAATAAAATAAGTCCCCCTATCAAGGGGGATAAAGGGGGTTTAAGGATATGCCAAAAAAGAAAAAAATTAAGAACCAAAAAACCGCTCCTGGCGGGGCGGTTTTGGAGGATTCCAGTCGAGTTGGAAAACCCGGACTTGGTATTGATTCAAGTATAGCAGAAAGAGAAAATTCGTCAAGTATTAAAAATAATTCAGGCGAAAAGCCGGTGGAGGGATTTGCACCCTCGGAACCCGGAATACCAAGTCCGGATCCAAACTCGATCACCGGCTTGTCTGAATTATATCAAAAAGATTCAGTCTTGTCTTTGCAATGCCCCTACTGCCAAAGCCAGGATTTCGTCAAACGCGGCGTCAGAATGAAAAAAAGCGGCAAGACGCAATTATATCTTTGCCGGTCATGCAAAAGAACTTTTACTCCCAGCTGGTTTAAAGGCCGCCAGCATAGCTGGCAGATAATTTTAGATGCCATGAGTTATTATAATCTGGGTTTTTCGCTTGAGCAGGTCTGTAAAATTTTGGAGAAAAGAGGTTCAGCCTCCAAATTGGAGGCTGAACCTCTGAAAGTCCAGCCGTCCACTATTTCATCCTGGCTGGAAAAATACGGACGATTATGCGCTTACAAACGCATGCGTTCATTCGGCATGAAAATGTATTCGCCTTATGAAATAATTGAAACCTGCACCTTAGCGCACCGCCAGCTTTACCGCTTCCGCTATCACCGCGCCAAAACCAAACTTATTATGGCCGACGATTTTAAGCATTTTAAATTTAAGCCGATTCAGGAGTTTTTAAATAATGTCACGGCCGAAACCCCGCATCAGTATTTTCAGCAAGGCGAGCGCATGTCTGAAACGAAAATCAAATTTTCTAAAACAGAAATGATCGTGCGCGCCAAACATAATTACGCTTGCGCTTTGGCCGGCCTGGTGTTTCAGGGTGTAAGCGACAACAAACAGCGCCATGAAGCTCTGCAGAAATTTTTTATCGCCAATGACACCGTGACCGTGGCTACCGAAGTGCCGGTTTATTTAAGAAGGGAAGATTTGGAACATATGCAGACGCAGTTGGGGTTCAAGCTGTACAAAAAAAATTCCGTCATTCCCGCGCAGGCGGGAATCCAGAAAAAAAATCTGGATTCCGGCTCGGAGGCCGGAATGACGAAGACTGACGACTATGAGCTTTTGCCTGAAGCTGAAATTCCACGCCTCATCACCGGCCATATTGATTTTTTGCAGATCAGGAACGGCTTTATCCATATTATGGATTACAAAGGCGAAGGCGCGGCCAAGGCCAGGCCGATTGAACAGCTTACTTTATATGCCCTGGCGTTATCCCGCCTGACCGGCCTGCGCGTTTATCATTTCAAGTGCGCCTGGTTTGATGAAAATGATTATTTTGAATTTTTCCCCCTGCATGTGGTCTACAAGCGAGGCTCCGGCCGCAAGCGCATTAAAACCATTGAAGGAGTTTATAATTTAAACGAAAAAGTGAATAAAATAGAAAATTTAAGACCGGCTGTTTAATTTTCAATTTTCAAGTACCAATTTTCAATGAAATTCCAATGGATCAATTTACAAACAAAAAGATATATGATTTAGAAGAAAGAACGGCAAAGTTCGCCGAAGCGATTATTGGATTGATGAGAAAAATACCGCATGATTTGGTCAATCAGAGATTGGTTCCCCAGTTAGTCGGTTCCGGCGGTTCGCTGGGCGCCAACTATTGCGAAGCCAATGAAGCCGAAAGCAAAAAAGATTTTCAGCATAAAATAGGCATCTGCAAAAAAGAGACTAAAGAGACTAAACACTGGCTAAGATTACTGGCCAAAGCCAATCCGCAATTTAAAGAAGAATTTAGAATATTATGGCAGGAAGCGCAGGAATTATTATTGATATTTTCTAAAATACTGTCGTCAAGCAGAAATTGAAAATTAAATTATTGAGAATTCATTGAAAATTGAAAATTGGGATTTGAAAATTTTATTTATGCCTTACAATAATTACCAAAAATATAATAACAGCTATTCTCCGAAAAAACCGGTTAAGAGTTTTATGGATTTGGAAATTTACCAGCAAGCCTTGGCGGCCAGCGTGGCCGTGGCCAATAATTTGGTAAATAAAGAAAAAAGTAAAAAGAAAAAGGTTGAGAAGCCGGAGGAGGCTGTAAATTTAATCAAACATAATATGCTGCCCTGCGCCCTGGGAATACCGCATCTGATAGCGGAGGCGCACTCTTACCGTTTCGGTTCCGGCACCGACTGCCTGGTTTTACTGGAAAAAACCATGGTCAACTGCAATAAGATGATGGTCTATCTGGAGCAGGTTCGCGATATCTGCCAGACCGGCCAGGAGCATGGATTTTTTGAAGAATTGATCAAAAAATATTCATATATCCGGCGCAAGACTTTGAATCTGCAGCGAGTCTGGAAAAAATATATTGAGCATCCGGATGGAAATTTTAAGTCCGGCTTTAATAAGCAGCCGCTTTAAGCGCGCGAAATAGAGAATAGTTGACGCTATTAGTGTAATAATATACACTAAATAGTGTAATTATTAACACTAATAAGATGATCAATTTTAAATCAAAAATTACCCAGGAAGTTTTAGGATATTTCTTTATAAATTCCGGGGCAGAGCTGTATCTTAATGAAATGGCCAGAAAGTTCAAGCTTGACCGCGGGAATTTGGTTAAAAAATTGGCCGAACTGGAGAAAGAAGGCATATTATTAAAAAATAAAAAAGGCAATTTAAGCCTTTATTCCGTTAATCGCGATTATCCGTTTTTGCCTGAATTAAAGAAAATATTCAAAAAAAGTTTTGGTCTGGAAAATGAATTAAAAGAAATGCTTAAAAATATCAAAGGAATTAAAAGCGCTATTATATTCGGTTCATACGCCAAAAATAAATTGAGCGCCGAAAGCGATATTGATTTATTGCTGATTGGTTCCCATAAGTTCCTAGACGCGCAGGGGAAAATAACAAAACTGCAAAGCAAGCTGGACAGGGAAATTAATGTAATAGATATGACGGAAAGCGAGTTTGTGAGAAGAAAAAAGGATCAAGATGAATTTATCAGCAATATTTTTGCCGGTAAAATTATTAAAATAATATGATGTTTGAAGAATTCAATTTCAGCGCCCGGCAAATCAATAATTATTTTAATGCGGCTTCGCGGGATTTTAAGATTGCAGCGGACGCCGCGGTGCCGGAAGTTATTTTTAAATTTTCTTACGATGCCCTGATCAAGCTGGCAATTACCGTTTGCGCCAAAAATGGCTTAAGAATAAAAGCGCGCGCCGGCCACCATATTGAACTCTTAAAAAAATTGTCTGAAATTATTGGCGACAGCGAGGTTGAAACTGTCGGCAATATAATGCGCGGTAAGCGCAATTATGATCTATACGGCGGCGGGGTTTTGATTTCGGAAAAAGAAGCCGAGGGATACCGCGATTGGCTGAAAAATATTTTTATCAAAGCCGAAGATTATTTGGACGAAAATTTAAGGTTATTTTAATATGAGAATAATAAATAATTATATGCAAAAAATAATAAATTTCATTAAGTACAATAACGCCGCGGTAATAATTCTGGCGCTGATTTTGATTCTGGGCGGCGGGGCGCTGGCGGCCGGGCCGGAGGCGATCGGGCAAAAGCAGACCAGCCTGCAGGGCGCGGACAATAGTTTGCTCTTGGCCGCTGACTTGGATAAGCTGAATATGGACTTTAAAATTGAAAAAATTGAGGAAGACAGCGGCTACTATTATGTCAATTACAGCTATTTGGATTTAGCCGTGATCAACAGCGCTTGGCAGTACCAGTTAAGCGCCGCGGCCAGGAAAATTTCCAAAAAAATAAAAGAAGACTTGGGCGAGTACCTGGCCAAGCAGTTAAAAAAACATTATGAAGCGCGGGTCAGGGAGCTGAAGCAGGCCAAGGCGCTGGCAGAGGCGGCCGGGCCGCAAACCAGGGTGGAAGTGACGGCTTACAGCGGACTGATCGGCAAAACTTTGGACGCGGTTAAGGCCGTGTTTCCCGGCTATGAGCCGGTGAAGAAGCGGGAGCTGGCCGCGCCGGAGTTTAACCCCCCTAACCCCCCTTTGCAAGAGGGGCAGAACGCGAGCGGCGCGGACAATCTAACGCAGATTTATAATAATTACCTGTCAGAGCATCCGGAGGTTATTAGCCAGCTGGACGCTGTGGCGACGTCAACGCCGGAAGCCAGTGGAGGTTCAACCTCCAGTTTGGAGATTGAACCTCTCGCGCCTCCTGCGTCCGCGGCCTCGTCAACGCCGGCGGCGACCCCACCTCCCTTGCCCCCCTTGCCAGAAGGGATCGATGCCTCGTCAACGCCGGCCGAGCCAGCCAGCGTGCAAGTAATTGAACTGCCCGCGCCTGTTGCCGCCGAACCGCCCGCGCCCGACGCGCCTGCCGAGACTGCTCCGGCTCCGGCTCCAGAACCGGCTCTTGCCGAACCAGCGCCGGCGGCGGAAACAACTGCGCCGATGCCTTAAATAAATTTTCAATATTCAATACCCAATAAGATAATTAATGATAAATTGAACATAAGTTCAAAAATATTGAACATTCACCCTGTTAAATAATTTTAAATTCTTGCTATGTTCTATTATACTTATATTTTACAATCAACCAAGGATAAAAAATTATACACGGGGTATACCAATAATTTAAAATTAAGATTTGAGCAGCATCAGAAGGGGCTGGTAGAATCTACTAAAAAACGAAGGCCGTTAAAGCTAATTTACTACGAAGCGTGCCTTAGTCAGAAAGATGCCACTCGTCGAGAGAAGTATCTAAAAACTTATCTTGGCAAAATGTTCCTCAAGAACCGGCTCAAATCTTATTTAACAGGGTAAATGACCAAATTGGAGCAGAAAATAATTATGCTTTTAGCCGATTATCCGGAACGAGAATTTTATGGCCAGGAAATCGCCGATAAAATAAAGGCCAGCAAAGCTTCGGCCAGCGGCCTGCTTAAGGTTTTATCGCGCCGGGGAATCGTCTTTAAAAAAATAAAAGGCCGTATGAAATTTTATCAGATTAACGCGAAAATCCCGGAACTTAAAAGGTTGAGAATAAATTCGGTTATGGAAAAATTAACTCCGCTTTTGCCGCGGCTGGAAAAATTTTCCCAAAAAATTATTCTGTTCGGTTCGGCTAGCCGGGGAGAGCAAACCTCGGAAAGCGATATTGATCTTTTTGTCTTGACCAGCGATAAAAATAAAATAAGAGAGGTTTTAAAAAAAATCGGCGCCGGTTTGCGCCTTAAGGCGATTATTAAAACGCCCGGCGAGTGGTCGGAGCTGGAAATAACCGAGCCGGAATTTTATCAGGAAATTAAAAATGGCATAATTTTATGCGAGTATGTCCCAAGAATTTAAAAAATGTTTGGAGCGGGGCAAAATTAAAAGATTTTCGCCGGGTAAAAAATTAGCCGGCAAAGAATTAAGGCTGGCCGGCGAAGATTGGAATATATCCGAGGAAAGCCTAAGGGCAAAAAGATATAAATGGAGCATCGTGCAGTCCTATTATTCAATGTTCCACTCGGCCAGAGCTTTGCTTTATTCGGAAAGTTACCGAGAGAAAAGCCATTTTTGTCTGATTGAAGCGGTGCGTACTTTATTTGTTGAAACCGGCAAATTTGACGTTAGACTTGTTGAATCATTGCTGGAGACGAAAAATTTAAGGGAAGCGGCGGATTATTATGGCGATTTTAGCGAACTTAACTGCCGCAAACTTGTTAAAAAAGCCGAAGAGTTTTTAAAGGCGGCTGAAAAGCTTTTATCGGACGAGAATGAAAATAAAATCAATTAGAAAACTAAAAAAAATTAGATTTAACAAAAAAACATCAGCTACCGATTTTAACGTTTTTTTAGCCAAACAGCTAAAAAATAAAACCATAAAGAAATATTTTGATAAATACGGGAAACAGCTGGAAATTTCTTATCAAATCAGCCGACTGCGCCGGAAAAAGAAAATAAGCCAGAAAGAACTGGCTGAAAAAATCGGTACGACGCAAAGCAATATCGCCAGAATGGAAAGCGGCCGGCAAAATTTTACCGTTAATTTTCTCTCCGAGATAGCCGCGGTTTTAGGCAGTGAATTAAAAATAACCTTGAAGTAGATGGTTAAAATAAAAAAGTTATATCGTCATTCCTGTGGAAACAGGAATCCAGAAAGAATTTTGTCTGGATCCCTGCCTGCGCCCGCCTCGGCTCGCGCGACGCGAGACGGGCAGGGATGACGTAGAAAAAGTAAAGCCCGCGATGTCATTAAAAATTATGAAATTCAGAAAAACAAAAAATAATAAATTAGCCGCCGTCATCGCCGTCCTGCTTATTTTCGCCCTGGCCTCCGGTTATTTTCTGTTTTTTAAATCGCAAAAAGCCTCTGCCGCTTGGTGGAATGACAGCAAAAAATCCGCCTTTGGAGCGGATTCTTTGAAGAAGTCCAACTTGATACGGAATTCTGGCTTGTCACCTAATTATTATCATAACAGATTGCAGAAATATGTCAAGGCTTAGTTATCAGTGTGTTATCAGTGTGTGGAGGTAGGGGGAATCGAACCCCCGGACTCTTAGGTGACAAACCAGAATCCGCGCCAAGCTACCCCCACGCATAATTATTTTATCATAAAAATCAATGAAATTCAAAAATTTTAAAAAATTTATTTTTAATAAAAAACGAGTTATAACCTTCGTCGCCGTTTTATTATTGGTAGTTTTATCTTCCGGCTACTTTTTCTTTTTTCATTCCCAACCGGTTGAGGCCGCGTGGTGGAATGACAGCTGGGCTTACCGCAAGTCCATCGCCGTGACGAATAACACAACCGAGGAAACTAATGTTTACGTGGCGGTGACGATTGACACTTCCGATACCACTCGCTTTAAAACCAACTGCGGCGATTTGCGTTTTACCAAAACTAACGGAGAACTTTTGCCTTACTTAATCGTTTCCGGCTGCGGCACGGCCAGCACAGTGGTGAATGTCAATTTTGACGTTTTCCCGGCCGGCGATCAGACCATTTATTATTACTACGGCAACCCCAACGCGGCCGATGGATTTTCCGCGGCTGATTTTACAACGGTCGCGTCAAACTACACCGTCGGCAGTCTGGGCGCCGAAGAAAAAGGCGCCGGGCCGGTGGCATATTGGGCGTTTGACGAAGGGCAAGGCACGGCGGCTAATGACGGGACGAGTAGTAGAAATAATGGGACGCTGACTAATATGTCATCCACGGCCTCCTCCACTTCCGGCTGGCAGACCGAAGACAGCTGTATCTCCGGCAAGTGCTTGGCCTTTGACGGGGGGAATGATCGGGTTTCAACAAGCAAGAATGTGGGTATAAGCAGTACCACAGCCACTGTTTCGTTATGGTTCAAGACTCCTCCTGTTTCCGATTATGCCACTAAGGTCATAATGGAGTTATCGGTCAATTCTAATATTAATGATGCTTTTGCCATTGCATTCAATGATAACAGCGGCGGCGCGGTACCAACTATGGGTGGTTTTATAGCCACTATGCATTCTGCCGCTGGTTATTCTTTAGTTGCTACTAATAATCGTTTTGACGATGGCACGTGGCATCACCTGGAAGTGGTTTTTGACCGCACACAAGCAACCGCCGCGGCCCAAACCACAATTTATGTTGACGGTAAAACACAGGCAACTTCATTTGTCGGAAGTTATGATGAGATTCATACGACAACTTTTGCAGATAACCCGATTTATATCGGCCACAGAGGTACCGCTGCTTATTTTGTTAAGGGCTTAATGGACGAAGTTAAAGTTTACAATTACGCCCGCTCGGCGGCGCAGATTAAAATGGATTATAATGTCGGTTTGGCCGGGCAGGGCGGATCGGGGAGCGGCAATGAGGGAACGGCGGTTTCGGCCGGCGGACGGTCGCAAAAATGGATGAGCGATGGGCTGGTGGGGTGGTGGAAAATGGATGAAGCGGTCGGAACTTGGAATGGCACAGCCGGCGAGGTGCAAGACTGGAGCGGCAATGGCAATAACGGCACCGCGGCGGGCAATGCTTCAACTACTGCCGGTAAGTTTGGCAACGGGGGAATTTTTGACGGAACCGGGGATTATGTGGATTTTGGCAATAGCAACTCTTTTGATTTCGGGACCAATGATTTTTCGATTTCAGCATGGGTCAAGGCAAATAATTTTGATAATGGTTTTGGTTTTGTAACTAAGTCAGATAGCACCGCGGGCTCAAGTAATGGATTAAAATTATTTGGTTTTCCATATGCCGGATCCAATTATTTTCAAATAAAGATTGGTAATGGTACCAGCTTTGTTTCCGCAAATAGCGCTCTTGGAGATGTGACAACCGGAATTTGGTATCATATTGTAGGTGTTCGGCTGGGCAATGATTTGAAATTTTATCTGAATGGAAACTTAAAAGGATCAGGTTCTGGAGCATCGGCTATAGTTGTTAACAGTTCTTCCTATAATTTGCAAATTGGCAATAGTCAAGGCGAATACTTTCCTGGCTCCATTGACGAAACCCGCATCTATAACCGCGCCCTATCCGACCGAGAAGTCAGGGATTTATACAACTTCGCGCCCGGGCCGGTGGGGTGGTGGAAGATGGAGGAAGGCTCGGGCACAGCGCTTTATGATACCAGCGGAAATGGCAATAATAGCAATTTTGCAGGCGGCCCAACATGGTCAGCCGGTAAATTTGGCAAAGGGATTAAACTGGATGGAGTGGATGATTATTCCACGGTTAACCATTCCAGCGCCTTGAATCCGGGTGCGGCAAATTTCACCGTGTCCACGTGGCTTAAATGGAATGGATCAGGAAGAGGCGGCGTGGTTAAAAATAACGGCGACACTTCCTGCGTGGGTTGCGGCGCGTATTCCGGCTGGGGGTTGATAAATAATAATAATGGCACGCCGGCGTTTCTTATCGGCACGAGCAATTCCAATTATCGCTCTGCTATTGGCGCGAGTTCCGTCCCGATTGGGCAGTGGGTATATTTGACCGGCGCTTGGGACACTTCAACACAGACAGCCTATATATACCAAAACGGCGTTTTAATCGCGTCCAACAGTAGTTCCGGCGGCACCGTAGGTGATGTGAATTTTTCTTACAACATGAATTTTGGCTCTCTTTCCACGGATAATTATGGCGCCGGCAACCTTGATAACGCTGTTTTTGACGATGTCAAAATCTATAACTACGCCCGCACGCCCAAGCAGATTGTGGAAGACATGAACGCCGGACATCCGGCCGGCGGGTCGCCCGTGGGTTCGCAGGCGGGCTACTGGAAGTTTGATGAGGGGTATGGGAGCGTGGCATATGACAGCAGTCCAAATAAACTTAATGGAATAATTTATGGCACGGCCACGTCAACGCTTAATGGAAAATTCAATAAAGCTTTAACTTTTGACGGGGTTAATGATTATGTAGATTTGGGGAATAGTACTAATTTAGATATAGGAACAGGCGATTATTCCGTGACGTTTTGGATTAAACGGGCGGTAACAGGCACTGGTGCGTCTCAAATACTTTTAAACAACGGCGCGACTAATGCCTCTCAACAAGGCTATATCGTAGGCCTTACCGGTGCAGATAAGTTGTATGTTTATGTGATGGATGGTAGTGGCTCGTATGTCATAAATGATCTATTGTCAGCTTCGTCTGTTGGAACTAACTGGACGCACGTTGTTTGGGTTTTACAAAGAAATGGGTATTCTATGTTTTATATTAATGGCAAGCAGGATGGCACACCGGTGGCGATTAGTAATACCGCAAATATTTCTCATGTGTCTGGCTTAAAAGTCGGCACGTATAACCTTGGTTCTAATTATTACAATGGGTTAATGGACGAGCTAAAAATCTATAACTACGCCTTAACTTCGGACGAGGTGAAGGTGGATTATAACAAGGGCGCGTCATTGAAGCTGGGCGGCTATTCGCAAAGTTCAACCGGCGTCGCCTCATCCTCGGCCGCGTCGCTTTATTGCGTCCCAGGCTCAACCGATCCCTGCTCTCCGCCGGTGGGGGAATGGAAGTTTGAAGAAGGGAGCGGCGGGACGGCGAATGATTCCTCCGGCAACAGCAATACCGGCACTTGGAGCGGCACGGGCTCGCACTGGACAACCGGTAAAGTCGGCAAAGCCGGGAAGTTTAATGGGACGGATGATTATGTGCAAACCGGTAGTGATTTTGTAAATACGTCCGCAGTTACTGTGTGCGCTTGGGCTTATGCTAAATCTTATGGGGCCAATACTTTTGGACGAATATTTGATAATGGCAAAATGCTGATTTATATTGCTGGTCAGGCTTATTTGGCTATTTCTAGTGACGCTGGTAATACTCAAAAATTTTCAGGCACAGGGAGTTTAATTTTAAAAAAATGGCAATATTGGTGCGCAACCCGAGATGCTTCGGGTATTGCTAATATATATTTAGATGGTTCATTAAGTGGAACTGCAAATCAAACCAGCGGGACACCGGCATCGGGTACAACAAATGTGTCGTTAGGGGGAAAGGCATTTGTCAGTCCAAATTCCAGAACATGGGATGGTTCTATAGACGACATCCGCATATACAATTATGTCCGCACGCCCTCGCAAATCGCCTGGGATTATAACAATGGCAAGCCGGTGGGGTGGTGGAAATTTGATGAAGGACAGGGCGGGATCGCGCATGACGCCAGCGGCAATAATAATAACGGCACGATTTATCCGGGCACCGGCGGCACGCAGACCGCCACTTCAACCATGTGGACCAACGGCGCCTCCGGCAAACGCAACGGCTCTTTAAACTTTGACGGGGCGGATGATTGGGTGAATTTAGGAAGACCATCAAATTTGCAAATAATGGGAGATGTTACTATGAGCTTATGGCTTAAGGCCGCCAGTTATAGCGGGGCGCAAGATACACTATTTGGATGGGCAGGCGGCTCTTCCGACGCAGAGGCATACAACCATTTATATTTATTTTCTGTGAACGGCATCGGAGATATTAATTATCATCATGAATATGGAGCAGGGGTAAATCAAACTAATACATTTGACACTAATCTGTCAAAAAACGTTTGGTATAACACAATCGTTGTTAGGGATACCACGGCTAAGACAGTTAAATTATATATAGATGGTAAATATTTTGGCGTTTATAATTATTCTTCCGACCCTACCGGAGGATCTTCGGCTGATTTGCGGATAGGAGGATTATACGGAACCAGTTATAATTTTGACGGCCAAATTGACGACGTCCGGGTTTATAATTACGCCCTGACCGCGGCGCAAGTGAGGGATGTTTATGGGCAGGGCGCGGTGAGGTTCGGGCAGTAATTGTCTGAACCACTGATTATCACATGATTACACTGATTTCACAGAACTAATTTCAGTGCAATCATGTGCGTTCAGTGATAATCTGTGGTTCAGACTAATTTATGAATCATAAACCTAAAAAATTAATAAACAAAAAACCACCTCTTAACTTAGAGACGGTCTTTTGCGGCGGCGGAGAGCAGGGGAGTCGAACCCCATTCGCTGAAAGGCGAACCTTTTACTTATCAGGTAAAGACGCCTCCGAGGCGCATTACTCTCCAGCAGCTATCGCCGCCAAAATAATTATAACATTATTTCAATATCCGGCCAAAATAAAAACGCCACCACCGGAGGTGATGACGTTTTTGCTGAAAGTTCGCTTAACGCGAATGGAGTTTCTCTACCTGATAAGTATTTATATAATATCACATCTAAAAATTATGTCAAGCCCGGCCAGATTGACGACGTCCGGGTTTATAATTACGCCCTGACCGCGGCGCAAGTGAGAGATGTTTATGGGCAGGGCGCGGTGAGGTTTGGACAGTAGAAAATAAATTTTTAATTTTTAATTTTGTAATTTTTAAATAATAACCAAATATCTAAATTTTTAATATGAATTATGATTTAGAAGAGAGAACAGCCAAATTCGGCGAGAATATTATAAAATTCTGCAAATTAATTAAATATAGCGATATTAATAAACCATTAATAAATCAACTGGTAAGATCAGCCACCAGTATTGGCGCTAATTATATGGAAGCCAATCAGGGAAGTTCAAGAAAGGATTTTAAAAATAAGATAAGAATCTGCCAGAAAGAATCAAACGAAACCAAGCATTGGCTTAGAATGATTGCGATAGCCAATGAAGATAAAAAAGACGGTTGCCGGATATTATGGCAAGAAGCTCATGAATTGACTTTGATATTCGCCAGTATTTCTAAAAGTTTAGATATTAAAAATTAGAATATTATTTAAAAATTAAAAATTACAAAATTAAAAATTGTTATATGTCTGATAATTTTCAACAAACAGTGGATCTGCGCGAGCAGATGGAAAAAAGAAAACGGCCTGCGGCAAGCAAAAGCGCTATCGCGCCTTTGGAAAAAATTTATTTGGAAGACGAGAAAAAAGATTTAGCGACCATCAGCCGGCCCAAAGCCAAAGAAGCGCCAGTGGGCCTGATTAAAGCCGTAGTTTTTATTTTGGCGATATTGGCAGTCGCCGCCACTGCTTATTTTTTATTTTTTCGCGCCAAAAATTCGGATAGCCCGCTGTCCAAAACCGCGGATTGGTACGCGGTTAAACTGGTGAACGGGGAGATCTTTTACGGGCAGGTTGCCGACATTAAAGCTGATCCGGTGGCGCTGGCCAACGTTTATTATAATTACGACCAGGCCAAACAGAATAACGCTAAGGACCAGAGTAAATCAGTTGAAGAAACCGGCAATATTCGGCTGGTTAAGCGAGGCAAAGAAACCCATGGGCCGGATGGCTCCATGGATATCGTGCGCGCCCAAGTCCTATTTATGGAGCCGCTAAAAGCCGACTCCAAAGTCCTGCAGGCGATTTTGCAGTACGAGAAGTAAAGGTTAGTCTAACCTTAAATAAAAGCCGCCGCTTGTGTTATCAAGAGATAACATGATAAGCTATTGTTAATATTTATTTTATAATTAGGTAAAATTTGATTATGTATAAAATTACAACCTTAAGCTCCGGATTGGAAGTAATAACCGCGCCGATCGCCGGCACTAAAACCGCCACAGTTTTATTTATGGCCGCGACCGGCTCCAGGTTTGAAAGCGCGGGCCAGAGCGGTATCTCGCATTTTTTGGAACACCTGTTTTTTAAAGGCACATCAAGGCGCCCCAGCACTCTGGCGATTTCCTCGGAGCTGGATAGAGTCGGCGGCGAGTATAATGCCTTTACCGGCAAGGAATATACCGGTTATTATGTTAAAGCCTCGGCCGGCAATTTAGAGCACTGTCTGGATGTTTTAAGCGACATGCTGCTCCATTCTACTTTCGCGGCTGAGGAAATTGAGCGGGAGAAAGGCGTGGTGGCAGAAGAGCTGAATATGTATCTGGATAACCCGCTATATTATATAGAAGACTTGTTTGAGTCGTGCCTGTACGGCGATACGCCGGCCGGCCGCGATACGATCGGCACGCGAGAGTCCATCGCAAATTTTTCACGCGCCGCTGTGCAAAATTATTTTAACTCGCAGTATGATTCCAGCCAGGCGGTGATTTGCCTGGCCGGTAAGGTTGGCGAGTCCTCGGCCAAAGCGGCTGAAAAATATTTTCGCGATTTTTCTAAAAAAAATTATATAAATAAATCAGCGACTAACGACGAGCAAGCGCGGCCGAAGGTAAATCTGTATTTTAAAAAGACCGATCAGGCGCATTTGTCGCTCGGCGTCCGGGCTCTGCCTTACGCCCACGCCGATGAGGCGGCGGTAAAACTTTTAGCCATGGTCCTGGGCGGCTCCATGAGTTCGCGGCTGTTCACCGAACTGCGCGAACGCCGCGGCCTGGCCTATTACGTCCGGACGCACGACGAACCATATACTGATTCAGGCTATTTAACCACCCAAGCCGGCGTGCCGGTGGATAAATTGCGGCAAGCCGTAAAAATAATTTTAGGCGAATACGGAAAATTAAAAAATAAATTAGTCGGCGCGGAAGAATTAAGCCGCGTCAAACGGAGCCTGATCGGCCGTACGACTTTACAGCTGGAGCTTTCCGACGCGGCGGCTAACTGGTACGGCCGGCAGGCGATACTTTTAAAAGAGCAGAAAAGCCAGGAAAAAATTTTAACGCCGGAAAAATATTTCGCGCGAATTATGAAAGTTACCGCCGCCGATATCAGGCGGGCGGCGGGCAAAATATTTGTTAATAATAATTTGAACCTGGCGGTGATCGGGCCGTATCGGGATAAAGCGGAATTAGAGAAGATGCTATCACTATAAGTAATTTTTAAATTTTATAATTTTATAATTTTTAAATAATGCTTAAATTTTTAATGTTTAAAAATTAAGATATTAAAAAATTATTTATAAAATTACAAAATTAAAAATTCAAAAATTCTTTGTATGGATTTACTTAAAGATCTAAACCCGGAGCAATTAAAGGCCGTCACACAGAGGGACGGCCCGATGTTAATCGTGGCCGGCGCCGGCACGGGCAAGACCACGGCCATTACGCGGAGGATTGCCTATTTAATTGAGCAGGGCCGGGCAGGGGCGGAAGAAATTTTAGCTTTGACTTTTACGGACAAAGCGGCCGGCGAAATGTCCGAGCGGGTGGACGCGCTTCTGCCTTACGGTTATTTTGATTTATGGATTTCCACTTTTCACGGTTTTGCCGAGCGGCTGATAAAAGTGCATGGCCTGGCCATCGGCTTGTCCACGGACTTTAAACTGCTGAATAACTTTGAACAATGGGCGCTGGTGAAAAAAAATTTGGACAAATTTAATTTGGACTATTATCGCCCTCTGGGCAATCCGACGAAGTTTATCCACGCGCTGTTAAAACATTTTTCTCGGGCCAAAGATGAAGACCTTGGCCCGCTTCAGTATCTGGAGTATGCGTCTGGGCTAAAGCAGAATTTGGACGGGATGCTAAGCGGCGCTTCCAAATTGTCATTGCGAGGAAGCGTCAGCGACCGGAGCAATCCCAGGTCAAGCGGCACGTACGTGGATTTTCACCGGAGATTGCTTCGCCCCGATGACTCGGGGCTCGCAATGACAGAGTCTACGGACGAGCAAGAAGCCGCGCGGCTTAACGAAGTGGCCAACGCCTACCATGCCTATCAGCAGCTATTGCTGGACAGCAACGCCCTGGACTTCGGCGATTTGATAAATTATACTCTTAAACTTTTCCGCGAGCGGCCGGCCATCTTGGAAAAATACCGGCGGCAGTTTAAATATATTTTAGTGGATGAGTTTCAGGACACCAACCGGGCGCAGTATGAACTGGTTAAACTGCTCTGCGCGCCGAAAAATAATCTGACCGTGGTCGGCGACGACGACCAGAGCGTGTATAAATTCAGAGGCGCGTCGCTCTCCAATATCTTGCAATTCAATAAAGATTTTCCCAAAGCGGAAAAAATCATGCTAACCAAAAATTACCGCTCGCGGCAGAATATCCTGGATTTGGCCTATGAGTTTATCAAACAGAATAATCCGAACAGATTGGAGTGGCAGTTGGAAAATTTGAAACCAGAAACCCCCTTAATCCCCCTTTACAAGGGGGACAAAGTCAGTTTTAATCCCCCCTTTAAAAGGGGGGCAGGGGGGTTAAGCAAGAAGTTGATAGCGCAGGAAAAGGGCCTTGGCGAAATTGAAGTTATCCAAGGCGCGGACTTAGCCGAGGAGATAAAACTGGTCGCGGATAAAATCTGCGAGCTGAAGCTGTCTGATAAACAAGCGAGCTGGAACGACTTCGCCATTCTGGTGCGCGCCAACGGCGCGGCCGATGATTTTATGAATGAATTTGACCGCCGCGGACTGGCTTATATTTTCGGCGCCTCGCGCGGCCTGTACGCCAAGCCGGTGGTTATGGACGCGATCGCTTACCTGAAACTGCTGGATAATTATCATGAAAGCGCGGCCCTGTATCGCGTCTTAAATCTGCCCGTGTTTAATTTCAGCGAGCGCGAGCTGATTGATTTTAATCATCTGGCCCATAAAAAAGCCTGGTCGCTGTATGAAGTTTTAAACAACGCTGAAATTTTAAAACTGGACGCGGAGACAAGAAAAAAAATCACGCCCTTACTGTCGCTCGTCGCCAAACATTCGGCCCTGGCCAGGGAAAAAAGCGCCAGCGAAGTTTTTTTCGCTTTCATGAGCGACAGCGGCTATTTGAAATATTTATCCGGCGCTGAAAAAAATCTGGAAGCGATCGGCCTGCTCAATCAGTTTTTAAAGCGAATTAAAGAGTTTGAGGGCGCCGGCGCGGACAAGTCGGTCAAAGCGTTTTTAAGCGAACTCGCTCTGGAAATGGAAGCCGGCGAAGAAGGCGCGCTGGCGGCCGACCCGGAAGCCGGGCCGGAAGCCATCAAAATTTTAACCGCGCACGGGGCCAAGGGCCTGGAATTTAAATACGTGTTTATCGCCAATTTGGTGGATAAGCGCTTTCCCACCATTGAAAGGAAAGAGCCGATAGAATTGCCGGACGCGCTGGTCAAGGAAATTTTGCCCGAGGGCGACGCGCACTTGGAGGAAGAGCGGCGCTTATTTTACGTGGCCATGACGCGGGCCAAGCAGGGGCTGTACTTTAGCTGGGCCGAAGATTATGGAGGAGCAAGAGGGAAAAAACCATCTCGGTTCTTAATGGAGCTTGGGTTGGTTGATAAAGTTTCCAAAGGGTCTAACCCCCCTTTATCCCCCCTTTTAAAGGGGGGCAGGGGGGTTAAAATTTCAGGAGCGGATTTATTGGCTAAAGGGGGTGCAATGCCCGCTCATTTTTCCTATTCCCAGCTGGCGGCGTATTCGGCTTGCCCTTACCAGTACCGCTTCGCGCATGTCTTAAAAATCCCCACCATGGGCAAGGAGCAGTTTTCTTTCGGCAAGACCATGCATTCAACTTTGCAGAAGCTGTTTTTTTTACTGGCAGAAAAAAAAGGCTTGGGACAGGCGGATTTGTTTAGCATCCCTAAGACACTCGGTGTCCTAAGGACACCGAGTGTCTCCTTCGGCGAACTGCTGAAGCTGTACGAGCAAAGCTGGATTGACGATTGGTACGCCAGCCGGCAAAGCAAAGAGGAGCGGAAAAAGCAGGGCCGGGAAATTTTAAAGGAGTTTTATGAGAAATATAAAAACAACTGGCCGGAAGTTTTATTTTTGGAAAAAAATTTTAACTGGAAAATTGTCAGCGGCGCGGAAGCCTACACGGTGCGCGGCGCGATTGACCGGATTGACAAAATCCCTTCCGGACTGAAGCTGGTTGATTACAAGACCGGCGCGGCCAAAAACAAGCTGTCCTTTGAGGAAAAAGAACAGCTGTTGATTTACCAGCTGGCCGCGGGCGAATTATTTAAAGAACCAGTGGCCGCGCTGGCGTTTTATTATTTGGAAGATAACAGCGAAGTGGAATTCCTGGGTACGGCCGCGGAGCTGGAAAAAGTTAAAGCCAAAATTATTGAAACGGTCAAGCGGATAAAAGCCGGCCAATTTCCGCCCCGGCCCGGCCGGTTGTGCTCTTTTTGCGACTATCGGGAAATTTGCGAATTCAGAGCTTGAGTTGGTTGAAAAAAATTAATTTTAATGGTAAAGTAAAGTTATAATTTTTGATTGTCATTGCGAGCGACTGAAAGGCAACGCGGGTCCCTCGCTAACGCTCGGGATAAACTCGCAATCTCACGGACTCGGAGTTTAACCGGAGATTGCTTCGTCGCCTGACTACAGGCTCCTCGCAATGACTTTGACAGATGTCCCTGCGCCAATATTTATTAATCATGGCCGTTATGACCGCGTTGTGCGTTCTGGCTTTAGGCTACGTTGTCTGGACGGTGAATCCGGAGGAAACCAATAGCGCCGGATTTTTGCTGTTTTATTTGTCTTTATTTTTGTCGCTTATCGGCTTAACGTCCATCATCGGTTTTTTAATCAGGTTTGTTTTTTTAAAGCGCGAGCTGGCGGTTAATAAAGTTTTAGCCGCTTTCCGCCAGTCATTCCTGTTTTCCGGCTTTATCGCGGCCATGCTGTTTCTGCAATCGCGCTCGCTTCTGTCCTGGCTTAACGCCGTGATACTGATTATCGGCCTGTCCGCGCTGGAATTTTTTCTGTTAAACTACGGGAGATCGTCTGTCATTGCGAGCCCCGCGTCCGCGGGGCGAAGCAATCTCACGGACGAGGAGTCATAGTATGAAGGATGAAAGATATTATTATGTCTACATAAACACCAACAGATGGAATTCAGTTTTATACACTGGAGTAACCAACAATCTGTTAAACAGGAATTATTATCATAAAACAAAAGAAAACAAACAAAGTTTTACGGCTAAATATAAAACTGATAAATTAGTCTATTACGAGGCGTTCAATGACATTAATGATGCCATTAGCAGAGAAAAGCAAATTAAAGCAGGTTCAAGAAAAAAGAAAATTGATTTAATAAAAACAATTAATCCAAAGTGGCGGGACTTAAGCGAAGATTTATGTTCGTGAGATTGCTTCGCTCCCTCCGGTCGCTCGCAATGACAAAATGGAGTCCGAACTAAACAATTTGAAACAGAAAATATTAGGCGATCTGGAAAAAATAAAAGATTTGCCCGCTTTGCGCGCTCTGGAAATAAAATATTTGGGGCGCAAAGGCGAGCTGACCAAAATATTACGAGGCGTGGCGGATTTGGCCGAAGAAGAAAAAAAGACCGCGGGCAGGCTGGCCAATGAGCTAAAAAAAGAAATTACGGCGCGGCTGGAACAAGCCAAGATTGAACTGGCAAATATTAGATCTCAAGCTTATGCCGACCCGACTTTGCCCGGATCGGAGGTTAAAACCGGCCAGCTGCATCCGATTACGATTCTGCAAAATGAAATTGAAGATTTATTCACTTCGCTGGGCTTCATGGTTTTGGACGGTCCGGAGCTGGAAAGCGATTATTATAATTTTACCGCCCTGAACATTCCGCCCTATCATCCGGCGCGCGATATGCAGGATACGTTTTATGTTGATTTAACCCCCCCCGCCCCCCTTTTAAAGGGGGGATTAAGGGGGGTTATTCCCTCTTCGCTCTTAATGCGCACGCAAACTTCGCCCATGCAAATCAGGGCCATGAAAAAATACGGCGCGCCCTTGCGCTGTATTGTGCCGGGCCGCTGTTTTCGCAGTGAAGCCACGGACGTGCGCCACGAGCATACTTTTTATCAGCTGGAAGGCTTAATGATAGATCAGGGCATAAATTTCAGCCATCTTAAAGGCGTGCTGGAAGTTTTAGGCAAGAAATTATTCGGTCCGGACACGAAATTAAGGATGAGGCCGAAATTTTATCCGTTTGTTGAACCGGGTTCTAACGGCGAATACTCCTGCTTTTTGTGCCGCGGCCAGGGCTGCCGCGTCTGCAAAAATACCGGCTGGCTGGAAATTGTCGGCTGCGGCCTGGTGCACCCCGGCGTGTTAAAAGCCGGCGGCATTGATCCGTCCAAATACCAGGGCTTTGCTTTCGGCTACGGTTTGGACCGGTTGGCGATGCTGAAATACAACATCAATGACATCAGATTATTTCATGGCGGAGATTTAAAGTTTCTAAAGCAATTTTAACTCTGTCATTGCGAACCCCGTACTCGGGGTGAAGCAATCTCTGGTAAAAATCTACGTACGCGCCACTGAACCGGAGATTGCCGCGTCGCCTGATTACAGGCTTCTCGCAATGACAAATTAAATTATAAATTATTATGCTATTGTCTTTAAATTGGCTGAAAGAATTTGTGGAAATCCCAAAAAATTTGACGCCCGAAGAGCTGGGCGAAAAGCTGACCATGCATACGGTGGAAGTGGAAAAAGTATCGCGCCAGGCCGACAAATATAAAGGAGTGGCGGTGGGAAAAATTTTAGAGGTCAAGCCGCATCCGAACGCGGACCGGTTAAGGCTGGCTAAGGTGGATGTTGGCCGAGAGAAATTAGAGATTGTTTGCGGCGCGCCGAATATTGCCGCCGGACAATTTGTTCCGGTGGCGCTGGTTGGCGCCGCTCTGCCTAACGGGCTGGTAATCAAACCGGCAGAAATCAGAGGAGTAAAATCAAACGGCATGCTGTGCGCGCCGGATGAGCTTGGCTTGGGAGAGGATCACGCGGGGATAATGATTTTGAAAAAAGCCGAACCTGGCATGAAATTTTCCGATTATCTAAAATTGAATGACGTAATTTTTGAAGTTGATAATAAAAGCATCACGCATCGCGCTGATTTGTGGTCGCATTACGGCCTGGCCAGGGATATTTCGGCGTTTTTGAATACGAAATTTAAACAGGTCAAAACCCCCTTAATCCCCCTTTACAAGGGGGACAAGCCCCTTAATCCCCCCTTTAAAAGGGGGGCAGGGGGGTTAAATATTAAGGTGAAAGTGGAAGATTTTAAATTATGTCCGCGCTATATGGCGCTGGCCATGACCGGCGTAAAAGTCGCGCCTTCGCCCAAATGGATGCAAGATCGGCTATTGGCCTGCGGCACGCGTTCAATTAATAATATCGTGGACATAACCAATTATGTCATGCTGGAACTGGGCCAGCCATTGCACGCCTTTGATAAAAATTTTATTGACAAAATAATCGTCAGGCGCGCCAAAGCCGGTGAAACCATGGAAACGCTGGACGGCATAGCCAGAAAACTGGAGCCGGAGATGCTGGTGATCGCGGATAGCCATCAGCCGGTGGCCGTGGCCGGAATTATGGGCGGAGCCAACAGCGAAATTAACGCGGATACAACCTCAATCATTATAGAAGCGGCTAATTTTGATTTCACTTCAGTTAGAAAAACCGCGCAAAAATTAGGCTTGCGCACCGAGGCCAGCATGCGTTTTGAAAAAGGCCTGGATCCGACTTTGTGCGAGCTGGGGCTGGCTCGCGCCGCGGAGCTGATCAAACAACTTTGCCCCGGCGCTAAAGCGGTTGGCAAACTGGCGGATGAAAAACAAACCCCCTTAATCCCCCTTTTAAAGGGGGATAAAAGGGGGTTGGGGCCGATTAATTTGGATCTGAATTGGCTGAATCAATATATCGGAGAAAATTTTTCAGCCAAACAAGTCAAACAAATTTTGGAAAAACTGGGTTTTGGCGTAAAGATCAGGACACTCGGTGTCCATATGGACACCGAGTGTCTGTTCAGCGTTATTATTCCGACTTGGCGCGCGGTGCATGACGTCAGCCTGCCGGAAGATCTGGCCGAAGAAGTCGCCAGAATTTACGGCTATAATAATATTAAAGCCAGTCTGCCTAAAGCGGACGCAGCGCCGCCCGAGCAGCTGGAGGAAAGAATTTTAATCAGGCAGATAAAAAATATTTTGTCGGTCGGAGCGAAAATGGCGGAAGTCTATAATTACTCATTCGTTAGTGAAGAGCAATTGAAAAAGTTAACCCCCCAACCCCCCTTTCAAAGGGGGGCGAAGGGGGTTATTCCCCTTTCAAAGGGGGGCGAAGGGGGGTTAGAAGTTATAAAATTAGTCAATCCGCTGTCCGAAGATTTGGCCGTTTTGCGGCCCAGCTTAATTCCCGGCCTGCTGGAAAATATCAAAACCAACCAGGCGCAAGAGCCGGAAATCGCCCTTTATGAAATCGGCAGAATTTTTTTGAACCAGCCGGGAGCGGATGAATTGCCTTGGCAAGAAAAATATTTAGCCTTGGCTCTGGCCGGCAATGAAAGCGAAGATTTATTTAGAAAATTAAAAGGCGTGATAGGATATTTGCTGAAAGAGCTTAATTTGGAAGCGGAGTTTGAGGCTGTGAAAGCCGGGACACTCGGTGTCCAGGTGGACACCGAGTGTCTGGCAGAGGTTTATGCCAACGGCCAAGCTATCGGCCAAGTTATGGAGCTGGAAAATAATTCGGCGCGCGCTTTGGGCCTAAAAAAGCCGGCGGCCCTGGCCGAAATCAGCCTGGCAAAACTGTTCGCGGCCGTAAAAAACAACCCGGCGCGGCAATACGCCGAGCCGCCTAAATATCCGGCCGCGGTTCGGGATTTGGCATTTGTGGTAAATGAAAAAATATTGTATAATAAAGTGGTAAAACAGATAAAAAATTTCAGCTCTTTAATCAAGCAAGCTGAATTGTTTGATATTTATCAGGGAGATAAGCTGGGCGCGGGTAAAAAGAACCTGGCTTTCCATATTATTTATCAGGCCGACCGGACTTTAACCAGCGCGGAAATTGATGCCATACAAAGCGGATTGGTGAAGCATCTGGAAAAAGAAATTGGAGCGAAGGTGAGGGATTTTTAGCGGCCTTTGTCATTGCGAGCGACTGAAAGGAGCGAAGCAATCTCACGAATAAGAAATTTTAATCTAAACTCTCCATCCGTGAGATTGCTTCGCCCCGCATCCGCGGGGCTCGCAATGACGATACCACATTCCCATGCTTGACAACTCGCCTATCAGCAAAAAACAAAAATTAGCCGCCGCCGGGCTGGCTGTTTTTGCTATGCTGATAATTGTGCTGTGGTTCGCGCAATTGAGAAAAAATATTTACGGCCCGTTTCTGGGCGGCGGCGGCCAGGATGAATCTGTTTCAGCCGATAACCAAGCTTTGGCCAATGAACAGGCGCAAAAAAATAAAGACACGGACGGCGACGGTTTATCCGATTGGGATGAATTGAATGTTTATAAAACTTCGCCTTACCTCGCGGACACGGACGGCGATAGCCTGCCGGATGGGCAGGAAGTGAAAGACGGCGCTGATCCCAACTGCCCTAAAGGGCGGACATGCGTCGATTCTGCTTTTCCGGCCACGACGGCGCCTGCTCTGCTTGCTCCGGACAGCGGCTTAAATAATTTATCCGGCCAGAATGGCGCGCTAAACAATCTGTTAAATCAATTTAACGCGGCCAATAGTAATAGCGGCGGGAATGCCAGTCTGAACAACGAGCAAGTAGAGACTTTGAAAAATATTAACGCGGCCAGCTTGCGCCAGCTGCTCCTGCAAAATGGCATGCAAAAAGAGGTGTTGGATAAAATCAGCGACGCGGATTTAATGAAAAGCTATGGCGAGGTGCTGCAGCCATAAATTAGCCTGTCATTGCATTGCCAGAGTCCTCTGTGAGAGACTCTGGCAGAGGGCAATTGCGGATAGATCATCATTTCCCTCCGTCAGAGTCTCCCGTTAGGGGACTCTGACGCCGAGCCAGACCCGAGCCAGCAACTGTATGGCAACCAGAGAAAAAATTTTTATCCCTAACGAAATTTATTACATAACTTTTACGATATTAGGCTGGAAGAGTGTTTTTATAAAAGATGAATATTGCGATTTGGCGTATAAATGGTTTGATTACATAAGAAAAAATTATGGCAACAAAATTCATGGGTATGTAATAATGCCTTCACATCTGCACGTTTTGATCTATATTACAGATAAATCGCCGATTTTATCAAAGCTGATGCAAAACGCAAAAAGATTTTTAGCTTACGAGATTGTCGCTTTGCTAATGCGGGACCATAGTGAATTGCTGGATTATTTTGCCGGGCGGGCGGAAACGAAAAAGAACGCCAAACACAAAATTTTTAAGGACAGATACGATTCCAAGATAATCCAAACCGATAAAATGCTTTTGGAAAAGTTAAATTATATTCATAATAATCCCTGCCAGGCAAAATGGCGGCTGTCAGGAGAGCCTGAAGACTATAAATATTCCAGCGCGGCGAATTATATTAAGGGTAGAGGATTTTATGAGGTTGATTTACTTGATTTTTAACGCCAGAGCGCCAGAGTCCCTTTCAGGAGACTCTGGCGGGGAGATAATTTACCGGAGATTGCTTCGCTGACGCTCGCAATGACAGATAAGAGATTTTCCACCGTCAGAGTCTCCCGCTAGGGGACTCTGACGCCGAACCAAGGAGACTCTGGCGGGAGAAAAATTTCGCCCCGCCGTGGCGGGGTTCGCAATGACAACGATTAAAATGACAAAAAAACTAAAAAAAATATTGATAATTTTCAGCCTGCTGGCCGCGGTTTTTTTAGCGGCTGTATTTTTTTACGGGAAAAGTTACGCTTTGGCCTTGACCGACGAAGAAGCTTTTGTGCAAGGTATAACTATCATCGCGCCGAAAACTGATATAAATTTGCAGAAAGAAATCGCTGATAGCAATAGAAATTGGTTTAAAGATTTTACCTGGCAGAAATTGCTGGAAGAATTAAGAAAACAAAGCGGCGTGGCCTTTAAGGCCATGCTGGGGAATTTTTTAAATAACCTGGCTTATGACACGGGCAATTATTTAGCCACCGGCAACTGGGGCCAGGGGCCGATGATTGAAACCAGGGATTTCGGCACTGTTTTAAAGAACGCGGCCGACAACGCGGCCGGAACTTTTATTGAACAGATGGGAAATAATAATTACGTGAAATTTAATTTATGCAAGCCTGATTTAAGAGTTTTATTAAAAATAAATTTAGGTTTAAGGGCGACCGTCCTGCCCAAGGCGCCGCCTTGCACTTTTTCCAAACTGACGCAGAACTGGGAACAGGCGCTTAAGAGCAAGAATTTTCTGCCCCAGTTTCAGGACATGTTTAATCCCTGGTCTAATGACTTGGGCATTGCTTTAACTTTGCAAACCGGTTTGTCGGCGGAAATGGACAAGCGAACTAATATCGCCGCGCAAGAACTAATAAAAAATTCAGGCTTTAAGGATGTCAAAGATCAAATCAGCGGCTATATTAAAAGCCCTTCATCAATCGTCGGTATGCAGGCAGACGCGGTTTTAAAGGAGAAGGGCGCGAAAGAAAAAACCTATACCGGCACGATCGCGGACGCGATTGATGTTTTTATAAATACCCTGGCCGGAAAATTACTGGACAAATGGCTGAAAAAGGGCCTGGTCAGTAATTTTCCGCCCTTGACCAGCGCCTTGGACAGCCTGACCAATCCTTACGCGCAAAGCCAGAATGAGGGCGCCGCCGGCGCCGCTGATCGGATGAGTTCGCTGTTAGAGCCGAATTTTAAAGTCCGGGGCGATTACAACGTATTAAATGAACTGGCGACTTGTCCGGATCCGAATAAGGCCGGACCAACCAACTGCGTCATTGATGAAAAATTCCGGCAAGCCATTGAAAAAAGACTGACGGTGGGGCAGGCGCTGAAACAGGGCTATTTGGGCGGCGGTAAATTTGGCTTTATAACCGCCGGTTCAAAACAGAACAATACTAAGGAGCCCATGTTTAATGAAGGCTATCCCTACCGCTCCATGCTGATTTTAAGAAAATTCAGAATTTTGCCGGTGGGCTGGGAAATCGCGGCCCAGAAAATTAACGACACGGCTGAAAGCACGCACACTCTGGGCGATTTAATAGCTTGTTTTTCAAAAGACGATAAAGATGAAGAGTGGGGAGTAAAAGATTACTGGGAAGACTGGTGCAATGGCTTGGTTGATCCTAACTGGGTGTTAAAAGCGCCGCAGAATTTTTGCAAGCGCGAAGGCGCCGGGCCGATAGTAACTTCAGAACAGATTATGGGCCAGGGCGCGGACAGCAGCTTATCAATTTTGCGCGGCGAGAATTATTGCGCGGACGAGCAATCAATCATAAAAGAAAGAAGCGATGGCTCTAATGTCTATGGTTATTGCACGGAAGAGCGCCGCATTTGGGATTTTAACTCTAAAAGCTGTCAGCCGCGCGACAATACCTGCCAGACTTTTAAATCGCCGGACGGCCAGACGGTTTCTTATCTGCAAAATACTTTAGACTACGGCAATTGCAGTGCGGGCAATGCCGGCTGTTTGCGATACGCGCGAGCCGGAGTGTATGTGAATGGCGCGATTGACTGGACATTAGAGACACCGAGTGTCTATCTGAACCATAACGCCCAAGAGTGCGAGGCGGCCGGCGAGGGCTGCCATCAATTGATCAGATTAAATTCGGGTGGCGGCGCAAATTTGCTAGTCAACTCGGATTTTGAACAAAACTTGGCGATTGGCGGCTGGAGCGATTTCGGCGCGCCGAGCGAAGACGCTTATCAGGGCGGCCAAAGTTTGCAGGTGAGCGCCATGACCAGAACTATAATCGCGGGCAAGGACGATTATGATATCGCCGGCGAAAGCTGGACTTTATCGTTTTACTCCAAGAACTGCTCCGGCGCCTTTAAAATTGAAGGCAAGTCTTCCAGTTTGGCGCCGGGCGCGGCTTGGACTTTTAATAAGTTAACTTATGTTTATCCTCAAGACGCGGCCACCAACGAAATTAATTTTTCCATTGATTCTTCGCCATGCCTGATTGATAACATCAAACTGGAAAAAGCCGAGTCGCCAACGGCTTACAGCGACTATGCGGCCGCCAACGCCTCGCTGATTTATGAAAAATTATTGCCAGAATATCTGGCGGATATCTGCTGGACAGACATAGATCAGAATAACGCGCAATTAGATTATTATAAACCAACAGACAATGCTCCGGCCGAATGTTCCAATTTTGCGCGCCAATGCAAGCAAACCGAAGCCGGCTGTGAATTTTATTCTGGCGTTACCAATGGCCTGAAAATTCCGGCTCAAGTCAAAGCGCAAGATTACTGCTGGCCAGAATGCGTGGGTTATAATACTTTTATCCAAAGCCAAACTAGTTTTGCCAATAGCCAGGACGCTTATTTTATTCCCAAGACTGCCAAGACTTGTTCGGCCCAGGCCGCAGGCTGTGAGCAATTTACCAACCTGGACGAAGAGGCTAAGGGCGGGGAAGGTATTGAATATTACACCTCATTAAGGCAGTGCCGCAAACCGGACGGCGAGTGCGCCGAATTTTATACCTGGGAAGGCTCGGATGAATCAGGCTTTCAGCTCAAAGTTTTTCAATTGCAAAATAACTCCGGGCATCCGGCCACGACCGATAAAGATTTGCCTGAATGCGAATACGGCCTGGTACCCGGGCAAGCCGGCTATGAGGCCAATAAAGATTGCCGCGAATTTTATTCGCGCAGCGGCCAGGTGTCGCACTACCTTTTCAGCAGTACTATTTCCTGCTCGGACAACTGCCATCCATACCGGCGCGCGCAAGGACACTCGGTGTCCAGCGGGACACCGAGTGTCCAAAGCGAATGCGCGGATCACGGCGGCGCTTGGTCGGCTGAAAATGGCTGTGTTTATAACGCCATTCCGGGCCAGGGCCGAACCTGCGCGGCCGCGGCTAACGGCTGCCGTGAATACACGGGCAACACGGGCAATAATGTCCGGAATATTTTTACGGATGATTTTTCCGGCGGCGTGGGCGTTTGGACTGGCCAGGTTTCGCCGTCCAGCGATTCACCAACTTTAGGACATGATAACATAGGCCATTCGCTTAAAATTACGGTTTCTTCCGGCGGCAAAACTACAGTTCGGCGTTCAGTCGGCAATGCGGTCACTCAAGGCAAGCCGTATGTCTTAAAATTTTTAGCCAAAGCTGAAGCCGACGCCAGCTTGACCGCCAGCTTAGGCAATGGCTTGTCCACTTCAACCTTTGCCGTCTCGCCGCAAATAACCGCTGATTGGCAGATTTATGCCATTAACTTAGCCAGTTTGAATCATCAGCCCGCGGCCAGTGAAACTTTAGAATTATATGTAAGCATGCCAGATAATAAAAGCTTTTATCTTACCAATCTTACTTTAACCGAAATCGTTGACCGCTATTATTTAATCAAAGATTCCTGGCGCACGCCCGCGGTCTGCGACAGCGAAGCGGATGGCGTTACGCCGCACGCGCAGTTTATGCTGGGCTGTGATCAATATCAGGACCGCTCGGCTAAGACGCACAACCTGAAGCAATTTAATAAATTATGCTCGGAATCGGCCGTGGGCTGTGAAATGATGATTGACACGAAAAATTCAGCCAATCCGGCCGAGGAAATTTTTAATGCCGCGGACACAGCCTCTAAATTAACCGTGCCGGCCGACGACTTCATTTACGCGGTTTATGATCAAAGCAAATTATGCGGCCAGGAAGATAAAGGCTGTGAGCGCTTAGGCAAGCCGTATCAGTATGATGGCACAACCATCTATGGCGATGTTTATTTAAAAAACAATCCGGATAATTACGGCCGAATTCTCTGCGATTCGGGCGCGGTCGGCTGTCAGGCCTTTGCGTATAATAACGGCCCGTCAGCCAGCGGCGAGCAATATTTTAAAGACCCGGGCGACCAGGCCTGCGAATGGCGAACCGCGGCCGGCCAGGGCGCGAGCCAGGACTGGTTTAAGAAAAAAGTTAAACGGTGCGATGCGCAATTCTCGTCAACGGATAAAAATAGCGATGGAAAAATTGACGGCAAAGCTGATAAATCCGGTCCAGAAAGTTATGACAGCCAGCTTTGCCTTGCCAGCCAAGATTGCAATATGCTGGGCAGTGAAGTTAATTGTACCAATGATACCGCCTGCGGTAAGAACGGCAAAGGCCAATATAACAAATGCGTTAATGATAAATGCTACGCCTCCTGTGAAACTGACACAGACTGCAATGTAAATAAGGATCAGTATAATTCCTGCGTTAATAACGTTTGCCGCAATTCCTGCATAACTGACAATAACGATTATAAGTGCCCCTTAGATACTGACGCAGGCAAGCTGGCAAAAACTTTGGGCGCGGGCGGCAATAGTCCGGTAAGCCAGCCGGCAAAAGATGGCAAAAACACTACCGATACCAAAGATGATGTTAATTGGGCCGGAGTCTGCCAGCCGTCCGCTTCGGGCTGCAGTGAATATCTTGATCCGGTGTCAGAATTCAATACCAATATTATTTTTAACGGCAGTTTTGCTGATTTAGATAATGATTCAACTACTCAAAGCGACGGCTGGAGCAATGATTTAAAACAAAACGTAACTTTAGAGCCTAACACGGTTTATCGCTTGGCGCGGGCTGATAAAGGAGCTGGAGAATTAGCAATCGGAAATTGTAAAGTTAATAATGTTCCCATTAGCGCGCTTTATGGAATTACCGGCAGTAATATTTTAACCGGTCCTGCAAATGCCACTTCTACGCCTTTTGACGCTGACCATATTAACAGCAGAATTTTTTACTATAAAGGGAGCGACAAAGCCAGTTGCGAAATTTCCGTTAGCGGCTCGGCCGGCGCGGTTGAGCTAAAGCCGGTAGTGATTGATTATCAGCTAAAACAGAACTTAGACAGCGCAACTTGTAATGGCCAACCGGATTTTAATAAAGGCTGTGTGATGTTTAACGAACGCAGTCAGGATGGCGCCGGCAAAGCTAAACTAAATGATGATGCTGATACGGAAAAACTGGGCGAAGCGTCCATCGCGGCCGAACGCGATTCTAATATTATCTTAAAAGTTACGCCTGACCGGACCTGCGATAAATGGCTGGCGCCTAGGAGCTATGTTAAAGATGAAAAAGGCAATGATGTTATCTTTGACGTCGGCCTATGCAACGCGGTTGATGATAATGGCAATTGCTCCAGCTTCTTAACGCCGACGAAAACCAATCAGCAGGCGGTCAACGCTGAGGATGCGGAAAAAATCAGTAATCTGTCCGGCTATAGCGAAGTGGGACTCTTAAATGGCAGTTTAATTACCGACTATTATCCTTTAGGCGCCATGGAGCAGACTGGTGAATTAGCCAATTTAGCCAATGGTGGTTTTGAAACCGCGGGGACTAACGGGTATCCGATCGGCTGGACTTATGAGGGCACAGGCTTTACTACTAAGGCTGTTCCCCCTGCTTATCCCGGCGCGCCTGCTACTACTGCTACTAGCTGGAACGCCAATATTTTTTCAGTCATCAATAACCCGATCGCGGCGCAAAAAGAAGGCATCGGTTACGCGCCCGAGGGCCGGAATTTCTTAAAGTTAGGGTCGTCATACACGGCTGAAAGCGAAATGATTGATGTCATGCCTAATACCCCCTATATTATTACGGCTTATGTTAATACTAAAAATTTAAAAACCGGCCAGGCCATGATAGATATTACCGGCCAAAGCGGACCGGTAATCACGCAAGATTTAGGCAATGACTGGCAGTTTAAGCTGGCAAAATTTACCACCGGCAATGAGTCGCAAATCAGAGTTAAATTGTACGCGGCCGCGGACGGCGGCGGCGCCTTAGACAGCGCGCAAGGCAATTTCTATTACGACGGCATAAAAATCCGGCCGGCTTTAAATTCGCGCGACAAGAACGCGGCCGAAGAGTGGTACACTAACCAGTCCTGCCGCCTGTATCCGCAAACCGATTCGCTGTCCTGCGATTATTATGACGACGCGGGCAAGCGGCAAAAAGGCTGGTACGGCTACTGCCTGCAGTATGACCGGCCGCCCGGCGACCCCAACGCCTGCCTGCTTTGGTATCCGATTGATAAAGTTAAGGGCGACGGGCTGGAAGAAAGCGCCGGTTATCAAGGCCGGGCGCCGTTATATTATTGTTTAGAAGCCAAAGGCTATTGTTTAGGGGCCGAACGCAAGTATTATTGTTCAAAATTAGTTCAGGTGGTTACGGCTACCGGGCAGAATAAAGTTTGGTCCGGCAATGTTTATCAAGGCAGTAGCTACCAGCTTTTTTCTAGTAAGGATAGTTATATAGATTGGGGTCAAGATTTTGGCGGGCAGGAAGATATTACTATAATTTATTCGCGCGATGGCAGTCCTTTTGGCTCCATTGTCCCGCCCAGCCCAGCCAGTAATCCTTATGAGTGGGATGGTCAGGCTAACACGGATCAAAATACCAATACCCAGCCGTTAAATGTGGCTCACTTGGAAAGCGAAAAAACCTTGGCGCGCGCCGGTACGCCGTATTATGGAACATCCTTGGATTGCCGTATTACTAAACTTTCTACCCCAGAATGTTCGGGTAGCGCTACGGTCACTTGCCCGCAGGGTACAGTGAGAATTTCTTTCCGGGATACAGTAAACGATGGAAAAACTAGCGTCGTGGCGAGCGATAACGGTTGTACCGCGTCTGAACCAAGTAATCACGGGGGTAGTTGCGGTTGCGAGGTTACTTGTCAAAATATGACAAATAATAATGCGTTCAATATCGCGCCTAGCTTTGACGAAGCTAAAGCCGGAGTAGGCCGATTATTCGCCCAAAGCTATGGCGGTTGGGAGTGGCAAGGCGATCAAAAAAACGGCCGATATGTGCCGGCTGGAGGATTAAGCTGGGGGCCGCCGCAAATTAAATGCGCCGACCAAAGCGCGCGATCGGTCAATACCAACGATTACTGTGCCATCCTGCCGCGCGTTGATAATGATAAAGATGATGCTAACGGAAATAACATCAAAGTTAACGGTAAGACGGATAATCCTATAATTAAGAACACCGATTTTATCAATTTGACTTTTAATTCCAATGTTGATAGCCAGCAATTGCCCTTGGTGATGTACGCGATTGATTGGGGCGACGGTTCCAACACCGCTGTTACCGGCGTGTCCATGCGCGACCGGACCAATTCCAGCCTGCCGCATTCGCTTTATCATTTATACAGCTACTGGGATTTAAAAGCCAAAGATAATCAGAACAAATTGCCGTCCGGTTCAGATTGTATTGCCAAGTGCTCTGATAAATTTGCTGATGCTGGCGATGCAGGCTGTTGCTACATAAAGCCCAAAGTCCAGATTAAAGACAACTGGGGCTGGTATAATCATGGTACGGATATCAATACGGCCGGAGACTGGGATAGTTTTGCCGGCGAAGTGGTGGTGAAGGAAAAATGAGGACACATAACCCATAACTCGTAACGCATAACGCCAATTTATGTCCAATATAATTCCCATAGAAAGAGTAGAAAATAAAATATTATTTATGCGCGGTATGAAGGTCATGCTGGATCGGGATCTGGCCGAACTTTATGGCGTTGGAACAAAGGTTTTAAATCAAGCAGTCAAGAGAAACAAAAAAAGATTTCCGGCTGATTTTATGTTTCAGTTGACCAGAATGGAAGCCGAGTATTTGGCGTCAGAAGGTTATTTGGGAGAAGGTTTAAGATCACAAATTGTGACCTTAAAAAAAGAAAGTGCTAATAATAAAGGAAAAGCGGCAAACTTGAGGTCACAAATTGTGACCTCAAGATGGGGCGGCAGTAGATATTACCCTTATGTTTTTACCGAACAAGGCGTGGCTATGCTGTCCAGCGTGTTAAAGAGCGAACGGGCGATTGAAATGAATATAATTATTATGCGAGCGTTCGTGAAAATCAGAAATTTGATTTATTCGTATAAAGATTTGGCGGAAAAAATGGAAAAGCTGGAGCGGGCGCATAATAAGCACAGCCGGCAAATCGGCAGGATTTTTGAGATGCTGGATAAATTGATTAATAAGGAAGACGCGGCAAGGCCGGAAATCGGATTTAAAGTATAAAATTTATGGCGCAAACGGAAAATTTAGACAGCAAATTAATGAATAATACCTTGAGCCAGGAACAGGAACCGGACGCGGCCGCGGAATTGAGGCAGCGGCAGAGAGGCGCTGGCGGCGAGCCAGAGGGTGAACGGCAGGCGGAAGAACAAGGCGGACAGCCGAGAAGCTGGAGGGAAAGAATAATGGCTAAGCGGCGGGTGCTGGATTTAAAAAAAAGAGCTGAAGAGGAGTTGGAAAAGAAAGTGATGGCGCCGGTTAGGGCGGCGACCACCAACCGCGCATTGCAATGGGCCTGGACGACCTTGATACCGAGCTGGGGTCTGACTTTGATTTATATTAACATGCATGTGTTTTTAAGATGGGTGTTTCCAAGCGCGTTCTGTAAATTAGGGGAAGAATGGGTGCCTAAAGTAGTGGCGGCTGAAAGCAGTACGAAAAATGTGGCTGGCACGGCTTTTGGAATTGTTGAGATGATTGGGTTGGTTATTTTAGACTTGCTAGTTTTTTTTATAATTATAGGCATTATATCTTTATTAGTTTGGCTAGCCGATAATTTGGTATTTAGAGTGGTTTATCAAGGCGCAAAAATAATTTCTTCAGGCTGGGAACTAATAACTGGTCAATAATTATGGGAAATTTTTATCAAAAAAATAAAAAAATAAGCAGCCTATTTTTAATTATAATATTAGTTATAGGCAGTTTTGGCCTGGCTCATTTCGCTTGGGCCGGTGCGATAGATAAAGCCGTAAGTTTTGTAGTTGGCGGCATCGCCAGCTTAATTATTGTGGTCTGCGGCTGGATTCTTGGCGTGGCCATAAGCGGTATATTAACTATCACGAGTTATAATAATTTTATTAACGAAAAGTCGATTATTGATGCCTGGGTGGTAGTCAGGGATTTATGCAACATGTTCTTTATTTTAATTTTATTAATGGTCGCTTTTGCCACGATTTTAAGGATAGAAAGCTACCAATGGAAAAAGATATTGCCCAAACTTTTAATTATGGCGGTATTGATAAATTTTTCAAAAACTATCTGCGGTTTGTTAATAGATTTTTCCCAGGTAATTATGCTTACTTTTGTTAATGCCTTTAGCGATACCGGGGGAAATTTTGTCAATGCGCTTCACGTTAAGGATTATCTGGCAGTTACAAAAAATCAAGCTTCTTGGTGGGACGAAACTGGCATGAATCTTAATCTAACGAATACGGTCGCGGCCATGATGTTTGTCATAATATTAATGGTTGTGGCTACGGTAGCAATGTTAGCCATCATGGTTATATTTTTAATGAGAATGATTATGCTCTGGATTTATATAATTTTGTCGCCGTTTGCTTTTTTACTGATGGCTTTTCCGCAAGGCCAAAAATACGCTTCGCAATGGTGGTCGGAATTTGTAAAGTACTTAATCAACGGACCGGTTTTAGCGTTTTTTATTTGGCTGACGCTGATTGTCATGGATAATGCCCCTAAATTTGAAAACAGCGTATTTTTTGATAAAGTTACAGGTAATTTGAGCTATGGACAAAATTCAACAATCCAAGCATTGCAAACCGGAACTTTTATAAGTTTTATTATGGCCATTGGCCTGTTAGTCGGCGGCTTAATGATTTCCCAGCAGATCGGCGGCTTGGGCGCGTCCTGGGGCATGAGCGCTTTGGGGAATTTGAAAAATAAGGGGTTAGGGCTGGCCAAGACCATGGGCAAGTTTGCCGGTGGAGTGGCGGGCTATGTACCGGCTCAATATGCTAAAAAAGCCGGTTATGACCTTGGCGATAAGATGTTAGGGGGATTAGGAAAAATTCCCATAGTTGGCAATTTAGCTCTGGAAGGTAAGGGCAGGTTAAGAAAGCATCGTAATTATGCGGAAGAAAAGGATACAATGTATATGCAATATTTAGATGAAAAAGATGTGGATAAAATTATAGCCAGGCAGAGATCAAGAGGCGCTATTTCATGGCTAGGCAGGGGTATGGAATCAAAGAAGCAGTTGTTTAACAGAGCTTTAGTACGAAAAGCTAAAGGTGATGAGTGGGGTCAGACTATAGAAGAAAAAATGGCTAATAAAACTAGATTTTTAATAGATTTAGGAGAGGTAGCCGGACACTCTATTACTGCTAGCGGTGAAGACGCTTTTAGGGATGCTGAAAAAGGTAAACTATGGAATGAGTTTAGAAATAGTAGCGCCGGTATGATAGATGACGAGCAAATGAGAGTTTATTATTTCGGTGGAAAAGGCAACGCATTGGACAAGGATGGAGACAGAAAAGGTCAAGAATATAATTATAAAGGTCTAGAGGGAGATGCGGCAAATAGTGAATACTTTAGAGTTGGGGGCTGGAAAGATGATAAAACTGGTTATTGGTATGAACGTGAAGATCCTGATAATAAGGGTCATGGATTAAATTTTGTTTCTCCGGACAGTATGTCAATCTATACAGGAATGAGGCAGAGAATGAATGAATTTTTCGGCATGCATCATGAAAATTATGCTCCGCATATGGAGAAAACTGTAAATGCCGATGGCACTGTAAAGATCAAGTACAATTATAAATATTTGAATGCAGTTTATGATGAAGGCAAAGGACCAATGAAAACATTCGCTCAAATTAGAGATAGGGGCACCAGACAACAAAAAATACAACTCCGTGGTTTTATGGAGCAAAGGCTTAAAGACGAAAATGCGGATGGTTGGAGTGGGTCAACTAAATTTAAGGATGCTTATAAAGCTTATAGAGATGATAATAAGTTGGAGGAAAATGACAAAAATTTAGGAAAATTTCTTGATGCGAGCATGGCCAATGGGGGCATTAGCGCTAAAAAGAAAGAAGGTGATGTAAGGGATGTATTTGGTAACTCGCGCCCAAAAATGGGTGAAACTCATTCGGCTGAAGTGGCTAGCGGTATCACTGGTTTAAACCGGGCAGATCGCGGAGTGATGGCCGCAAATTTTAGCGAATTAGGATTAGAAGATGCGGCGGCTAAACATTTTGCTGGCGACGACAAAACGGAAATCGCTTCTCGCATTAAAAGCTCGTTGCAAAATAACGGCCTGGCTGAAGCCGCGGCCAAGGCAGTAGAGGATCAAATCAATAAAGCCAGTTATTTAATTTTACATAATAGGGAAGCCGGAGTATCGCCTGGCGAAACTAAAACCGCTCATGCCCACGAGTTAATGCATGCTCGCGTGGGCGCTAATTTTAGTCAGGACGAATTAAAAGGCGTTTGGAATTCCATGGACGAAAACAGCAAAAATGACGCCAGAAAACAAATTTCCGCTAAGTGGGGCGGCAAGATGAGCGAGGAAGCGATTATGAATGAATATTTTGCCGAAGGTCTAACGGCTAAAACCAGATGGGGCAAAGGCGCGGTTACATCTTTGGATAAAAAGGCCGAGGGCGGCTTAGATAATCTATTGAAAGCCAAGGGTTCAAATATAACCGCTTTTACGTCAAACGTCATGCAAAATCGGCCGACTAGCGACGATGTCAGTCGGTCAATGGCCGATAATGTTGACGGTTCATTAAAAGAAACTTTAGATGAATTGATTGGCACCTTAAAAGATGTTGGCAATGGTTTTAGCTCAATTGAAAATTTTTCAAGCGATGTTGGTATTTTGCAAAGATCTATGGAAAGAAACCGAATGAGCTTAGAAAAAAGTACTAAAGGCTATAAAAATGTAACCGATAAATTAAATAGCCTATCTAGTAAAATAAGCTAATATGAACAGAGAAGAGTTAATAAAAAAAATAAATAATTTTTTAGACCAAAGCCCGTTTGACGACCGGGAAATAAAGACGTGGAAAGAGAAAATGTTAAAAATGAATGAAACCGATTTAAATGAATTATATAATTTGTTGCAAGAAAAGTTGAAAATTTTAACTGAAAGCAACCAGTTGTTAATTAATATCGCGGAAGATATAGTTAAAGAGCAAGATAAAGAAATTGCCGAGATGCCCAAGAAAATAAATTTTATAGACTTGCCGATTGCTTCGGTGGCAGGGATAATTAAACATGATTTAGCAAAATATTTAAAAAGCCAAAAAACCGATATGGTTATTTTGTTGGACGGTTATTTTATAGAAGCTTTTGGCAATAATGAAAATGTGGTTGATGAATTTGATATGTTAATTAAGGCAGTTACGGCTAATAATGAGTTTTTGGACAGTAAAAGCAGGAGAACAATTAGTCAATGGCTTAAGCTATATAATCAGTCTAATGAAAATAGCCGGAGAAAAAATATTGATCGCATAAATTTTGTTAATCAAAGTAATGAAGCTAAAAAGTTAAGTAAAGAGACTGTCGGATATTTGCTTAATTTGTTAAGACTTTATGATTATCTATTGGATCCGGAAAGTGTGCTAACAACAATAAACAAGACAGAAGAAAAAGCCGTGACCGGAGCGCCGCGAAAAACAGTTAGCAAAAATTTAAGCGAACAGGAAAAACAAATTATTGACTTAAGAAAAATCGCCGCCCAGTATCCGGCCGGGTCGTTTGAACGGAAAGCGGTGGAGGAGGAGATAGATCGCATAACGCGTAGCGCGTAACTCATAACTCGTAACTCATAACGCAAAACGCGGGTTGAATAGGAGACAAAAAATCCCCCTAACCCCCTTTGATAAAGGGGGCAATAAGAATATTATAAAATATTTATGCGGGAAGTTGAAATAATTGATGATGGCATAATAGAGAATAAGATTCTGCCGATTCACGGACAAAAAGTGATAATTGATCGCGACTTGGCGGCGCTTTATGGCGTTGGAACAAAGGTTCTGAATCAAGCTGTCAAAAGAAACAAGAAGAGGTTCCCGGATGATTTTATGTTTCAGCTTAATAAAATTGAAACAAATATACTGGTCACAAATTGTGACCGGTTCAAGACATTAAAACATTCTTCTAGCCTGCCTTATGCCTTTTCCGAGCAAGGCGTGGCCATGCTGTCAACCGTCTTAAACAGCGAAAAAGCGATTTTAGTTAACCCTGTGAAATATGCTGCGCATCCCGTAGGGATTTCACGGGGTTAATATTGCCATTATGCGGACTTTTGTGAACATCAGAAAATTTATTTCCACTTATGAGGGATTGGCCATGAAAATAGCCGAATTGGAGAAAAAATACGATAAGAAAATCAGTAAAATTTTTGAGATACTGGGCCAGCTGGCCGGGCCGGAAATAACAAAAAAGAGGTAATAGGATTTAAGGGGTAGAATTAAAACAACTCGCGCGAGAGTATCCGGCCGGGTCGCTCCCGCGCAAGGCGGTGGAGGAGGAGATTAAAAAACTAAATGACAAATGACGAATTTCCAATGACAAAAAAAATGAGATTGCTTCGTCGCTGGCGCTCCTCGCAATGACAGACGCGCAATGCAGTTGATTGACATCATAGTATATAAATACTATTATTATAGTGTAAATACACTATATGATAAATATTTTAAAATCAAAATTAAGAGCCGAATTGCTGTCTTTCTATATTTCTCATCCGGACGCAGAATTGTATTTAAGTGAATTAGCCAGAACCATTAAAGCTGATCCGATGAATCTGTCCAGAGAGCTGGTCAGACTGGAAAAAGATAATATTTTTACTTCTCGCGCGAGCGGCAAGCAGAAATATTATAAATTAAATAAGAATTATCTATTTTATAGAGAGCTTAAAAATATCGTGGCTAAAACCGTGGGCGTGGAAGGCAGTTTAGCGAAAATATTAAAAGGTGAATCGGCGATTAAACTTTGTTTTATTTACGGTTCTTATGCGACGGGCGAGGATAAAACTGATTCTGATATAGATTTATTTATTATCGGCGAGTCTTCGGTTATGGATGCTGTCGCGGAGAAAATCGGCGGCCTGGAGAAAAAAATCGGCCGAGAAATCAATTATCGTTTTTTTTCGGAGCACGATTTTAAAAAGGCGCTTAAAGAAAAAAATTCGTTTATTTTAAACATTATTAAAAATAAAAAGATTTTTTTAATCGGCGATGAAAAAGATTTTAGAAAATTTAATTAAAGAGGGATTATTACAAAAGGAAACCGGCATCAAGCGGTTTATGAGGCGGAAATAATTTCTGACGGCGAAGCTGAAGCCGCCATAAAAACCGCGCGGGAATTTATAAAACGAGTTAATGATTATTTAAGCGAGGAAGACCCGCAGAGGAAATTATTGTAGAATTTATAACAACCCGCCGCCCAGTATCCGGCCGGGTCGCTCCCGCGGAAAGCGGTGGAGGAGGAGATTGGAAAATTGGAATGACAAAGAATGAGATTGCCGCGTCCCGAGTACGGGGCTCGCAATGACAAAAAATGTATGAACAATATAATTATTTGCGGCGCTTTGGCCTATGATCGGATCATGGATTTTCCGGGAAAATTTTCCGAGCATATTTTAGCCGGTCAGACGCACATCCTGAATTTGTCTTTTACCGTGAACGGCGTTAAGGAAAGTTTCGGCGGCACGGGCGGCAATATCGCTTATAGCTTAGCCATGCTGGGCGAGCGGCCGAAAATCGTGGCCGTGGCCGGCAAAGATTTTGGCAAGTATCGGGTCTGGCTGAAAAAAAATAAAATTGATATAAGCGGCGTGAAAATTGTGAAAGACGAATTGACGGCCAGCGCGCATATTATTACTGATAAAGACGATAATCAGATTACGGCCTTTTATCCGGGAAGCTTAACCCCCCTAACCCCCCTTTTGAAGGGGGGTGAAAATGCGCTGGCCATTGTCGCGCCGGACACAGTTGCCAGAATGCGAGAATATGCTAAAATATTCAGACAAAACCATCTGCCTTATATTTTTGATCCGGGCCAGCAGACCGCTTATTTCAGCGCGCGCGAATTGGCGCTTGGCATCAAGGGCGCGGCTATGCTCATTGGCAACGATTATGAAATCCGGCTGATTTTAAATAAGCTGGCGTCAGAGTCCTCTGCGAGAGACTCTGACGGGGGGCTGGCTCGGCTCCGAAAAATGGTGGAAATTTTAGTAATTACCAAAGGCGGCCAGGGCGCGGAAATATATAATCAGAATAAAAAAATAATTGTGCCGGCGGCCAAGAAAAAAGCCATCGTGGACCCGACCGGCGCCGGCGACGCTTTCCGCGCCGGGTTTATTGAAGGGCTGGTCATGAATTTAGAGCTGGAACAATGCGCCTGGCTGGCCATGGTAGTGTCGGCCTACGCGGTAGAAAATCAGGGGACGCAGGCGCACCGGTTTTCGTGGCAGGAAGTGGAGAAGAGATATTGGGAGAATTATGGAGAGAAGATATAATTTTTGTCGCACTGTCATTGCGAGCGACTGAAAGGAGCGCGGCAATCGCAGGTATGATAAGTTTAACTAAAATTTTTACTTTAATTTATATTTTACATTCGTGAGATTGCTTCGTCGCTGAAGCTCCTCGCAATGACAATCGCAGCTTTATATGACTTATGACGTCAAAGATTTAAAGTTAGCTGAAGCAGGAAAAAAAAGAATAGAGTGGGCCAGCAAAGACATGCCGGTTTTAAGCTTGGTTAAGGAGCGCTGGGCCAAAGACAAGCCGTTGCGCGGGCTCAAGCTGTCCGCTTGTCTGCATGTCACGGCCGAAACCGCCAATTTGGCGCGCACGCTGAAAGCCGGCGGAGCTGAAGTTCTGCTGTGCGCTTCCAATCCGCTGTCCACGCAGGACGATGTGGCCGCGGCCTTGGTAAAAGGCTACGGCATCGCGGTCTACGCCATTCACGGCGAAGATAAAAAAACTTATTACTCGCATTTAAACGCGGCGCTGAAGTTCGGTCCCAATATCACCATGGATGACGGCGCCGACTTGTTGACGCTCTTGCACACGGAGTACAAAAACCAGGCAAAAAATATTTGGGGCTCTATGGAAGAAACCACTACCGGCGTAATCAGGCTAAGGGCTTTGGAAAAATCAGGCAAGCTGGCCGTGCCGATCATGGCCGTGAATGACGCCAAGACCAAAAACATGTTTGATAACCGCTATGGCACGGGTCAGTCCACGCTGGACGGCATTATTCGCGCCACGGATATCCTAATCGCGGGTAAAAACGCGGTGGTGGCCGGCTATGGCTGGTGCGGCCGCGGGTTTGCCGCGCGCGCTCGCGGCATGGGCGCCAAAGTGATTGTGGCCGAAGTTGATAAAATTAAAGCTTTAGAGGCCTGCATGGACGGCTTCCAGGTTATGGCCATGAGCGAGGCGGCTAAGGTCGGCGATTTGTTCTGCACTTTGACCGGCGACATTAATGTCATTAGGGGCGAGCATTTTAAGCTGATGAAGGACGGGGCTATCGTTTGCAACTCCGGCCATTTTGACGTGGAAATAAATGTCAAAGAGCTGAAAAAACTGGCCGGAAAAATCAATAAAAACGTGAGGAATAATGTGGATGAATACGTTATCGGAAAAACCCCCCTTAATCCCCCCTTTAAAAGGGGGGCAGGAGGGGTTAAAAGCATATATTTATTAGCCGAAGGCCGGCTGGTCAACCTAGCCGCGGCCGAAGGGCATCCGGCCAGCGTGATGGACATGAGCTTTGCCACCCAGGCTTTGGCCACGGAATTTGTGGCGAAAAATTATAAAAAGCTGGATAAGAAAGTTTATAACGTGCCGGAAGAATTGGAGCAATGGATCGCGGATTTGAAATTGAAGTCCATGAATGTTAAAATAGATAAATTAACGGCCGAGCAGGAAGAATATTTGAAGGGCTGGGAGACGGGAACGTAAACTAAGCTGTCATTGCGAGGAGCGTTAGCGAACGCGGATCCCTCGCATTCGCTCGGGACAGGCTTCGCAATCTCTGGTTAATTTCCGAGTTCGTGAGATTGCTTCGCTCCCTCCGGTCGCTCGCAATGACAAATAATATTAATAATAATAATTATGCCTGACAAAAATGTGCGATTAATCACCTCGGAATCAGTGACCGAGGGCCATCCGGACAAGGTCTGCGACCAAATTAGCGATGGCATCTATGACGAAATGTTAAAAGTTGATCCTATGAGCCGCTCGGCCGTGGAAGCTTTCTGCTCTACCGGCCTGGTCGTGGTGGGCGGGGAAGTTACCACCAAGGCTTATGTTAACATTGATAAAGTCGTGCGCGATGTACTGCGCGATATCGGCTACGACAAGCAGGAATACGGTTTTTGCTGCGATGACGTTGGCGTGATGGTCGCCATTCATGAACAAAGCCCGGACATCGCCCAGGGCGTGAATGAAGGCGAAGGCGAATTTAAAGAACAGGGGGCCGGCGACCAAGGGCTGATGATCGGCTATGCCACCAACGAAACGCCGGAACTGATGCCTCTGCCCATCATCTTGGCGCATAAATTAACCGCGAAACTGGCGCGGGTGAGAAAAGACGGCCTCTTGCCGTATTTAAGGCCGGACGGCAAAAGCCAGGTAACCATTGAATATCACGGCGATAAGGCGGTACGCGCCGAAACCGTGGTGATTGCCGCTCATCACAGCGACAAAGTCAGCCTGAAAAAATTGCGCGCTGACATCAGAGAAAAAGTGATTGAGCCGGTCATGGGCAAGCTCTTGGACAACAAAACCAAATATTTTATCAACGCCACAGGCAAGTTCACTTTCGGCGGTCCGCCGGCCGACACGGGTTTGACCGGACGAAAAATTATCGTTGATACTTACGGCGGCGCCGTACCGCACGGCGGCGGAGCCTTTTCCGGCAAAGATTTGACTAAAGTTGACCGGTCGGGCGCTTATATGGCCAGATACACAGCCAAAAATGTAGTAGCGGCCGGACTGGCTGACCGCTGTCTCCTGCAAGTCGCTTATGCCATTGGCGTGGCTGAACCGGTGGGAATTTACATTGACACTTACGGCACGCATAAAATCAGTGAAGAGAAAATATTAGCGCTGATTAACAAGCATTTTGATTTCCGGCCCAAGAGAATCATTGACGCGCTTAATTTAAGGCGGCCGATTTATAGAAAGACAGCGGCTTACGGCCATTTCGGCCGCAATGGCAAGGCTTTCCCTTGGGAAGAAACGGATAAAGCCAAGCTGTTAAAGAAGGAAGCAAACTTGAAATAATTTCCAATTTCCAATATCCAATTTCCAATGATTTCGGAATTAGAAATTAGGAATTAGATATTAGAAATTTTTGACTCTATGTTCACCGGCATTGTGGAAAAAATGGGCGAAATAGCAAAAATTGAAACTAAACAAGGCAAAGTTTATTTTACTATTGGCGCTGGTAATTTTTTACGCGGTGTCCGTGCGGGCGGCAGCATCTCCTGCGACGGCGTTTGTTTGACGGCGGTTAAAATCGCCGCCGGCAGTTTTACGGTAGAACTGATGCCGGAGACTTTGCGCTTGACAAAATTCAGCCGCGGCAAGACTGGCGATTCGGTCAACCTGGAAAAATCCTTGCGCGTGGGCGATTATATAGGCGGCCATTTTGTTATGGGGCATGTTGACGCCGTGGGTGCCGTGGAGAAAGTCGACCAGCAAGGAGCTGATGCCAGCCTAACCATAAAAGTTCCCCGGAAAATAATTAAATATCTGGCCTACAAAGGCTCGGTGTCTGTCAATGGCGTCAGTTTGACCATCGGTGAATCAGGAAAAAATTGGTTCAAGGTATATTTAATCGGCCATACTCTGGCTATTACTAATTTAGGCAAGCTGAAAGTAAAAGACAAAGTGAATATAGAAGTTGATACTATCGCCAGGTATTTAGAGAGTTTGATGAAAAAATAATTTATTTTTTTCTCCCCTGCTTTAGCAGGCTATTAGTAAGATTAACGCCGGCTTAAGCCGGGTAGAATAAAATATATAACATGAAATCAAATATTTTCAGCAAGTTAAATGGAGACAAGCTGAAGATCGCCATAGTCAGAGCCAGATTTAACAGTCAAATTACGGATAAATTGGCTCAAGGAGCGCTGGCGGCGCTAAAGCTGGCCGGAGTTAAGAGCGCCAATATTTCAGTCCATGAAACTCCCGGATCTTTTGAAATTCCTTTAGTTTGCCAAAAATTGGCGCGAACCAGGAAATATCATGGTATAATAACTATTGGAGCGATTATCAAAGGCGAAACCGCGCACTTTGAATATATTTCCCAAGCCGCCATCGGCGGAGTAACGCAGGTTATGCTGGCGGAAAGATTGCCCATTACCTTGGGTATTATCACCACCTATAACTTGCGCCAGGCTCAGGCGCGCTGCCGCGCCGATCAGGCCAATAAAGGCTATGAAGCGGCTCTGGCTTTAGTAGAAATGATATTAAATTACAAGTAGATGTACAATTTTACAGCTAAAGTTATCAGCGGCCGGAAGACTGGCCGTGAGCTTGGCTTTCCCACGGCTAATTTAGATAAGCTGGATTTGCCGATTAGCCATGGGGTCTACGCGGTGGAAGTTAAACCGGCCGGCAAGTCTTATCAGGGCTTAATGCATTACGGGCCTAAAAAAACCTTTGACGGAGAAGTTACCCGCGAAGTTTATATAAAGAATTTCAGCCAGAATATTTACGGCCAGACGCTGGAAGTGAAAGTGATCAGGAAAATACGGGAGGTTAGGAGGTTTAAAAATATTGAAGAACTGAAAAAGCAGATTAGCAAAGATTTGCTGGAATTAAACAAGTCTTGAAAAATTTTCAATTTACAATTTTCAATTTTCAAACAAGGTATAATCAATTTAGAAGTGCAACTTTGAGTGGTATACTCAAGGTTGTATGAATAATAAAAACTACAAACAGCTTGATCAGACAGAGCGCGACCGAATCTATCTAT
>JAUSGE010000024.1 GCA_030649205.1 bacterium
CCAGTATTCTCTAATCGTAAGATGATACGATGATTTTGGCGGAGCCAAAATGGACTTTGTCTGTTAGTTTGTTAATTTTAACCCTTTTGGTTTAACCAATCAAGAGGGTTTTTGTTTTCTGTTTGTTTTTGATTTTTGTAAAAATTATCTCCGGATATTTTTTTGAATAATCTCGTTTTCTCTTTTTGCATTTTTTCCGCGAATTGGTTGTCGCTCATCGCGTAAGCGATTTTATCAAGTTCAGCGAAGCTGAAATCCGATTTAAGATATTGCTCCGCGTGGTCAAGCGATTTTAATTTTTCATACGGCGCCATTCTCTGTTTGTACTTTTTTTTCATCTTGCCATTTTTGTCCGGCTCACAGACGGCGAAAGCGCAAGGCCGGTGATAGTTCAAATAAATATTCAAATAATTTTTATCGAATTCGTTTATTTCGTCCGCCCATTTTCTGTCGATGTAATTTCTGCCGTACATTTTTCTGATCACGCTGCCGTTTTTCGATTCGACCAGCGCGTTGTCGTTGGAATGCCTGGATCGGGATTTGGTTAAATCAACGTGGATTTTATTCAACAGCTCTACCACCCATCTATTAATATACTCGCTGCCATTGTCGGCATGAAATTCAGAAATGGCGAAAGGAAATAATTTCAGCAAGGCCTCAACCACCGGTTTCAAATATCTTTCGGTTATCTGTTCGACGGTGGCGATCAGCTCATATTGCGTTACTTCGTCCACGATATTTATGTGATAAACCCCTTTATTTCCCAGATAATCGCCCTGATGGACCGTATCAACCCTGACATAGCCGGGCTGGCCGTTAGGCTGCGGTTTTCGCCTAACACCGATGTCTATATTCCTATATTCCGTGCGCTTAAAAAATTTAGCTTGGCTGGAATTGTATTGCCGATTTTTATTTCTGATATTGTAAATATGCGAGGCCGAGATATGGGAGATATTGGCGTAGTCGGCCCGCTTGAATATTTTAAACTCTCTTCTCAATATCACTCTCGTCGCTTCGCCTGACAGGCAGCTATGCGCCACGTCGGTTGTAATGAGCAAGTTAATATCGGCCGGATAATATTTGCGGGAAAACTTATGCCTCCGCCTGGACGGATTAAAGGCCAGCGTCCCGCCCCTCCATTTAGCCGCCAATCTCTTGGCATGGCTTAGCGAGTAGCCGGTAAAAAAATTCAACAGTTTAAAAACAATATGCCGGTCGGTTTTAGACAGTCTTCTGAATCTGATGTTCCATAGCATTTCGCTGACGCACTGATATTTATCTCGGGTGGAAATTATCTCTATCTTTAAACCGGAATTTTTATTAGTATTTAAAAATTCCTTTATTTGGTCTATACTGCCAAATAGCGGTAAACGTTTCATATTGATTTTCATACAAAATCCATTATGAACGTTTTTCCGCTTTTCCACAACGTGAGCCCTGACGGGCTCATTTTGTGTTAGAATGCATCACCCCGTATTGGAGTCAGATTGCCCTCATCGCATCATCTTGCGTTGGAGAAGACTGGCCCTTGACATAAATTTTTTGTTTGTTATAATAGTCTTAATATGATAAGAATCGCCTTAAAAACTGCCAAAAAAACCACTAATCGGATTAATAATCCGACCCTGATTTATTTTGGCCAGTTTTTTTGCAGAGCGGTATAAATAAAAAATACAAAGTTAAATACAAAAATCTGGCCCCCAATCAAGGCCAGATTTTTTAAATGGTCATTAAAATTTTGAATGCCTATCTGGGGCAAAATGTTTTCTCGCTTAAGAGAAAATTTGTGCATTTTAAAGCATGAAGGTTTGGACAGAATTTAGTAAATTTTCTACTGCGGAACTCGCCCGAAAGTACTCGGGCTCAAACAGTCCTCGCACGAAAATTTCTTAAATTCTGTCCGAACCTAAATTCAAAAAAAGAAAGGAGGAAAATTTAAGACAAAGGATAAAAAGAAGTAAATTTTTTAAAAAAATTAAGAAAGGAAAAGAAGATGGAAGAAAAGAAAATAGAAGAAGAGAAGAAAGAAGACGAGAAGACAGAGGAGAAGGCAGGGGCTGGAGTGTACGATGGGTACTGTCTGCTGGCAGATCGTTGTGTAGATTTGGGCGGGTAGACAATAGGCTCCACAGCCCTGCGGGACTATGGAGCCAAACAGCAATGACGAAAACCAATGGGGCGGTGCGTTATGCGTAAAAAGCATGATGCCCGCCCTCTTTTTATTTCTGGATTTTCATTTTCCTCGCAAAGCAAAAGGTTCCACAGTCCTGCGGAACTATGGAGCCAAATAAGAGCCGGGTAGAAAATTAAATCCCCCTAACCCCCTTTGTTAAAGGGGGCGTAACTTTTTCTCGGTTTCCAGGATGGCTAGAGTGGTTTTTATGACCGTGTCCGGGTTTAGGGATATGCTGTCAATGCCCTGCTCTACCAGAAATTGGGCGAATTCGGGAAAGTCGGATGGCGCCTGGCCGCAGATGCCGATTTTAACTTTGGCGGCCTTGGCTTTGGCAATGGCGTGTTTGATTAAAGTCTTAACTGCTTGATTATTTTCATCATAAACCTGGCTGACCAGCGCGCTGTCGCGGTCCACGCCCAGGGTTAACTGCGTCAGGTCGTTAGAGCCGATGGAAAAGCCGTCAAATAGCTTGGCGAACTCTTCGGCCAAAATAACATTGGCCGGAATTTCCACCATGCAATATAATTCAAAACCGCTGACGCCGCGCTTAAGTCCGTTATCGGCCATGATTTTAATTACCTGTTCAGCTTCTTTAATTGTCCGGCAGAACGGCACCATGGCTTTTAAGTTGACTAACTTCATTTGTTCCCGGACTTTTTTTATGGCCGCGCACTCCAGTTCAAAAGCCGGTTTAAACTGCGGCGAGTAATATCTGGACGCGCCGCGCCAGCCGATCATGGGGTTGCCTTCCAGCGGTTCATACTCGGTTCCGCCGATTAAGTTGGCGTATTCGTTGGTTTTAAAATCCGAGAACCTGATAATCACGTCTTTGGGATAGAAGGCGGCCGCGATTATGGCCATGCCCTCGGCCAGCTTGTCAATGAAATATTGTTTCTTATCTTTATAGCCGGCCGTCAGTTCGCCAATTTTTTTCTTGGCTGGTTTGTTTTTTAATTTATCGTAATTTATTAACGCCAGCGGATGAATTTTAATCCGGTCGTTGATAATAAACTCTTCGCGCGCCAAGCCCACGCCGTCGTTGGGGATAAATGATGACTGGAAAGCGATGTCCGGCGAGCCGATATTCATCATGATTTTGGTTTTGGGCTTGCCTAAATTTTTAATGCTGGTTTTATTAATTTTAAACGGCAGTTGGCCTTCATAGACCAGACCCAGATCGCCCTCGGCGCAACTCACCGTGATGGCTTGTCCGGTTTTAACTTGGCGCGAAACGTCGCCGGTGCCGACGACGCAGGGAATGCCCAGCTCGCGCGAAACAATGGCGGCGTGGCAGGTGCGGCCGCCTTTGTCCGTCACGATGGCCGAAGCGATTTTCATGATCGGCTCCCAATCCGGATCGGTCATGTCAGTCACTAAAACTTGGCCGGGCTTGAATTTGGCAATGCCTTTAATATCCATAATACGGTTAGCAACGCCCGCGCCGACGCGGTTGCCCACGCTCCGGCCGCTGGAAATAATTTTAGATTTTTTTTCCAAGACATATTCTTCAATCACGCTGTAATCGCGCACGCTATGAATCGTTTCCGGCCGCGCCTGAATGATATACAGCTGATTTTCCCGGCCGTCCAAGGCCCATTCTATGTCCATGGCCCGGCCGTAATGCTTTTCAATTTTCATGGCCCAGTCGGCCAGTTGTAAAACCTGTTTATCAGTTATGGACTGCTTGTGCTGATCAACTGCCGGCACCGGGACGTCTTTGACCGGCTTGCTTGGATTGGCGCTATAAATCATTTTAATTTTTTTGCGGCTGACTGAATGCGAAATAATGGTATTAGTTGGCTTAAAAACATAAAATTCATCCGGATCAACTTTGCCTTGCACGATATTTTCGCCTAGGCCGTAGATGGAGCTGACTAATACCGTGTTGGCGAAACCGGATTCCGTGTCAATGGTAAAAGTTACGCCCGAAGCGGCCAGGTCGGAGCGGATCATTTTCTGCACGCCAACGGACAAAGAGATTTTAAAATGGTCAAAGCCTTTGTCCACGCGGTAGGAGATGGCGCGGTTAGTGAAGAGCGAAGCGATGCATTTTTTTACCGCGATTAACAGCTCGGCTTCTCCTGATATGTTTAAAAAAGTTTCCTGCTGGCCGGCGAAAGAAGCATCCGGCAAGTCTTCGGCCGTGGCGGAGGAGCGAACCGCCACGTGCAGATTTTCGGTCTTATAAAAATCTGACAGTTCTTTATAGGCGCTGGCAATAGCCTGCTTTAAGTCGTCCGGAAATTCCGTGGCCACGATTAACTTGCGGACAGCCGCGCCGCGCTTGCCTAAATCAGTAACATCGCGCGTATTTAAGCCGTCCAGAAGTTTTTTAATATTTTGTTTAAGCTGGGTTTGCTCCAGGAGATAATTATAGGCGTCGGCCGTGGTGGCGAAACCATTAGGTACTTTTATGCCTTGGTCGGACAGCTTCTGATACATTTCGCCCAAGGAGGCGTTTTTGCCGCCCACGATGGGCACGTCTTTGATGGTAGTGTCTTTAAAAAATTTAATGAAATTATTTTCAGGCATATATAGCGCTGTCATTGCGAGCCATGTACTCGTGGCGAAGCAATCTCACAAACAATAATTTTTATCTAAACTAACCATACGTGAGATTGCTTCGTCGCTAACGCTCCTCGCAATGACAGATCGGTGTTAGAGATTTATTTTTTTGCTGAAATTATAGAGGTAAGGGATCTTCCACCAGGCGCCGTTTAAGCATTTAACAATGCCCATAACCGAGATGACGATTACGGCCAAGCCGATCAGCCAGCCAACCAGCGGAAACCAAGCTACAAAGCTTAAGAGAAACAGAATTAAGCCTTGTTTGGCATGGAATTGGCAGAATTTTGAGTGTTTTTTGCCTAAAAGCGGAATCAAAAACAGAATCCAGACGTAAGATAAGGCGGCCGCGGATTTGTTTTTTTCAATATCAGGGTCGTTTGTTTTAATGTCGTCGGTCATAGTTTTAGGGTTAATTATTATATTATTATAATACCATAGTTTTTGGTATAATGAAATTATTGACAAAAGGCGCGAATTAAAACAAGATGATCATACCCGCAGGCGTGGCGGAATTGGTATACGCGCCAGCCTTAGGAGCTGGTGGAGCAATCCATGAGAGTTCAAGTCTCTCCGCCTGCACTGGTTTGGCAATCAATAGATCATTAATAATTTAAGGGGAGGGGAGCTATGATAAGAAAAGAAAGAAGAGAAGATAAAGTAAAGCTGAAAGAGTGTTTAATTTTGCAGGCGGCTGTAGAGGTTTTTGCCGATAAAGGTTTTCATGAGGCTGAAATATCTGATATTGGCCAGAAGGCCAAGGTGGCAACCGGCGTAATATATTGTTATTTCGCCAATAAACTGGATTTGCTGTTAACCATCTCGGTTGTTGGCTGGAAAAATTGCAACTCTTTATTAGAGAAAAAATTGTTGAAGATTGAAGATCCAGCGGAAAAATTGGAGCTGTTTTTGAAAACTTTGTGGCATTTTTTTACGGCAGATGAAGCGGCCTTGTCGCTGGCGAAAATATTGTTAACCGAAGAATTGCCGCCGGATGATAAGGTTAAGGAAAAAGCGCTGAAAAAGAAAGTTAATTTAATTAAATTGCACAAGGCAAATTTTTTTTCCGTTTTGAGAGGGATAATCAGAGAAGCGCAGATTCGGGGGTTGATTAACAAATCAATGAATGATGGTGCGATGGCGCAAATTTATTACGGAGCAATTAGAAAATTATCCCTTAGCATTTTTGATGAAACTCTTTACGGCGAACCAGCCGGTTATGATTTACAAGACGTGGACATAGCCATAAAAAAACTGGTAGAAAGTTTTTTGGTTTGATAAAGTACGAAAAAATGAATCTTTGGATTTTTTGTGGATTTGAAAAATTGGGAGGATGAAAGATGACAAAGATAGCTTTTTTGTTTTCCGGACAGGGAACGCAGTATGTTGGCATGGGTTTGGATAATTATAAATCCAGCGGTCTGGCGCAAATGTTATTTAAGCAGGCTAATGACATTCTTGGATTTGATTTGGCTGAAATAATGTTCAACGGACCGGATGAAAAGTTGCGCCAAACGGAAATCACGCAAGTGGCGATTTTTTTAGACAGCTACTGCCGATATTTGCTGTTAAATAAAAAACCAGACATGACGGCCGGACATTCTCTGGGCATGTATGCCGCGCTGGCAGCGGCTGAAGCCTTTGAGTTTGAAGAGGCTCTAAGGCTGGTTGACGCGCGAGCGAAGGCTATGCAATATGCCGGAACCGTCAATCAGGGAACTATGGCGGCGATTTTAGGCTTGACGGATTCGGACGTTGAGCGGATTTGCCGCGAGGCGTCTGGCAAGGCTGGCTATGCGCAAGTTGCCAACTACAACTGCCCAGGGCAAGCAGTGATCAGCGGTACGGTGGAGGCCGTGGCCGAGGCAATGAAGCAGGCCAAGCGCGAGGGCGCGGTCAAGGTTATCCAGCTAAAAGTTTCCGGAGCCTTCCATTCTTTGCTAATGGAGCCGGCTTATGATAAGTTTGCTCCGATTCTTGATCAGTCCTTAATTCATAAATGCAGGTTCCCGGTTTATTCTGATCTGGACGGTCAGATGCTAAATAGCGCTGATGCTATTCACAAGAGTTTGCTTCAACAATTGATTATGCCGGTTCGGTGGCCCCAAGTTATCCGGCAGATGGCCGCGGACGGCGCCGAAGAGTTTATTGAAGTCGGGCCGGGCGAAGTGCTGAAGGGGATGATTAAAAGGATTCTAAGCGATAGGAGGAAAACCAATGCAGTGTAAATTTATGACCGTTTGCGGGGCGGGCGTTATTCGGGAAAATATAACTTGGATAAAAAAAGATTTGAGCTTTCAGAAAAATTTCTGCTTTGTTGACGAGCCAGTCATGATTTGTCCGCATTTCGGCTGGCGGCAGGAAAAGGAGAAAAAAGGAGAAAAAGAGGAAGGAGAAAATAGTGGAATTAACAACTTGTGAAGCGACCGGCCTGACAATAACCGATGAGCCGGACAACAGAAAAGCGCCAGCCATGGTGACGGACGCGAACGGAATACCCCAGACGCCGGAAACAGCCTTAAGCTTTATCAAGCAGGGAAAATTATTACTGGCATTAGAGTATGCCAAGAGGCTAATGGATCCGGCGACTAAAATAATCTTATCCATGGCGATTATAAAGGCGGCCGCGGAAACTGGATCGCTGAAAATAGGCATGGAAGCGGCTGAATTAACCGGCATGAAATTAACCGACAGAGAGCTGTCAATAATTTTTCGGGCAAGTTTAAAAATGGATAATTGGAAAACCTGTTTGGATTGTCTGGAAATTATTGGAAGCCTAGAGTGCAAAAAAATAGCGTTTGATTTGATCGTGGCCAAAGGCGCTGAAGCCGGCGAGCGCTACCGGAGAGATTTCAGGTATGAGGCTGATTTAAAAAAACTGCCGGCATTTAAAAAAATTAAAATTAAAATTATTGATTTTATCAATAAATTCAGTTGGAGGTGAACCATCGGGGCGCTTTGGATAAGGCGCCCCTTTCTTAATTAAAAATTAATCTTGCTATTGTATAAAAATATGTTTGATGGTAAAATGTAATTATAAATTTGCTAATATTAAAAAATTTTTAACAAATTTTTGGCCTTTTAAATTTTATGTCTTTTACACTTTAAGGAGGGGTAAAGTATGGAAATTAAAGGAAAAGACTATGTTTCTTCGGTGGCGGAGCAGTTAGTCAGCAGTTTGAATGCCACCCAATGTACCATCAGGGAGCTTTATTTCGGTTTGCTATATCTGGTTGCGGCCAGCGGCGTGGAAGTGGAAAAAAGGGAAAAAATAATTCCTCTGGACGGCACGGTGGCCGGAGAGGCGGTAATTGCCAATCAAGTAATTTGCATCGCTAATATTTTGGACGAGCCAAGATTTTGTCCTCCTTGGTTTGATCGGAATGGCCATCCGGTGTCTGTTCTGGCAATTCCTTTTGAATTTGGAGATTGGCACGCGGTAGCGCAAATTTATTCGGACGCGCCCTTTACGGATAAAGATATTGCTTCAGCCAAAATTTTAGCTCCATATGCCGGTTTAGCTTTGCGCTATGAGCAACAGCAAAAACTAAATCGCCAGGCAATTTTGCAGGTGATGCGAGCCGTGGGTCAGGAAAAAACCTATCAAGGTATTTTTCAGCATGTAGCGGACGAAGTTGCCAGGGTTTTGGAAGTGGATAGGTGCGTGATTTATAAAATCAATGGCGCCAGCTGCGAAATAATCGCCGGCACGCCTCAACACGCGCATGGTATTGGGCTAACGGATGACCTTGAACTCCATCCCGACATCAGGGCGGCCATGGAGAGCGATAAAATAATGATTATCACTTCTCCTTTATCCGATTCTCGCACCGCTCATTTTTTAAAAACAGTGGAATTGCATGATATTAATCAGATTCTTTACGCGCCCGTGAGACATGAGGGCAATGTGACAGGAGTAATAGTGCTAGATGCCAGCAAGGATAAGCGCAAATTCACCTCTGAGGAAGTTGTCTTCTGCCTGGATGTCGCGGAATCAATCGCGTTTATTTTAAAGCGCGATGAAGCGATTTATCAAAGCGTTCGCCATGATGTTATTAACCCGGTGGTGATGTTAGGCGGATTAGGCAGGCTGGTCCACCGCAATTTAAAGGAAAATAATATCGGCGACGCGCTAGGCAACGCGAGCCGGGTAGCGGTTGAAGCGATAAAAATAAATAATTCGCTTCCCCCTCAAATGCATAGCGTACATTGATATTAGCTTAAAATCTTTTGTCAGAGCCGCTCCGGCAGTATCGGAGCGGCCTTTTTTACAAAAAAAGGCGGATGTGGTAGATTATTAATAGCTGATAACGCCGGCTAAAGCCGGGTAGAATTTAGAATAACGCCGGCTAAAGCCGGGTAGAAACGACAAGATATGAAAAATAAAACTTACGTGATTTCTATCGGCGGTTCGCTGATTGTGCCGCCGGACGGAGTGGATTGGCATTTCTTACAGCAATTCCGCGCCTTGATTTTAGAAAAAATCAAGCTGGGGCATAAATTTTTTCTAATCGCCGGCGGCGGCATTACCTCTCGTAATTACGTGGCCGCGGCCGAGCGGGTGGTAAAGATTGACCGCGAAGATTTGGACTGGCTGGGCATTCACGCCACCAGATTAAACGCGCATCTTTTGCGCACGATTTTTCGCGATCAGGCTAATCCGGAGATTATTAAAAATCCAACTTATCGCCTGTTCAGCGAAAAAAATATCATGGTAGCCTCGGGCTGGAAGCCGGGCTGGTCAACCGATTACGTGGCCACGATTATCGCTCAGGAATATGATGTTAAGACCATCATTAATTTGTCCAACATAGACTATGTCTATGACAAAGATCCGAATAAGCACGCGGACGCCAAGATCAAGACCAAGATGAGCTGGCCGGAATTCCGGGAGCTGGTGGGCGATAAATGGTCGCCGGGCTTAAACGCCCCGTTTGATCCGGTGGCGGCCAAAAAGTCACAGGAGCTGAAATTGGAAGTCATCATCATGAACGGCAAAAACATAGACAATTTGCAGAATTATTTGGCCGGCCGGAAGTTTAAAGGCACGGTGATTCACCCTGTTAAATAGCGCCTGCCCCGTGGAATCCCTTCGGGATGCGAAGCATATTCCACGGGGCAGGCGCTAATTTTGCTTTTAGCAAAATTATTTAACAGGGTAAAATAAAACGTTGAATTATGGTTTTTTATTATTTTTTTGCGCTATAATTAAAATACAATAATTCTTAATAATTATTTTATGAGAAGGAGGACTCTCTTACCCCGTGAAATAATTTTGCCAAAGGCAAAATTAGCACGAAGCGCTATTTCATGGGGTAAATTGATCATGCCAATTTTTCTTTTGGCTTGGTTTTTTGTTTTAGGGCAACCTGCGCGAGCCTCCACCATCCCCATTGAAATCAATACGGTCTGGACCAAAGCGCAAAGCCCGATTGTTATTAACGATTATATCTGGCTAAAGTCGGGTGTTAGCCTGACCATTGAACCGGGCGTAATCGTAAAGCATGGCATTGACGGCATGCTGATTATTTCCGGCAAACTAACCGCCATAGGCACAAAGGCCGAGCCGATTATTTTTACTTCCATTAAGGATGATGCTAATGGCGGCGATACTAACGCTGACGGCGCGGCCAGCGCTCCAGCGCCTGGCGATTGGTGGTATTTGAATATTAACCTGGGCGGCGAAGCTAGTTTGGATTATGTTACTATCCAATACGGCGGCGAATACGACCAGGGCGGGGTAAAGAATTACAGAGGAAAACTGTTAATTAATCATTCGTTGATTGCGAAAAATAGCGGCGGCGCGAGCAACGATCGCGGCCTGCTGATAATCAGCAATTCATCTATTTATTATAATCTTTCGGAATTTATGCCCGGCCAATTAGTTGACTGGGGCGTGAGTAATAATGGCCAGGCCGGTATAATAGTTGATGCCAAAAACAATTGGTGGGGCGGCGCGGCCGGCCCTTGCCCCTGGCGGCAGCTGCTGCCTGCCGGCGTACCGATCTGGCAAGTTGACGTAAGAGCGATTTGCGGCGATAAGCCGCTAGTGGATTTGGGCGTGGCTTACAGCCCCTGGCTAATTGCCTCGCCGGACGAGCCGGCCGCGCCCGACCCGGTGATCATCGTGCCAGGGATTTTAGGCAGTTGGAATATTTCCGGCCGCTGGCAGATTGATCCGATTTTTCATACTTATGATAACTTAATGGAAGCGCTGATCGCGGCCGGGTATAAAGAAGACAGTCTGGGAGAAGCTAAACCCACCTTATTCACTTTTCCTTATGACTGGCGGGTTGATAATAATATCACGGCCGGACTGCTTAAAGAAAAAATTCAGCAGGTTAAGGAGATCACCGGCGCCAGCCAGGTGGACATCATTGCGCATTCAATGGGCGGGCTGGTTACCCGTTCGTATGCGCAAGGCAGTGATTATCAAAACGATATTGATCAGGTGATATTTTTAGGTACGCCACATCAGGGTTCACCGGAGAGTTATTTAAAATATGAGGGGGGAGCATTTGTTGAAAAATGGGATTGGTTAAAAAGGTATGCATTTCAAATAGAAGCCGCGCTGAACGGTTATTTTGACTTAGTTGATTACATTAGAGTTAAAGTGCCTACGGTTGAACAATTGTTGCCGGTTTACGATTATTTAAAAGACAAACAGCCTGATAACTCTTGGCAGTTGAGGCCGTACCCGCTGAACTATCCGCAAAATATTTATTTGGAAGATTTAAACAGCCATGCAGGCGTTGATCTGCTAAAACAAAGAGTAAAAATTACTAACATTGTAAGCGATTTGGGCGCGTCCAGTACTTTAAATTATCTGCGCGTCATAGCCGATCCTGATCCAAGCGATAATAAATGGCAATCTGGCTATCCGGAAAATCTGGATAAAAATTTAGACAGTTTGGAGAAAGGCAACGGCGATAGCACGGTGCCGCTGGCCAGCGCCGCTAGTTTAACTGGCGTGGAAGTTATAGAAACCAATAATTCTAATCACGAAAATCTGCCCACGGTCATGCAAAAAGAAATCATTAAAGCGCTGACCGGAACAGCGCCGGATAATTATTTTAATAATAAACTTACCTCAACTTTTAAGCGCTGGGCGTTTTTCCGCGTCTATTCGCCGGTTGATTTCGCGATCATAGCGCCGGATGGAAAGAAGATCGGCAAGGATTTTGCCAGCAGTACGGAAATTAATCAAATCCCGGATGCGTTTTACAGCGGCTTTAATTCTGAAGCCGAATTCGTTTTAATTCCCAATCCTTTAGACGGCGAATATAAAGTTGAACTGCAGGGCGTGGATAGTGGCGGCGAATATACTCTGGCCAATAGCCTGATTGACGGGGATAAAGAAATTGAACGGGAATTTACCGGCACTATCGCGCCGGAGCAGGAAAGAGAATTTACCGTTGACTATACTGCCGCGGCCGATAATCCAATCAGTGATTTAGCTCCGGTAGATACTGTGCCGCCGGTCATCACTATAACTTCACCCCTGGAAAACTCCCAGTATCCG
>JAUSGE010000028.1 GCA_030649205.1 bacterium
TTACGGGCGGCATCAGCCTGGCTTCGCCCCTTATCAAACATTTTTCCGGCTTTAAGCCGAACGCGTTCTTTGTCTTTGCGAGACAATGAAGATTTATGCGAGTATTTCATATGCCTTCATTATAGCACAAAGAATTAACTAGGTTAAGTATTAAGTGTCAGTAGGTCATCTAGAATTATATGCCGAAGGATATATTGGTATTGGAAAGCTAAAGGAAAAAATTTTTATAAAAAAATTGTATGAGTTAAAAAAACAAAAAGGTCACGATAAATGTTTTTGCGGAAGTGACAAAAAAATTAGGGATTGTCATGAATTAATTTACAAGGCAATCTATAAATTGAAAAAAGAATTATATGGACAAAATTAATCTTCAAGTTATTAGAGAATCTTTCGGCAGGGTTGCGTGGTCTCATAAGACGCACGAAAAGGCAGCAGAGATAGAAGAAAGAAGGGCTAAAAAAGTAAAATGGATAAATGTTGTTTTAACTTTTTTAACTTTCTTGTCTTTTTCTACAAGTATGGTTTTTCCCGCAGAGGCATGGTCAGTATATATTGCCGTAGTTTTATCTGCGCTTACTCTTGCTTTTAATTTTTATTTATTGAGCTTTAATCCAGAAAAAATTGCTGAGCAGCATAGATATGTTGCTAAAGAATTATGGGGAGTAAGAGAAAAATATGTTAATTTTATTGCAGATATTGTAAACAAAAAAATAAGTAACGAGGATATAGTTACGAGAAAAGATCAATTCATTAAGGATTTAAAGATTATATATAAATTTGCTCCCCAAACAAACCCAGAAGCGTATGGTGAGGCAGATAATGCTTTAAAAAATAACGAAGAACTCACATTTTCCAATGAAGAAATAAATAGATTTTTACCTAAAGAGCTACATATAATAGAATAATACATCTGAAAAACAAAAAACGGGTCTGCACGCCCGTTTTTATAATTTAAATCGTTTTCGTAGCGTAGCGGAGAAAACACCTTATTACCCCTCTTTAATTAATTAAAAAACAAAATTGAATTCTTTTTAAGAGTTAGGGCGTAGCCCTAAAAGAAAAACATATATTTCAGCTAACGTTCGCGTGTATCTGAAGTTTTCATCCCGATTAAACTGGATAAATTTGATTATCAGACACACTCTTTTTAAATGTAACTCCACCCAAATCCTCATCAAACTAAGGGATGAAAATTTGGGCGGAGGAAAATTGGCACTCCTTAAGGATTTAATTGATGCCAATTTTCCATAGCCAGATACACGCTGTTATGTGATGTAGACAGAAATTTCTTCTTCTTTAATGTATATTTTTTGGCAATTTATTTTCGGCGAGATTCCAACCACTCCCCATAAAGCTCATCAATCTTTTTTGCCCTCTTGGCCGCCTCAAGAACTTTTTCTTGATCGCCACCCTCAAGAGCTTTAACAATATCATCTGGCTTCATTGAAAAACCACGAGAGTCATCGAGATAACGACCAACCCACTCACTTCCAGAGTCTAAATGTTTATGTAGATCTGTCCAGTCTGGGAATGCTTCCTTTACCTTGGCTACGAAATCTGCCGAATAACCTTCTTTGTGCTCTTGAGGCGGCACCTCGCCTTTAAATTTTTCTGACATAGTTTTTCCTTTAGTTATAAATAATACTTAAATTATATCACAAGCTATGTTCGACCTGAAATAAATTGCCAAAAAAATCTTAAAAAATAAAAAAGGAATTTCTGGCTATTTCACATAACTACTTATATGCGAACTTATTGAATTAATATTTAAAATTAGGCAAATAGAAAAGAGATTATGCGTACTTTAATTATACAGCAAACCCTTTAAAATTGGCAATAACAAAATATACAAAAGACACTCGGTGTCCAGTCGGACACCGAGTGTCTGTCTGATGAGAGATAATTAGTTTACGCCGCGACTTTTATGCCCGGGCCCATGGTTGAAGTGATAGTGATATTTTTCAAGTAGATGCCTTTGGAGCTGGCCGGTTTGGCCTTTTTTAACGCGTCCAGGATGGCCTGAAAATTTTCCGTGAGTTTAGGCGCGTCAAAGGAAATTTTGCCGATAGCCACATGCACATTGCCCGAGTCATCGTTTTTTAAGCTGACTTTGCCTTTTTTAAGCGCCTGGACCGCTTTGGCCGGATCAAGAGTGACGGTTTCATTTTTCGGCGACGGCATTAAGCCGCGGGTGCCTAAAATTTTGGCGATTTGCGCCAAAGTTTTCATCATGGCCGGTTCGGCCACGGCTACCTGAAAATCGGTTTTTTCGGTTTTTTTAATTTCCGCGATCAGTTCTTCGCCGCCGACAAAATCCGCGCCCGCGGCCAAAGTTTCTTTTTCTTTAGCCGGCGTAACAAAGGCCGCGATTTTAATGGTTTTGCCGGTGCCGTGGGGCAGGGGAACGGCTACCCTGACTTGCTGTTCGCCTTTCTTAGCGTCAATACCTAATTTAAAATGCGCCTCAACCGAAGAATCAAATTTGGTTTTGGACAATTTTTTGGTTAAGTCAATCGCTTCCGCGATGCTGTAACTTTTGGCTTGATCGTATTCAACTGTCTGTTGTTTTTTCATATTCATGAGATTAGTTCTTTATTTCCACTCCCATTTGCCTGGCCGTGCCGGCGATTATTTTCATGGCCGCTTCAATATCGTTGGCGTTAAGGTCGGGCATTTTAATCAGCGCGATTTCTTTCAGTTGCTCTTTGGTAATCCGGCCAACTTTTTCCGTCAAAGGCTTGCCCGAGCCTTTGGGGATTTTAGCGGCCTTTTTTATCAGTTCCGCGGCTGGCGGAGTTTTTAAGATGAAAGTGTAAGTTCGGTCGTCATAAACCGTAATTTCCACCGGCGTGATGTCGCCCATTTTATCTTTTGACCTGTCGTTAAAGTCTTTGCAGAATTGCGCGATATTCAGGCCATGCTGGCCCAAGGCCGGACCGACTGGCGGCGCCGGATTGGCTTGGCCGGCCGGAATCTGCAATTTGATTTTGGTTAATATTTTTTTCGCCATAGTTAAGTTTTTAGTCGGTCAGTTTTCGGTTATAATTCGGCAGAAGCATTTAATGCAATTATCCATTAAAAACCGATGACCAATAACTGACTAACTGATTATATTTTTTTTATTTGTAAAAAGTCCAGTTCAATCGGAGTTTCTCGGCCGAACATGGAAACTGATACTTTGACCTTTCCTTTAGCCTCGTCAATATCCATTACCTTGCCTTCCAGATTTTTAAACGGACCGTCAATAATCCGCACCGGCGAGTTAATTGAAACGTCAATTTTAAATTTAGGCTCTTCCACGCCCATGCGCTTCTGCAAATCTTTTATTTCCGCTTCAGCGACCGGCGTGGGAATAGTGCCGGTGCCGATGAAACCGGTGACATTGGGCGTATTCCTGACTACGTACCAAGAGTCGTCGGTCACGACCATTTCCACCAAGACATAGCCGGGAAAAATTTTTTCTTCAACGATTTTTCGCTTGCCGTTTTTAATCTTAATTTTCCTCTCGGTCGGGATTAAAATATTAAAAATTTTATCCTCCATGTCCATGGATTCAATTCTTTGCTTTAAATTTTGCGAGACGTTTTCCTCGTAGCCGGAGTAAGTGTGCAAAACGTACCAGCGCCGCCCCTGATTTAATGTTTGTTTGGCCATACAGTTATTTAGTTATTAAAAATTCCAGGCCTTTGGTGAAAATCAAATCCAATAGGCCTAAAAATACAGCCAAGCCAAGACTGACAAGAACTACCAGCAAGGTGTAATTATAAGTTTCTTTTTTAGTCGGCCAGGTGACTTTCTTCATTTCTTCAATTGAGGCCCTTAAATATTCAATAATTTTATTCATAAATGTGATGCGTCTATTCTATTTAAAAAACAGCCCTGGCGGGCGGTGTTAGTTATGGTTATATATTACATAATTCTTAAATTGGTGTCAAGGGTTGGAGGAATTTAGGGGAATGTGGTATAATAAAAATGCAAAATCCTAAATTCTAAACTCTAAATCCTAAACAAATTCCAATGACCAAAATCACAAATTCTAAACAAACGCTATTTGTATTTTGTTTGGAGCATTTGAATTTAGGATTTAGAATTTATTTATCTGGCTTTGCCAGATCTGGCGTAGCCAGAGAGTTTAGATATTAGTATTAGGATTTAGAATTTAATAACATTATGTTTTCCGATAACTTCATCTTGTATTCAGGAAAAATTATTGTTGAATTGATATATGATGTCGCGTACTTCCCCCTCTGGTGGTATTGGCGCGGATTTTTTAATTTGCTAATAAGCCTGAAGAATTTTTTGGTTGATAAGCAAAGATCATTGGCGCTCCTGGTTTGGCTGAAAAATATTTTCCGCCCCATGTACGGCCAGTTTGATTGGCAGGGCATGCTAGTGAGTTTTTTTATGCGCCTGGCGCAAATTATTTTTAGAAGCCTGGCGCTGCTGTTTTGGCTGATCGCGGCCGCGGGCGTGGCGCTGGCTTGGCTGATTTTGCCGCTGTTCGCGGTTTATGAAATCATTTTGCAGTTAATTTAACCCCCGCCAGTCTACAAATCAGCTATGAATAGCACAAATAAGATTTGTAGATTGGCGGGAGAAAAAAGTATGGCAAGCGAACAAAATAATAAAACTGATATTCAATTTATAACTTGTCCAGCTTGCAATGGCCTAGGCTGCGATCATTGCCGCGGCAAGGGAGTGATGGCTTTTTACGGCGGCCGATTTTATTACAGCGACCTACAGCTCTCCGCGCCGATTATAAAACTGAAGCATTTAAAAAACGGCTTGCATTTAGTCTTAAATTCTTTGTCTTTCGCCATCGGCTTAATCGGCTTAGCGGCTTTGGCTTATTGGATTTATCAGGCCAGCTTAAGCCCGCAGAGCTTCGGCGCTTTTGCTTTTTGGCGCGCGAAAAGCTTTTATATATTGCTATTTTGGTTTAGTTTGCTGGCGGATATGTTTGTGGTTTATCGTTTGGGCCGTGAAGAAGCCGCCAGGCACAAAATAAAAAAGATAAAATACGGCGAAACGGTTAGCGGCGTTTTGCCTGACAATTGGTCGGAGCTTAATAGCGTGAAGAGCAAATATAAAATAGAAGTATCAGGCGGCTTCAGTCCGGCGGCCGACAGAATCGCGGAGCGGGCGTTTCTTTTAGCCGACCGCGCGGGCCAGGGCCAAGTCAGGCCGCTTCATTTATTTTTTAGCTTGCTGAAAGACCCGGGAGCGGCCGCGGTTTTTTTTCGCTTGAACGCTGATTCATCAGTCTTGGCCGCTCAACTGAAGAATCAGCTGCTTAAGCTGGCCGCTGGCGGGGGGCGGACGGCTATGTCCGCGGAGGTAAAGGAAATAATTCTCTCAAGCTATGTCGGAGCGGTGATTTTGGGACAAAAAAAAGTTGAGCCTATTCACTTTATTTTGCCAATTTTAGATCGGGATAAAAATATTTCCGAATTGCTTTATGACTTGAATATTGATCGCGATAAAATTAATAATGTCATTCAGTGGTTCACGGTCAATGAAAAGCTGGCGGAAAATTACCGGCTCTATCGCCAGGCCTCCCGCTATAAACCGACCGGCGCTATGGACCGCGCCTATACGGCCGTGGCCACGCCGGTATTAAATCACTTCGCTTACGATTTGACGCTGGCGGCAAAACGGGGGCGGCTGGAATTATGCGTGGGCCGGGAAAAGGAAGTCAAGGCTATTTTCCAAGCTTTGGCCAGCGGCAAAAATGGAATTATACTCTGCGGCCCGGCCGGCGTGGGCAAGCAGATGATTATCGGGCAAATCGCGCGCGCCATGGTGGAAGAAGACGTGCCTAAAATGCTTAAAGATAAAAGATTGGTGGAATTGGATATCGCTCGGCTGTTAAGCGGCACCGCGCCGGAGGAAGCCGAGCAGCGGCTCTTGGTTATTATTGATGAAGCGGCCCGCGCCGGCAATATTATTTTTTACATCAATAATCTGGAAAATATTATGGGGATTACCTCGGGCGGCGAACAGAGCCTGGAATTATCTGAAGTTTTATCTAACGCTTTAAGCCGGCATAATATAATTTGCCTGGCCACCGCCACCGAAGAAAATTACGCCAAATATTTAGAAAATCGGCCGCTCGGGCAGGCTTTGGCCAAAATTGAAGCGGCCGAACCGGATAATAATCAGGCGATTCAGATGCTGGAAAGCAAAATCGGTTTTTATGAAGCTAAATTTAAAGTTTATTTTACTTATAACAGCATCGCCAAGGCCGTGGAATTAGCCGGCCGGTATATTCATGATAAGCATCTGCCGGCTAGCGCCGTGGAAATTATAGAGACAACCGCGGTAAAAGTTTCCCAAGGCAAGGGCCTGAACAGCTTGGTGGACATTGAGGATGTGGCCGAAGCGGTCAGCCAGAAGACCAAAATTCCTTTGACAAAAATTACGGCCAAAGAGAGCGAAGCTTTGCTTAACCTGGAAGAACGGATCCATAATCGCCTGGTCGATCAGGTTGAAGCCGTGGCCGCGGTGGCGGCCAGCTTAAGGCGCGCCCGAGCGGAACTGCGCGAAATCAAACGGCCAATCGCCAGCTTTTTGTTTTTGGGTCCGACCGGCGTGGGCAAAACCGAACTGGCCAAAGCGGTGGCCGAATGCTACTTTGGCGGTGAAGACCGCCTGGTGCGGCTGGACATGAGCGAATATCAGCGGCCGGGGTCGGTGGAAAAAATGATCGGCTCGCCGGCCGGCGTTCGCGGCTATTTAACCGAAGCCGTGCGCCAGGCGCCGTTTTCTTTGGTCTTGCTGGACGAGCTGGAAAAAGCGCATCCGGAAATTTTGAATTTATTTTTGCAGGTGATGGACGACGGCCGGCTGACAGACGGACAAGGCCGAACCATTGATTTTACTGACTGTATTATCATCGCCACTTCCAATATCGGCGCGGTTTATATCCAGGAGCAGATTAAAGCCGGCGCAAAGCTGGATTTAATAAAACAAACGCTGATTAATGATCAGCTGAATAAATATTTAAAGCCGGAATTGATCAATCGTTTTGACGGCATTTCAGTGTTTAAGCCGCTGGGATTTAACGAGGTTGAAGAAATTACCAAATTAATGTTAAATAAAGTCAGGCGCATGCTGGAAGCCAAAGGCATCGGCTTGGAATATAGTCAGGCCGGTGTGAGCAGGCTGGCCGCCATGGGTTATGATCCGAAATTCGGCGCTCGGCCTCTCCGGCGGCTGATTCAGGAGAAAGTTGAAAATGAAATTGCCAATTTGGTTTTAGGAGATAGCCTGAAGAGAAGAGATACTGTGATAATTGACGGCGAGGCAAAAGTAAGCGTGAAACAGGGGAGGGAGCTGTAGTATTATTATTTCTACCCGGCTTTAGCCGGCGTTATTAAAGTCGGCTAAAGCCGGGTAGAATTTTTTTTAAATGCTGTATTATTTCCAAATTTTTATAATAACCTTGTTTTTGTCGGCCGCGCTGACTTGGCCGGTAATGAGGCTGGCGAAAAAGTTGAACATCGTTGATAAGCCTGATCAGGAAAGAAAGTTTCACCACGGCCGCATTCCGTTGCTGGGCGGACTGGCCGTGTTTCTATCATTTTTTGCAGTTTTGTACCTGGCGCGTGACGGATTGCTGTCCGGCAATCTGGAAATTAGGCAGTGGCTGGGGTTTTTTGCGGGCGGCTTATGGCTCATGATCGGCGGCTATTTGGACGATAAATATAATCTGCAGCCGTCTCGCCAGCTAATCTGGCCGCTACTGGCTATTTTAAGCGTCATCGCCGGCGGCGTGGGAATTGAAAAAATTACCAATCCGTTCGGCGGTTTTATTTATTTAGGCGCGGGTTCGGCCATTTTGATCTCGCTTTGGCTAATGGGCATGATGTACACAACTAAACTTTTGGACGGCCTGGACGGGCTGGTCAGCGGCCTGACGGCTATCGGCTCGCTCGTGATTTTTCTTTTTACCATGACCACGAAATATTATCAGCCGGATATCGGCCTGGCCGCGCTGATTTTGGCCGCGGCCTGCCTCGGCTTTCTATTTTTTAATTGGCACCCGGCCAAAATATTTTTGGGCGAAGGCGGCTCATTGTTTCTGGGTTACGCCTTGGGAGTTTTGTCAATAATTTCCGGTGGCAAAATCGCCATTGCCTTATTGGTCATGGGCTTGCCGATTTTGGACGTGGTCTGGACAATCGTGCGCCGGCTGGCCGCGGGAAAAAATCCTTTTAAATTCGCGGATCGGAAGCATTTGCACTTTCGCCTGTTAAATTTGGGTTTAGGCGAGAGAATGTCGGTTTTACTGTTTTACGCGGTTTCCTTAATATTCGGCTTGAGCGCCTTGTTTTTGCAAAGCGTTGGCAAGGTTCTGGCTTTAGTTTTGCTCGGCAGTATTATGCTGTTAACAGTGTTTTTATTCGCTTATCTTGACAGGAAGAGGAAAATAGCTTAATATTTTTATATTAAAGAAAAAATTTATGAAGATTGCAATTATCAAAACCGGCGGCAAACAATATAAAGTGGCCGAAGGTCAGAGCCTAAAAATTGAAAAAATCGCGGCTGAAGCTGGCGCGATTTTGAAGTTTCCTGCATTACTCAAGGCTGACGGCGAAAATTTGGAACTGGGCAAGCCGGCGCTGGGAGAAATTGTTGAAGGTAAAATTTTGGAGCAGGGCCGAGCCAAAAAAGTGCATGTCATAAAATTCAAAAACAAGACCAGGTATAAGAAGAACGTCGGCCACCGCCAGCCATACACGAAAGTGGAGATTACCAAAATACAATAATCACATCTCGTTTCTATACTTCAGCGCGTTGGTTAGAGTAATTTCATCCGCGTATTCAAGGTCAGCGCCCATGGGCAGGCCCTTGGCTAAGCGGGTGATTTTTATTTTATGAGGTTTTAACAGCTTGGCCAGATATAAGGAAGTGGTTTCGCCTTCTAGGTCCGGATTAAAAGCTAAAATGATTTCTTTGATTTTATTTTGCTTAAGCCGGTCCGCCAGCGGTTTAAGATTGAGCTGCTCCGGCTTAACGCCCTCAATTGTATTAATGGTTCCGCCCAGCATAAAATACAAGCCATGATACTGTCCGGTTGCTTCTATGGCTAAGAGGTCGCGCGTGTCAGCCACCAGGCATAAGCTGGCGTGATCGCGTTTATGGTCAGAGCAAAGGCCGCACGGGTCGGCCTCGGCAATCGCCAAACAATTTCGGCAGACCGTGGTTTTTTCTTTCAGCTCGGCTATGGCCTGGGCAAAAGACTGGAGGCTGTCCGCGTGCTGGCTTAACAAATAAAAAACATACCGTTCGGCGGTTTTTGGCCCGACGCTCGGAAGCTGGCTAAAATGATATATTAAGTTTTGGATGGACTTTGGATAGCGCACAAATTTAATTGAACCCTTGAATTCCTCCCATTTCCTGCACTTTTTTGGCCATGACTTTCTGCGCTCGCTTAATGGTTTCATTAACGGCGCCGGTAAGAAGGTTTTCCAGTTTGTCATGGGAAATTTCCGGGCTGATTGCCAGCCGGATTATTTCCATATTGCCGTTCATCACGATTTTAATGCCGCCTTTTTCGTACTCAACTGATTCCCCGGCCAAGGCGTTCTGCAAAGTTTTGGCTTGGGAGCGCAGGTCTCTGAATTGTTTAAGTTTGTTGAACATGTTTGAAGAAGTTATCGGTTAGTCGGTTAGTTGGTTTTATAACCGGTAACTGATAACTGACTAACTTATTAATTAGTATTCCGGCATATTTGAACCGGATTGGGCCATATTTTTAAAACTGACTGTATTTTCATCAAAGAATAAATCAATTTTTCCGGTTGGGCCGTTCCTATGTTTGGCCACGTGAATTTCCGCGCTATGCTTGTCTGATTCCGGCAGTTCGTCGTAATTGTAGCCGCGGTCGGCGGCTTTGCGGTAAATGAACATAACCACGTCCGCGTCCTGTTCAATGGAGCCGGACTCTCTTAAGTGCGCCAGCCTGGGGATGGCCGGCCGGGTCATTTCCACGGCGCGAGACAGCTGGGATAAAGCCAAGAGCGGAATGTTTAATTCGCGGGCGATGCCTTTAAGGCCGCGGGTAATTTCCGAAACTTCCTGCACGCGGTTATCGCCGTATTTGCCCCGGCCCTCCATCAGCTGGAGATAGTCAATAACTAACAGCCCCAAGCCCTTTTCCATTTGCAGGCGGCGGGCTTTGGCTCTGATTTCCATGATATTGGAGCTGGCCGAATCATCAATGTAAATCGGCGCTTCGGATAACTGGCCCATGGCGTCGCCGATGCGGGAAAAATCATTATCCTCTTCTTTGTCCGATAATTTGCCGGTGCGCATGCGCCAGAGGCTGACGTTGGCCTGGGCGCAGAGCATGCGGTCAACCAGCTGTTCTTTGCTCATTTCCAAAGAGAAGATGCCGATCGGCGCCTTGCTCTTGATGGCGCATTGGCGGACGATGTCCAAAGCCAAAGAAGTTTTGCCCACGCTCGGCCTGGCCGCCAGGATGATTAGGTCGGATTTTTGCATTCCGGCCAGAATGTTATCCAGATCGGAAAAACCGGTAGTCAGGCCGCGCAGTTTGCCGCTTTGCTTATGCAGTTCGTCAATCCGGTCAAAAGCATCGGTTAAAAGGTTGTCAATCGGCAAAAAAACGTTTTTTAAAAATTTTTGCGAGACGCCGAATAATTTTTGTTCGGCTTGGTCCAGAATTTTTTCAATTTCTTCATCTTCATGATAGCCCAGCTCGGTGATTTCCGAAGCCGCAGTTAACAGCCGCCTTAAAGTGGCTTTGCGCTGGATGATATTGGAATAATGGATGGCATGAGCCGAGGTGGCTACGGTGTTGCCCAATTCGGCCATGTAAGTCCGGCCGCCTACGCTTTCCAGCTGGTTTTTTTCTTCCAGCTTGGAAGTCAAGGTTAAGATGTCTATCGGTTCATGATGAGCGTAAAGATCGCGCATGGCCGCGTAGATGATGCCATGGCTGTCTTTGTAGAAATCTTCCGGCCTTAAAGTGTCGGCGATTTTAAAAATCGTGTCTTTATCAATTAATAAACAGCCCAGAAGCGAGCTTTCCGCTTCCAGATTTTGTGGCGGCAGTTTGGATATGGAAGATTGATTGCTGGGCATGGTTTATTTGATTTATTTCTACCCGGCTTCAGCCGGCATTTTATTTTTGGCCTATCTTCATCCTACACTGGCAAGCTCATTTTATCAAGGGCGAAAAGCGCTGATTTTTTAACTGGTCATGCACGGTTTTTCCACTGGAATGGCGAAAAATAATTTATTTTCTACCCGGCTTCAGCCGGAGTTAATTAAGCGTCTTTACAAAATAAATGAATCATACTAATATTCAGTGAAGTTTAAAACGCCCTTTAAAATTTGGTTTTTTAGTTTTAGTTAAAGTCTTTTGGCAAAAATTAATAACAAAAAAGAGGAAGCCAATGAAAAAGTCAATATCGGTTGTGCTGGTTGTTTTTATCTTATGGCTGGCGGTTCAAGCAGTTTATGCGGATGAGTCTGGTATGGAAGAGGTGTATATTTCAGTGATTCAGCGACAGCTGAAAGAAAGTTATGGGCTGCTTGATTCTATAAGCGGCTTTAGTAGTGATTTGCGCTTAATAGTTTCATTGTTGCTTGAACAGCCGGGCACAGATCTGATGCGGAAAGACAGTCTTAAGCAAATTAGCGGCCAGATCGGCAGTCTGGAGCTTAAAGGGCAAAAACAGACGGCATACTTAAATCACATGTTGATGATTTTTGAAACAGACAGTAAGAAATCCTTACGGCTGCCTGAACTGAAAGAAATTATGGCAACTTTGTCAGATATCAATAATAATTATTTGGATCATTTGAAAAAGCTAAATAATTATTTTGAGAATCTGAATCCCTATAGCCAGATTTTTGCTGAATATCTGCTCACGAATATTACCCATTATTTGGGCATTATAAATGTAAGTAAGATATACCTTGAAAATTCAAGAGGCCAGATTAACGCGCTTAGGGCAACTGCTAGTTTATCGCCGGAAGATAAAAAACGGCTGGCCGAGCTGGAAGATAATGTAAGGCACGGCTTAAAAAGAGCCGCTGATACGTTTAATGATCTTTACGCTGTCAGCAAAAAATTGCAGCAAGCCAAGGATGATCGGGCGCCAATACATATCCGCAAAATGTTGGCTTGGTATGCTAATCTAACGGCTAGTGTACCTGATATTATAACCGATCATAATAACGCGAACAGAGATCATGACGCGTTATTGATGAGAGGGAAATATAAATAACCATCTTTATAACCAAGGGCGGACGCGAAGTTCGCCCTTTTTTTATTTAAGCTCGCTTGCCTTTTAAAAAAATATGTGTTATTTTAATAATAACTAGCCTATCCGTTCGTACGGCTTTTTTGATTTGCGCTGTTAGCTCAGTTGGCAGAGCAGCTCCCTTTTAAGGAGAAGGTCACTGGTTCGAATCCAGTACAGCGCACAGTTTTGTTTCTCATAAATTCAGCCGTCTTAGCTCAGCTGGTAGAGCAACGGTTTTGTAAACCGTAGGTCGTCGGTCCGAATCCGACAGACGGCTCAAAAACAATAAACATCAAAAAACAAAATTTTGGAGGATTAGTCATGGGCTCTTTAAATAAGAAAGGCTGGTTTGAGCAAAATTCAGCGAATTTAATTACCTCGGTTAGATTGGTCTGCTCGTTTTGCATCATCTTTCTCGGCATCAACCGGCCGGAAATGATTGTCATTATGTTTTGTTTGATTTTAATGGCGACTATTTCTGATTTTTTAGATGGCCGCATTGCCAGAAGCAAAAAAATCGTCAGCACTTTTGGAGGATTTTTGGATCGGTTGGCCGACAAGCTGTTTATCTGCTCCGGTATTATAATTATTATCTGGCGGTACTGGCCAATCAACAATCTTCACCCTTTGGCCGAAATAGTTACCGAGGGAATCGGCGCTACCTTGATTTTATTGGAATTGATTTTAATTTCCAGCAGTATTGTTGGGATCATTTACAAATTAAGCATAGCCTCCAATAAATTCGGCAAAATTAAGATGACGCTGGAATCAGCCGCTGTGATTTTTTGGTTTTTAGCTTTAATTTTAAACCGCTACTATTGGTTTGACATGGAGCTGGCCATAATAATTATTAACGTGCTTCTTGCCCTGGCCGTGTTTTATGCGGTTAAAAGTTTGGGCGGCTATTATCAAAGATTTACGGAGGGAATAAAAAAAGCGGTTGATAATTGAATCTGCTGACCATGCGGACTTCCTTGGGAAGCCCGCTTTTTTAACATGAAAAATTTAAAAGTAAAAATTTATACCTTAGGCTGTAAGGTTAATCAATATGATTCGGGCCGGCTGGCCGCGGAACTGGAGTCGGCCGGTTTTGTGATAGCTAAAAAAGCGGCTGATCTGGCGATTATTAACAGCTGTGCCGTAACCAAGGCGGCTATGACAAAAAGCGGACGGATGATTAAGCTGGCCAGGAAAGAAAACCCGGAGGCCAAGGTGGTGCTGGTTGGCTGCTGGACAAGGGCGGGAAAGGATTTAGGTGAATTGGCGGGAGTGGATTTAGTTTTAAAAACCGCTGATGTAAAAAAAATTGTTCGTGAGATTGCTTCGTCGCCTGATTACAGGCTCCTCGCAATGACAGAGAATGAGTCAAAGAGGTTGAACCTCCAATTTGGAGGTTCAACCTCTAGGGCGCGCTATTTCATAAAAATCCAGGACGGGTGCGAGCAGTTTTGCGCCTATTGCATCGTGCCCTATACGCGAGGCAAACTGAAGAGCCGGGCGGAGCGGGAAGTGATAGATGAAATTAGGCAGGCGGCGGCTGGGTATGAGGAAATTGTTTTAAGCGGAATACATTTGGGGATGTATGGAAAAGATAGCACAACAAACAACGCACAACGCGTAACGCTAAAGAATCTGGATTCCCGCCTGCGCCCGCCTCGGCTTCGCTCCGGCCCGCCTAGACTCGGCGAGGCTGGCGAGACGGGCGGGAATGACAAAAATAAAATGGCCGCTCGCAATGACAGTTTAGCGAGTTTAATAAAAAAAATTCTTAAAATACCTGGCTTAGGCAGGATCAGGTTAAGCTCAATTGAAATTACCGAAGTGTCGGATCAGCTGATTAAGCTGATGGCAAGGTCAGGAAAGATTTGCCGGCATCTGCATCTGCCTCTGCAGTCGGGCTGTGATAAGATTTTAAAATCAATGAATCGGCCATATGACACAAAATATTTTAAAAATAAAATTGCGCGCCTCAAGCGCGCCATGCCGGACATGGCCATTACCACGGACGTGATCGCCGGCTTCCCGGGGGAGACGGAAAAAGATTTTCGTGAGACGGAAAAATTTATTAAGCAAATTAAATTCAGCCGCCTGCATGTTTTTCCTTTTTCCGCGCACGCTCAAACTCCGGCCGCGAAAATGACCGGGCAAGTTGATAAAAAAACAAAAATTCGGCGCGCTGAAATCTTAAGACAACTGGGTGTGAAGCTGGCGGACGAGTACAGAAAGAAGTTTAGAGGCCGGGAACTGGACGCGGTAGTGGAAAGGATTAATGGCCGTAAGTTAATCGGCAAGACTGAATATTACTTTGATGTTGAAGCTGAAATTAAGCAAAATAAAAATAATTTAATCGGAAAGATTGTTAAGGTAAAATTTTAAGTTAGATAAATAAGACACTCGGTGTCCAGAGGGACACCGAGTGTCTTTTATTTTTTATTAAGAAATTATTAAGAGATTTTGACAAAGACTAGGGAAAAGTGATAAGGTAGAGGATTAAAAAATGAACCTTAAAATAACGAATATAATAGGAGGGCGAAATGAAGAGTTTAATGCTGGGAGCGCTGATTTTGCTATTGGCGGCGGGCTGTGCCGGTACTAATGGGCATTTATCAAAATATGCCCTGACTGATCCGGCTGAAGGGATTTCCATTCCGCATCCGGTGGAAATGGAAAAAGCCGGAGTTAAGGCTTTTACCATTTTTACCGCTATTATGAGTCCGGATTTGTGGACTGAAGCGGTGGCGGCCGGCGGAGTGTTTCCGATTCTGGGCTATCTGGATGACGCGGCCGATTTGTTCAAGGGCTATTGTTACCTGGCCAACATCAGCTGGTGGGGAGACTTTCTGCTCCAGTGCGTGTTTGCTTATAGCAAGTCTGAACTGGAAAACGCCAAGTTTGCGGTCTTTAATCGGGATGCGGGCTGGGCTTATCGGCTGGATGGGCAGGAGGAGGATTATGATTCAAAAAAATTTGAATCCGATGAAAATTACCGGAAAGATTTTTTTGAACTCGCCGGCCTGACCTTTGGCCAGCTGGACGAACTTGCTATGGTCTACCTTCAGGAAAAAGGCGTTAAGCCTGGCAGGAATTCAGCTGGCGTGGAAGAAATTGTGGTTGGCTCGGAAAAGTGGCAAGCCTATAAAGCCGAGCTGGCTGTCCGCATGCCAAATAATTATAAGCTGGCTAACGGGCAAATCAGGGCTGGAACTTTGCCGCTGGAAGACTTTCAGAACCTGGCAGTGGAAGACCCTGGTTTTACCGGCAGTCAAAGGTTTGTTAAAGACCTTAAACTGCCTCTGCTGGCTTTGCCATTGACTGGCATTGCTTGGCCGGTGATGATTGGAGCTAATCTGGCATCGTCCGCCGTAATGGCGGGCGTGGATGACTCATGGTCAGGCTATTTCGGCCGGGCTAAAATTATTAGACATGACATGGCGCCGGCGTTTCGCCAGATTGTGGCAATTTATAAAGAATTGCTAAAAAGGCGGGACTTGGTAATCAGGCAAATGGAAAAAGAATTGAATAGAGGAGAAAAAAGATGAAAAAAATATTATGTTCTGGAATAATGGTTTTGAGCTGTATGGTAACTGGCTGGTTTGCGAATGCTGATGACGACATTGATCGGGCCAAGGCTTGGCTGGAAAAAAATAAATCGGCCAGGCAGGAACAGGCGGCTGTTATTGTTTTGCCCCAAGCCCAAGGTGAGCTTGGCGCCCGGCAGGATGGAGATATGGATGAAGCCGCTGATTGGCTGCAACGGCAGCAAGAGCAGGGAAGTTCGGTTGAGCTGGCCGGAAAAAATGGCCAGCCTAAAGACCGGAAATCTTATGCCGCTAACGATCAATTTGACCTGTTCATGAATGCCGGCGGCTGGCATTCCAGCGGCAACCCCAAGGTTAATGCCGGCCAGTACGCGCAGGGCAAGGCGCGCTATCGGCTTTTGAGTTACAGCTTGTTTGGCCAGCCAGCCGGTTTGGGCGGATTCGTGCTAGGCGAAACCGGATCAGGCCGTTCAGGGTCATCGCCATTCAGTTGGAACAAAGTTGCTGTTGGTCCAAGCCATAAGATTTACGGCAAGGGTTGGGATGACTCTACTGATCTGGGCTGGGCCAGGCAGTGGGATAAGAGTAAAAATGACAAGCAGACGACAGATTCAATCTACTTGTCAAATTACACCAATCTGGAACAGCGCCGCCGGGACGGTAAAAAATGGTTTCCCCAAACTGAAGTGATATTATCGGCGAACATTCCCTATGACGCTGACAAGACAAGCGTCAGGAGCGGCAAAAGCCTGCCGGCTGACAATAAGTTCACAGCCGGCCTTGATGTCAGGCAATCAATCTACGATTTTGATTTTGAAAATCGTCAAAGACTAACGCCTGGCCTGTTGCTCGGCGGCGGCTTGGAAGCCAAAGACGGCGTTGGAAAAATTGGACCCTCTGTAAAATGGGGGGCTTTTGGCCAGGATATTCTGATCGCGGACGTTTTTTCTAAGTTTAAATCCGGCGTTCAAGGGTATCGCTGGTATGGCGCCTTGTTGCTGAATGTCGGCGGAGCCATTAAAGCCTATAAGGCTTCGCAAATCACCGAGCCCGGGCCGGAAGACCTGGGGTTTTACTCTGAAAAATAGCACTTACAAAACGCAGGCTGTTCGAAAATTATTTAACTCCGGCTAAAGCCGGGTAGAAAGTTAAAAAATTTTCCGGACAGCCTGCGCCCAAATTTTGTTAAGCCGGCGATAGCTGGTATCCAATTCCGGATTCCTGCTTTCGCGGGAATGACAAAATAATATGGAATACAAACAATTTATGAATTTAGTGAAGCAAAAAAAGCAAACGGTGATAATAATTACCGCTCTGTTTTTGCTGGCCGTGTCGCTGTTCACTTTTTTACAGCCTTTGCGCTACAGCGCCGCCAGCCGCCTGTTAGTGGTGCAAAATTACGGGCCAAACACGGACGCCTATAATATTTCCCGTTCCAACCAATTTATAAGCAACCTGCTGGCTCAAGTGGTTTATTCTGATTCATTTTATGATCAGGTCATGGCTTCAGGCTATAAGATCAATAGAAATATTTTTTCCAGCGAGGTTAATAAAAGAAAAAAACAGTGGCAAAGCCTGGTCTCCACGCGAGCGATTGCCGATACCGGCATGATTGTTTTGAAAACTTACTATCAGGATAGGCACACGGCAGATTTGATCAACCAAGCGATTGGCTATACTTTAATGACCAAAAATAGCCAGTACCACGGTTTGGGCGACAGCGTAAAAGTTAAGCTGATTGATAATTCCGCCTTGTCTGATTGGCCGGTTAAGCCTAATATGGTTTTAAATTTGCTGTTAGGCTTAATCGCCGGCTTGGCCGCGAGTTTATATTATATTTATTTATTTCCTAATCAGGCTGGGCGAGCGGTTGAGCCGATGCTTGAAGCCGAGGCCGAACCGGCGATTGCTTATAGGCCGGCCCGGACCGCGCCGGTTTATACGCCGAGCCGAGCAATGGAGCCGGCGGAGGAAAATTTTCCGGCCGCGCCGGCCGTAGAGCAGGATATTGAGCAGGCCGGCGACGATGAATTTGAAGCCTATTTTAAAGGCGACATAAATAACGTTCTGCAAAAATAATATTTAAATGTTTATGGCTAAAAACAATCAAAGTAAAATCACAGTTTTAATTCCGGCTTACAATGTGGCCAAAACCATTAAGCGCTGCCTTAAATCGGCCCTTTGGGCCGATGAAATTTTAGTGGTGGACGGTTCGGCCGACGGCTTTAGCTTGGACAAAACTTCGGCTATCGCCCGAACCATGGGCGCGCGCGTGCTTAAACATCGGTACGAATACAGCGCCAAGCAAAAGAACTGGGCCATTCCCAAAGCTAAATATAATTGGGTTCTGCTGTTAGATTCGGATGAAGTAATCACCGCTTCTTTAAGAGATGAAATCATTAAGCTAATAAATACGGCGGAGATAAATAATTATGATGGTTACGCCATCGGGCGCCGGCATTATTTTTTAGGCAAATGGCTGCGCTGGGGCGGCCGCTATCCTTTATATAATATCCGGCTGTTTAAGAAAACTTGCCGCTATGAAGACCGCGACGTGCACGCGCATATCATTTTGCCAAAGAGCCGGGTGAAAAAACTTAAAGGCGATATTACGCATTACAGTGATCCGAGTTTAGGCCATTTTTTTTCCAAATTTAACCGTTACACGGCCTACCAGGCCAACTACATGATTAGACTCAAAGGGCATCGGCGTAAAATTGAATGGAAAAAATTGTTCACTTATTATATCTACGCCAAGTCCATCATCAAAGACGTTTGGTATTTTCTGCCCTTGGCGCCGGTTTTAAGATTTATCTACATGTATATTTTTCGCTTAGGCTTCCTGGACGGCCGTTACGGCTTTTTAATCGCTATGTTATATTCGTTTCAGGATTATGTTTCCAAAACCAAATATCTGGAATTGCGCGGCCGCCAGCCCGGCTTTCGTTTTATGGCGCAAAAATTATTCATTAAAAAAATCGTGCCCGGAGGGTACGGCGGCGCGATCATGGATCGAGTAGGCGCGGCCGGCGATTAAGCGGCCGGCGTTTTTTTTAGGCCCAGCAGGCCGCCCAAGAGCGGCCAGATAATTATCTGAATAATGATTTTTTGCGACACAGATTCCGCGGCCGCGGCCGGCAGGAGCGCGATTAATAGCGCCAGCAGGCCGAAAGCGAGAACCTTAAAATTTAACGTAAATACCCGGCCGCCGAAATTTATCGCGGTGTTTTTATCGGCCATACTTTTAAAGGCTTGAAAAGTATGATAAATAGCGCCGAAAGTGTAAATTATAAATATTATAAGGCCAATTAGGCCCAGCTCCAGAGTTTGCAATAAGTAGTCATTGTGCGGCAAGGAAATTCCGCCGCGCCAGGGTTTAGCGTTGTCAATTACGGTTTCCGCCGCGCCCGCGCCATAGCCCAGGAACGGTCTGATTAAAATTTGCTCAAAACTGACGCGCCAGATGTTCAGCCTGGCGGCGACGGAGCTGAACAGCGCGTTATCAAAAATTTCTAATAGGCGAAACTTGATATTATCAGAGGCCAGAAGGGTGATAGCGCCGGCCGGCAGGGCGGCCAGCAGGAATAAAATGATTTTTTTTTCTAAAAAAACCAGCAGTAGCGTGAAAACCGCCAGACTTACCCAGCTGGTCCGGGAATAAGTCATGACCAAAAAAAACAGCAGGCCGGCCAGGCAGAAAAAAATCAGTTTGCTGTTTTTAAGCCGCCGGTCAGCTTTGGCCAGATACCAGGAAGCCAACAGGCTGATGATTAAGAATAAAAATAAGCCTAAGGTGTTGGGGTGATCCAGGCCGCCGGTTAAGCGGCCCAGCGACGAGTCCGGTTCATAAAAGTAGCTGCCGGTGAATAATTGGCCGGCCGCCAGCCCTAGCGGTATAATGGATGACAAGATGGCGGCGAACAGCAGTTTTAAAAATGAACCATAGTCGGAAAAATGCGCGTAGGCGATCAGATACATTGAGAATGGCGCCAGCAGGTAAACCAATTCTATTAAACTGGTCCGCGGATCAACTGACCAGGAAATTGAAGCCGCGGCCAAAACTGACGCCAGCGCCAGAATGTATTTTAAGGGCAAGGTTTTTAGCTCGCGCTTTTTTTCCGCCAAGGTTAATAAGCCGAATAAAATTAATAATAAATAAATAATTGACGCCGGATTCAGATAGAAAGCGTAGTCATTTAAAAACGGCAGGTAATTAAAAATATTTATTTTCAGGTAGTTAAAATGATAAACCGCCGGCATGATTAAGATAATCAGTAAAATCGCGTTTTGAAAGTTCACCGCGGCCAGCGCTAAAAACGCGGCCACGGCTAAAATCGCCAGCGGCAGGAAGTAGCCGTTGGACCAGTCCAAACCCAGGGACAGAAAGGGGAGAGAGAGAAGTAAGATAATTGACAGGGTAATATAGATTTTTTTGGACATACTATTAATCGTCATTGTGAGGAATGGAGCGGAGCGGAATGACGAAGCAATCTCACGCATGAGAATATCAGTTAGAATTTTATCACTTTAATTTAAACTTGTTATTCGTGAGATTGCTTCGCCGCCAGTCGGCGGGCTCGCAATGACAGTATTATAAATTAGCAAAAAAAATGAAAATTGTCAAAGGTAAAAAATTGTTCATCGTCTGGGGCGCGGAAATGGAATTAAGCCGCCGTCTGGCTCGGGCATTGGGCGCGGAGGCGCGGCAAGTTTATTATAAAAAAATTTGGGGCGTTAATTTGCCGGCGCTTATCAGGTATCTGGCGCAAAGCGCGGCTACTTTGCTTATTTTATTTAAGAACCGGCCGGAGGCGGTGATAGTCCAGAATCCGCCGGTGTTCGCGCCTCTGGCCGTCCTGCTCTATTGCAAATTGTCCGGCGCCAGATTCGCGATTGACTCGCACACAGCGGCTTTTTTAGATGATAAGTGGATAAAATTTTACCGGCTGTTTAAATTCGCGGCCAAGCGCGCTTGCTTAAATTCCTGCCATAATTATAAAAATCTGGAAATTCTAAACAGCTGGGGGATTGAGCCGGCCTTGGCGATGCAATTTTTTAATCCGCGCTACGACCCGGCGGAGTTGGCGCATCCGATGCATGATGAATGTCTGGAGAAAGTCCTGACAACGAGCAAATTGCCGGTGATGATGGTGAACCGCTTTGCCGACGACGACGACTGGCAGACGGTTATTAAAACGGCCGAGTTAATGCCGGACGCTGATTTCTTCATTACCGGCGAGCCGCGGCGCCAGATTGGCAAGTCCGATAATGTTTTTTTAACCGGCTACTTGGCGCATCAAGAATTTTTAAAATTGATGCGGCGCTGCCGCGTAATTTTGGCGCTAACCCTAAGGCCGGATACCGTGCTCTGGTCAATTAGAGAAATTATGGCATTAAACAAGCCGTTTGTCACGACCGACAGCGAAGTATCGCGGCATTATTTCGGGAAGATCGGCGTATTTGCCAAACCCGGCGCGCCGGAATTAAAAGAAAAAATTTTATCAGCCGCGGAAAATGAAGCTGATATAAAAAATAAAATTAAAATATTTTTGGAACACGATAAAAGCAGATGGGAGGATGAGATTGCCAATTATAAAAAATATATCAGCTAATTTATGAGATTGGATTTATTGAAAAGATTTGTTTTTTCCAGCCCCAAGAAGCAAATTAATTTGCTAAAAAATTATTGGGCGTATTTTATCGGTTCGCCGCGCGTTGGCGGACTGCCCAGCCGCTTAATGATTGAACCGGCTAATTTTTGCAATTTAAAATGCCCAACTTGTCCGGTCGGCAACGGCGCGATTAAAAAGGCCAAAGGCGCCATGAGCCTGGAAAATTTTCAGAAGATTATAGATGAAGCCGGAGATTATTTGTATCATCTGACTTTATGGAATTGGGGCGAGCCGTTTTTGAATCGTGAACTGGCGCGGATGATTAAATGCGCCAGGCAAAAGAATATTTACGCGGTTACCAGCACCAATGGGCACTTTTTAGATGAAAAGAGCTGCGCCGATTTGATTGATTGCGGATTAAATGAGCTGATTATCGCCCTGGATGGCTTGAGCCAGGAAACATTAAGCCAATACCGCGTTGGCGCTGATTTTAAAAAAATCGTTCAAGGCATAAAAAATTTAGTTGAGCTTAAAAAAGCCAAAGCCTCCCGCTATCCAATAATACAATTGCAATTTATCGCCATGAAGCATAATCAGCCGGAAATTGGCAAATTAGAAGAATTCGGCCGAAGCTTGGGCGTGGACAAGGCAGTCTTAAAAACTTTTGGCTCGCAGCTGGACATGGGCCGTTTAAAAGAATTTGAGCCGACCGAAAAACAATTTTCCAGATACGCCCGGCAGGCCAAAAGAAAAAAATCGTGCCGTAATATTTATTTGGGCATGAATATAAATTATGACGGCACGGCCGTGCCTTGCTGTTATGATCCGCTGGAATCACAGGCTTTAGGCAATGTTTTTGCGTCTAGCGTTAAAGAAGTTTGGCAGGGCAAAAAATTTGAAAATTTTCGGCAAGCGGTGATCAAAAGTAAAAACGCGGTTTCCATCTGCGCCAACTGCGATTATAATGCCAAAATAAGGAAAAATATATATAATCGCGCTTAATCGCGCACGAAAAACTATGATTACGCCGAGAGATTTGAACAGGTTAGCCAGGTATTTATACGCTAAATATTTTATTATTTCAGTTCGCATAAGCGGTCGGAGTTTTGCCTGCCGGGCGCTGTCAGGGCAATGCGCCACAGGCAATAATCTGGCCATCTATTCGGATTTACAGGTGGCCTGCAACTGCCATAATATTAACGGCCAGGCGGTTTTGGGCGATTTAAGAAAAAATACTTGGCCGGAAATTATTTCCGGCCAAAGAGCGAGAGATTTTAAAAAAATTTTATCCGGCGGCGGCCTGCCGCTGTCGGATTGTTCCCGCTGCAGCGATTTAATGATAATTAATAAAGCTCAAGCCGAGTCTTTTGCTTCTCAATCGGCAGCGCCGAATTCAATCATGGTAGAAAATACCGTTTTATGCAATTTGAACTGCCTTTCCTGCAACCGCCCCAGAGTTTATATGAACAGACGGCAGACAAAAATGACGCTAAATGACATTAGAAAAATATCCAGTTTGATAAAAAAATATAATATTAAAAAAATTGATTATTTTAATTGGGGCGAGCCATTTTTGTCGCCGGACATAAAAGAGGAAATTCAGCTTATTAAACAAGAAAATCCGGGGGTATTGGCGGTTGTTTCCACCAACGGCACCCAGCTTCAAGGCCGTGAAAAAATTGAAGCCGCCTTGCTATTTGATCATATAATAATTTCCCTGGACGGGCCGGATAATAAAACGGTTAATTTGTATCAGCGAGGATCAAATTTTGATTTAGTCTACAATAATATTCGCGGTCTTATTGCTGCCAGAAAAAAGACAGGCCGAAACAAGCCAATTATTGAGTGGAAATATGTTGTTTTCAGGTGGAATGACAGCGTTAAGTTAAGAGATAAGGCCATAGAATTAGCCCGAAGCGCCGGCCTGGATAAAATATCATTCTGGCATACGCTCTCTCCGATTTATGGTTTTTCCTGGAAATATTTTTTTAAGTATTTTACAAAAACCGGCAAGGTGGAGGAAATAGATTTTATTGACAGTAAATAAAAAACCGGGGGCAGAAAATAACTTGTGGTTATTTTTCCGCTCCCGGCAAGGTCCCTTTGGTAAAGGGCTATGGATCGCATCTCTCCTTGCTCTCGCAATTAGCAAGGATTTGTCTGACATACCGGCATGTTTCCGGGCCGGCCACTCCGTCAACTCTGATGTCCAACTTACGCTGAAATTCCTTAATGCCGTCGCGGCCGGAGTAGCCCCATTCTTCCAATCGCTTAACACAAGCTGGGTTGGAATAGGTGGCTCGCGGTTTAGGCGCATGGGCTGTGGCTGGTGCTGGAGAGGCAGTCTGGTATATGACAGGTGGCGCCGCCGCAGGCTGGTAGTAGACTGGCGGTGGTGGAGAAGCTGGCCGCTGGACAACAATGGCTGGAGCTTGATATTGCGGCGCGCGAACCTGCGGCTGTGGGCAACCCTCGCAAGGACTGCTTTCAATCAGCGTCCATCTGCCGCTGGCTAATGCCCAGCGCGCGTAATATGACGGCCCCCATTCCGGCAGTCCTTGTTTCGGCGGCAGGGCCAGCAAGCGTTCCCAGAATCTATTCATTTCATCTGAAGGCGGGTACTGGGAAAAAATATCCCGGGTGTACCCATTATAAAACGATGCTTGCCGAACATGGCCGCCCCAGCGTGGTGCGTACATTTGCTTGTAGGCCACCGATGGCTGGTCTTTGGTGTTACCGGCCGGGCAGTAGTCCTGGGGCGCGTCTGCTACCACGCCTGAATACTGTGCTGTTGGGGGGGCAGTGTAGGCCGGAGCCGATGATTGAACCAGACGAAGTCCCTTGGCCGGTACTCGTATGGCATCATCAGAGTGCTGTTGCGCAGCCGGTACTTGCTCCCATTGCTGTCGTGCATATGGTTGCTGTGAAGCGCAACCCTGAAAAACTGCTAAAACCGCTAAAACTGCCAAAAAAACTACCGTTGCTGTTTTCATGCAACTTCCTCCTATTATATTGTTGAAATGCATTCAGGCTCCATAGGGTGAACCACTAGGGAGCCAACTATTAAAATCCCGAAGTTATGAAAGACCGACTAAAGTTTTTAAACCTTAGCAAAGGCAGGCGATTATGTCAAACATTAAATTTATTTTAATATTAGCTTAATAATCGTGCTTTATAATAAATAGCATGCCATTGACTTTTTAATCTTATCTTGCTAATATTAAATATAAATTAAGGTTGTTAGTTAATAACGACCTGACTGATTTAATGAAAATACGTATGATTAGAAACTATAAAACAATTTGCGCGATAACTTTAGGCCTGGTCTTTGGTTTAGGCGCTTTTTGGCCTGCCAATATGGCCCAAGCCGCGCCGGACAAGCAATACCGTTCCGGACAAGTTATCACCATCAGCAATAAAAACTACTTAATTGCCAATAATAATGAGTTCGCGGAAATTTTGGAAATTACAGCGGACAATAAATTGGCGCAAGCCAGCGAAGTGCACGGCCTGTCGGCGATTGAAGGTTTGTTCGCCGGCCGATCCGGCAATAAATATTTTTTAGTGGTAACTACCGGCCGCTATTTGTACCGTTATGACATCAGTAATCCGCGCGCGCCTAAAATAGAATTCAGGCGCGATTTGTTCGTTTTTAAGCGCGGGCAGTTCAGAATCGGTTCGGCGGACAGCCTGGCCGGCAATAAAGATTTTATTTTCGGCGCCGGCAGCAACGGCGTCAGGAGTTTTTTCCCGGATAATTTATTTGTTGATCAAATTTATACTTTTGACAAAAGCTATGGCCTGGCCGCTGGCGATTTTGAGCTGGCAGTCATAACCGAGAACCAGGGGATTGTCTATGATATAGCCAGCGGCGCTAAATTGATTGAAGTTAACCTGGAAAATAAGGATAAAATGAAGCGCGCGCCGGCGCTTGACAATGCCGGCAATGTTTATTTCCCCACGGACCGGGGGCTGGTTAAAATTAATTTTTTCAGCGGCCGGAAAACAACCTACGTTAATCCGGTTCCGCAGACTGAAACTTTCAGCTACGGCGCGGCAATCGCGGCGTCAGGCGATGTTTATTATGCCAACGGGCGCGGCATTACGGTTTTGGATAAAAATTTTAATAAGATTAAATTTTTAAATACTTCAAAAGCCAATTTCGGCGCCAATGCCTGGAGCGTTGGTTTGGCCCCGGCCAATTTCGGCGCGCGGGAAATTGCCGCCGGCTTAAATAAGTCGTCAATAATACTCCTGGACAAAAATTTAAAAGTTTTGGCGCAGTATAAATACAGAAAACTCTATCCGGATTTCATCACCACGGATTTAAAAATCGCGCCGTCAGTCAGTCTTGGCGCGGCCGGGCAGAAAATAAATTTACGGCTGTTCGGTTTTTGGCCGAATGAGACTGCAGCCATAACTTTCGGCCAAGCAGTCTATAGCCTTAAAGTTGATAATCAGGGCTATGCTTCGCTAGATTTGATTGTGCCTCGGCAAAATAGCCGACAGGCGATAATTCAGGCAACGGGCGCTGACTCCGGGTTTAATTATCAAACTGTATTCACGATTTTGTAAAGTATAATGAGATGGTTACAAAATAGTTTTGTAACCATCTCAATAAATAACAGCTAAGGAGGTGAAAAAAGTAAAGGATAGCTCTTAAAATTAAAGGAATGGCTCGTGGCTGTTCCATAATGATTTTTGGCAAGTGCAGTTTTTTAAGTGGAGGCAAGATAATGTTTTTTAGAATCGCAATGTTGATGTTGATATTTGTAAGTTTGTCATTATCAGGCTGCAGCGGCGGAGGAGAAGGAGATGAAGAATTGGAAAACATACCCGCGCCCGGATTAGGATTAGCCGATAATTCAGAGCCGGTTTTAATAGCGCCTGTGTATCCGCGCAATAATGAAACAGGAGTGCCGCTTAACAGCCATGTTCGGGCGGTTTTATTGAGTAACCCTGATCCCTTAACCGTTAATTCTCAAAATATTAGGCTGGCACAAGCCGTTAGTCCTGTTGAGGCGACTGTGTCTGTGATTGAGAATATTATTGACATTCATTCGGCTGACGCTTTATTGCCGAATGTTGTCTACACGGTGATAATTTCCGGTGTAAAAAATTTTAACGGTAAAACAATGCCGGCTCCGCTCGTCTGGACGTTTATTACCGGCGACGTTCTGGATTTAATACCGCCGTCGGTTGCGGCCATGTCGCCGGACAATGGAGCGATAGCTGAAATTGACGCCACTATTTTGGCAACCTTTGACGAGGCGGTTGATCGGCTTACCGTGTACAGCAACACCTTCAGGCTGATTGACAGCGACACCGGAGAAGTTATTTCAGGAGCAATAGGCGTGCGTGATAATGATAAAGTCATCAGTCTTAAGCCCAGCACCAAATTGGTACGGGGCGGCCATTACCAGGTTTTGGTAGAAGGAATCAAGGATATGGCAGGCAACGTCAGCGTAACTCCACCGGTGTGGAATTTCAGCATAACAGGTCCGGCAGTTACGACTGTCAATTTGGCAACCGCCGATTGGGTTTCATATTCAAAGGGCGGAAGCGCGCAGGCGGCCTTTAATAAAGTTGACGGAACAATCCAGGAGAATATTCCCGGAAATTCCACTGATGTGAGCGTAAGGTGGGCGCCGATGGTAATTGACAAAACAAAAATTTACCATGTTAGTTTTTCCTGCAATTTTACTCCTGGTTTTTTAACAGTAGAAGTGCAATTAAAGCAGAATGGCGGAGCATATCATGCTTATAGCACTGTCTCTGCTGCTTGCATTGCCGGTAAGGTCGCGATTGACCTAGTACCTGACGGCGATGACGCGGTCGGCAGGCTTAACTTTAATTTCGGCGCGTCCGCCGGCACCTATAATGTCGGCACAGTCAAAATTCGTTATTAACCTTATTAACCTTGAATGTTTAATCAGTTTTTTTGCAGGCTCTTCGCATTAATACGCGAAGAGCCTTTTAATTTTATGAAAAAGTTGTATGATACTAATATGACACTATACATCAATACTACTGAAGCAAAACATATGATAGTCGCGCTTAAGCAAGGGCGAGCGCTGATCGCCGAAAAAAAGGTTAAAGCTATGAGGCAAGAGGCGGAAAAGCTGCTGCCGGCGGTTAAGGCGCTGCTTAAAGCTGAAAAAATTGATTTAAAACAGCTTAAGAAGATTGAAGTGGAGAGCCGGGGAGGCTCATTTACTTCCTTGCGCATCGGCGTGGTTACGGCCAACGCGCTGGCGTACGCGCTGGGCGTACCGGTGGCGGGAAGCCAGAAGCCAGAAGTAAGAAGTAAGAAGTTAACTGCTGTGGAACCGATATACGACCGGGAACCGGAAATAACCAAGAAGAAAATGAGATTGCTTCGTCGCCCTGGTACGGGCTCCTCGCAATGACAGGACATGTTTGTGGATAAAGTTGTTGATAACTGCGTGTTAAAATAATATTAAGAAATTGTTAAAACATCCGCTAATAAACCGGCGGCTGTTTTTTTATAATTTTAATTTAATTTTAGCTTAAATTTTAGTGGGGCGAGCACATTGACAAATGGCTTTAAGTGGTGTATGATTACAGTATATTGGTAAATGGTGGTGAATTGTGGTGAAACAAAAAGAAAAAAATAAAACAAAAAATAAAAACAAAAATTTTCTCTCGCTTTTTATGTTTTATTCATAAATACGCTTAAAATGTTCATCGGCGAATACAGCCACAATCTGGACGACAAGGGCCGGGTAGCGGTGCCGGTTAAATTCCGCGCTGTTTTAAAAGATGGAGCGGTAGTGACCAAGGGATTGGATAACTGCCTTTTTTTGTACACTAAAAAAGAGTGGCAGGAACTGGCCGGCAAGCTGGCAAAATTGCCGATCAGCAAAGCCAATACCCGCGCTTTCGCCCGCCTGATGCTGGCCGGAGCCATGGACGTTGATTTTGATAACCAGGGACGCATCATGCTGCCGGAATACTTAAGGAAATTCGCCGGCCTGAAAAAGAAATTGATTATCGCCGGGCTATATGATCGTTTGGAAATCTGGGATGAAGAGGTGTGGAATAAATACAAGCGGGGCACGGAAAAAAAGAGCGCTGACATCGCCGAAGCGCTGGGAGAATTAGGAGTGTAGAAATTAACTCTTTTCACCTGGCTTTAGCCAGAGTTAAATAACGCCGGCTGAAGCCGGGTAGAAAAAGAAAATAACGCCGGCTGAAGCCGGGTAGAAAAATGAAAAATAAAAGTTATGACAAAATTAAAACTTTGCCAAAAATCAAAAAAAAATTTTTTCAGCCTTCGCGTCCGGGTGGTTAGAGCGCCGCTGGTGGACAGCCAGGTGCTTAATGACATTTTAGCGCAGAGGCAAAAGGCGGTGGTGCTGTAATCCATTTTTTTAACGCCGGCTGAAGCCGGGCAGAATTTATTATTATGGAGTATCAACATACGCCGGTAATGCTAAATGAAATAATAAAATATTTAGACCCCAAGCCCGGAGAAAATTTTATTGATTGCACCTTGGGCGGCGGCGGCTACACCATGGCGATAGCGAAGAGAATCCTGCCTACTGGAAAAATTCTGGCGATTGACCTTGATGAAGCTGCTATAAAAAACACCCAATTCCAAATTTCTAATTCCCAATTTCTAAACATAATTCTCGCCCATGACAATTTTAAAAATATACAAAAAATTGTTGAAAAATATTTTTCACCGGCCGGCGGCTTTGATGGCATTGTATTTGACCTTGGCCTATCACGAGCTCAACTTAAAGATCGGACTAGAGGATTTTCTTTCGGTTTGGCTGACGCGCCGCTAGGCATGAATTTCGGCGGGCAGGCAGGGGAGTCGGCTGAAAATATCGTTAACAGCCGGAGCGCGGATGATCTGGCTGGAATATTCAGGGAATACGGCGAGGAAAAGTTTGCTTATAAGATCGCCATAGCAATCGTAAAACAAAGGCAAATTAAAAAAATACAAACTGCCGGAGAGCTGGTGAAAATAATAATGGATGCGGTTCCGAGAAAGCTTCAGCCAGCCAGAATCCACCCGGCCACCAAGGTTTTTCAGGCCCTGCGCATCGCGGTCAACCGCGAACTGGAAAATTTGCGCTCTGCCCTGCCGCAGGCACTGGCGCTGCTAAAACCTGGCGGCCGGCTGGCGGTTATTTCCTATCATAGCCTGGAAGACCGGATCGTCAAGCAATATTTTAAACAGGAAAGCCGAGACTGCCTTTGCCCGCCGGCCATTCCCATCTGCCAATGCGGCCATCTGGCCCAGCTTAAAATAATAAATAAAGGAATTTTAAGGCCGACTGAGGAGGAGGCCTTAAACAATCCGAGTTCAAGAAGCGCCAAATTGCGCCTGGCCGTGAAAATTCACCCCGTTAAATAGGCTTTGCCTCCCGCAGGGATTTAACGAGGTAAATAAAAATAAAAAGCCCCAATATGGAAAAAGAAAAATTTCAAGCTCTTAAAAAAAGATTTTTTAATTTTAAAAATTTAAATAAATTGCTGTTAGTATTTTTTATTATTCTAGGCGCGTATTATATTGCCCTGGCCAATAATTTATCAGTTAAGGGTTTTGCTTTGAGCGATTTAAAGCAGGAGAGGAATAAATTGTCCGACGCGAATAATAAGCTGGAACTTAAAGCCATGGCTTTAAGTTCATATGGCAATATCAGCCAAAGAATAAGCGGTTTAAAGATGGTGGCGGTCGGCAATATTGATTATATTAACGGCGCGAGCGGCTTGGTGGCTAAAAAGTAGGAGGAGAAACCAATAATTTATGTCATTTTGGAAAAAAGGGCGGAAAAATTTAAATAAAGCAAATAATAGTCGCGTCAATTTGATAATCGCGATTATTTTTTTATCAGCCGCCTTGATTGTTTTTAAATTATTTTTTTTGCAAGTGGTTAATTATGGCTTATATCGTGATTTAGCGGCCAATCAGCATCAGATTTTCAGCCTGCTGGAACCGGAGCGGGGAAGAATTTTTATTCAGAATGACAGCCAAAGCGCGGCCAGCAATCTTTATCCGCTAGCCACTAATAAAAATTTTTATCAGCTTTTTGCCGTGCCGAAGAGCGTTAAAGAAGCGGATAAAATCGCCGGCCAGCTTTATTTATTTTTCAAGCAAGCCCAGGCGGAAAAAGAGGTTGATGAATTATTGGCCAGGGAAGAAGACGGTAAATTGCAAGCTCAAATAGATTTGCTGGGGGAGCTGAATCATGAGGCTAACCGGGCAAAGGCCAAAGAAATAATCGCTAACTGGAAAAAGCTGCAAGCCGATAAGCAATATGGAGAAATCAGGCAGGCCAGGCGGGCGGCGGAAATTTTGGCGCGCCAAACGGATATTACCAATAAGTATTTGAAAAAATTAAAAAAACCGGATGATGTTTATGAGCCGCTGGAGCAAAAGGTTGAAGAGACGATTCTAAAAAATTTTTATTTGGCGGTCAGCCAGCCGGCTGAAAATATAACCCTCGGCGATCTAGCCATTGAAAACAACTCGCTATTCATAATTAATCACGGCAAAAAAAAGGAACTTGCCATAGCGGGCATGGGTTTTTCTGAAAAATCATATCGTTATTATCCTGAAGAAAGCATTGGTTCAAATCTCCTGGGGTTTGTCGGCTTTTCCGGAGACAAACAACAGGGCAGATATGGCCTGGAAGAATATTTTGAACAAGAGCTGGCCGGCAAGCCTGGTTCTATCAAAGTTGAACGCGACGCCGCCGGCAAAGCGATAATTATTGATGATCGCGTCTATCAAAAGCCGGAAAGCGGCGTTGATTTGATATTAACCATCAATCGTTCCATCCAATTCATGGCTTGTAAAAAATTAAACGAAGCCGTCGCCAGGCATGGAGCCGATGGCGGCAGCGTTATTATTATGGAGCCGAAAACCGGCGCCATTTTAGCCATGTGCTCCAGCCCTGATTATGACGCCAATAACTATCAGGACGTTAAGAATATCAAAATCTTGGTTAATCCGGCAATTTTCTCCCAGTACGAACCCGGCTCAATTTTTAAAATTATAACCATGGCCATGGCCCTAGATCAGGAAAAAGTTACGCCGCAAACTACTTACGTGGATACGGGCAAAGTCGTAATTGACAAATATACCATTGAAAATTCCGATCGCCTGGCCAATGGCGAGCAGAGCATGATTCAGGTATTGGACAAATCCTTGAACACCGGCGCGATTTTTGCCATGAGGCGGATTGGGCCGGATTTATTTGCCGATTATGTCAAGCGGTTCGGTTTTGGCGAAAAAACCGGTTTTGAATCCGAAGGCGAGAGCAAGGGCAGTATCAAAAATTTAATAAAAAAACCCGTGCGCGAACTAAACGCGGCCACGGCGTCGTTCGGACAGGGCATAGCGGTTACGGCCTTGCAAATGATTTCCGCCTTTCAAACTATCGCCAACAAAGGAGTATTAATGAAGCCTTATGCGGTTAAAGAAATTGTTAAGCCGGATGGCAGTAGGATTGTAACCTATCCGACTCCCGTGAGAAGCGTAATTTCGGAGAAGGCCGCGACTTTAGTGGGCGGCATGATGGCAGACGTGGTGGAAAACGGGCATGGTAAAAGGGCGGCCGTACCCGGCTACTGGGTGGGCGGCAAAACCGGCACCGCTCAAGTTCCCAAAGCTGACGGCCGGGGCTATGAGCTTAATAATCATATTGGTTCATTTGCCGGTTTCGCGCCAATTGATGATCCAAGGTTTGTCATGCTGGTCAGGATCGACCATCCGCGCGACGTTGATTGGGCGGAAAGCTCGGCGGCGCCGCTGTTTGGCGAATTGGCCAGCTATATGCTAAACTATTGGCATGTGCCTAAGGAGAGAGCCGTTTCCTCTGGTAAAAAATAATCTTTTTCTTGTCATTCCCGCGGAAGAGGGAATCCAAAAACGGATTAATTTCCAAACTTACTCGCCTCCGGATGATTTTTGCCTCCCGGCACGCGCTAATTATCCTAAATTTGCCGAACTCGTCCCGCCGTGGCGGGACTCAAACAGCGGCAAATTTTTAACGGATAATTCGCGCTAAAAATCAGTCGGCTCGTAAATTTGGAAATTAATCCCATATAATCATTAAATTATACTTTATGAGACTAAAAAACAAAGTGGCGATTATCACCGGCGCCGGCTCCGGCATCGGCCGGGGAGCGGCTTTGGCGTTCGCGCGCGAAGGCGCCAAAGTGCTAGTGGCGGATTGGAGCGAGGCTGGCGGCCAGGAAACAGTAAAATTAATTAAAAAACAAAAAGGCTCTGCCATGTTCGTGAAAGTGGACGTGAGCAAAGCGGCTGACGCGGAAAGCATGGTGAAACAGTGCTTAACCGCGTATAAGCGGGTGGATATTTTGTTTAATAATGCCGGCATCGTGAAAATGGGGACGTTGCATGAAACCGCGGAAGCGGATTGGGATCAGGTGATAAACGTTAATTTAAAAGGCGTGTTTTTGTGCTCCAAAGCGGTTCTGCCGCAGATGTTAAAGCAGGGCAAAGGTAAAATCGTTAATACGGCGTCCATTGCCGGCCTGGTAGGCTTTGATCAAATTGGTCCGTATTGCGCTTCCAAGGGCGGCATTATCGCTTTAACCCGTGAAATGGCCGTGGAATACGCGTCCAAAAAAATTAACGTTAACTGCATCGCGCCCGGCATAATTAAAACCGCTATGACCAAGGATATGCTAAATGATCCGGCCGTGACTGCCGGCTTCGCGGCCAGTACGCCTTATCCGCGCTTGGGCGAACCTGAAGACATTGCTCTGGCCGCGGTCTATCTGGCTTCGAATGAATCCGATTTTGTTACCGGCATAGTGTTAGCGGTGGATGGGGGATGGGTGGCGAAGTAATTTTTTTTCTACCCGGCTTCAGCCGGCGTTAAAACATGCGGACGGATTAATTTCTGAATCTACTCGCCTGCAAATGAGCGGCCGTGCTTGAAAAATTGTTTTATTGTTTAGGAGAAAATTTGGGCGTTTTCCGAAAACTGAAATACGATTCCTAACTCGCTGTCGCTCGCTTGAATAATTACATAATCGCTTCGCGGCTAACAGCAAATTTGCTACTGCGGAACTCGCCCGCCCTAGGCGGCCTCAAACAGTCCTCGCACGCAAATTTGCCATTAGCCGCTCGCTCAAATCTAAAATTTTTCATAAAAAATAGGGGCGGAACGTGGTATATTTGATTATATACGCGTCCGCCCCCTTATGGATTACCTTAGTAGCCTCTTCTTTTTTTATCCTGGTCGGATAATGAGAAGGAAAAGGCCGTTGACGAGGGGACTGCCGACCAGGGAGTCTGACAGACCCTTTTCTCTTTTTTTTCTTCAATTTTTTCTTCCAATTTTTTTTCTTCTTTTTTTTGCAAAGTACTATCCTCCATTTTTTTCTTAGTTTCTATAGCTGACCGCAATTTTTTACGTTAACGCAACGTAAATTGCAAGCCACCAATTAAGAACCAAAAATTGTTATTATGATTAATTTTTGAACTTACGAGCAGACATATGATTTTTAGCCTGAATTTGCCGTTAAGAAAATGGCATGTTTGAGCGGAGCGAGTTTGCCATTTTTAGGTAAATTCAGGCGTGCCGAAAGGCAAAAATCATCCTGGATGCGAGTAAGTTCAGGAATTAATCCTTTTCTGATAAAACCGGAGATTGCTTCGCTTCCCTCCGGTCGCTCGCAATGACAGAATAAAAAAACAGCCCTTTTTTCAGGGCTGTTTTAAAGTATTATTTACAATATTCAAAAACAACCCCGGCAAGAGGACATCATCATGCTCATCATCATGTTCACTGATTGTCTCGGTTGGTTGTTCATGTTTATATATTAGGGTAAAATAGTTATTTTGTCAAGCAAATTTTAAAATTAATTTAATCTTAGCCGTTTTTGTAGCCCCACGGGGAATCGAACCCCGATTTCATGGATGAGAACCATGTGTCCTGACCATTAGACGATAGGGCCAAATTTTTAACTAACGCCGGCTGAAGCCGGGTAGAATAAAATTAATTAACCCAGCACGCTGCCCATAAAATCTTTTTGGCCGCGCAGAAATTCCTGGCTGTCCAGAGCGGTTTTGCCTTCAAGCTGGAGTTTTTTTATAATTAGCGCGTTTTGGCCGCACTGCACGGCCAAGCCGCTGTTGTATTTAAAGGTTTTGCCCGGCTTATACGAACTGATTTCCAGCGGCTGGTTTTGCGCGGAAATAATTTTTACCTGCTTGCCATTCCACCAGGTCCAGGCCGCGGGCCAAGGCCACATGGCCCGAATAAATTTTTCCAAATAATCGGCCGGCTTGGTCCAATCAACCAGGCCGTCGCTCTTAGTTAAAGTTTTCGCGAAGCTGGCCAGGCTGGAATCCTGCGGCGCCGGAGAAATTTCTCCGGTTAAATACCGCTTAATGGCGTTCGCTAAAAAATCCGCGCTGGCGGCGGCCAATTTGGCGCGCAAGGTTTCCGCGGTATCGTCCTCGGCGATGTTAAGCGGCGACTGCGCCAGAATAGGTCCGGTGTCCAAACCCTTATCCAGCTTCATTACTGTGATGCCGGTTTGCCGGTCGCCGTTCAGTATCGCGGCTTGAATAACGGCCGAGCCGCGGTATTTTGGCAGGAGCGAAGCATGCAAGTTTAAACAGCCGAATTGGGGAATGTTTAATATGTCTTCGGGAATGAGCTGGCCGTAGGCGGCCACCACGATTAAATCCGGGTTCTGCGATAATATTTTTTCCCTGATATCGCTGATAAATTGCGGCTGTAAAACCGCAATGCCTTTTTCTTCGGCCTTAAGTTTAATGGGCGAGGCCGTGATAATTTGCCTGCGGCCGGCCGGCAGATCGGGCTGGGTGATAGTCAAAATTATTTCAAAATCAGGGTCGGACGCCAAGGCGGTAAAGGCGGGCAAACCAAAAGAGGAGGTGCCGATGAAGATTAGCTTGTATTTGTTCATAGATTTGTCATTGCGAGCCCCGCGGATGCGGGGCGAAGCAATCTCACGAATGGTGAGTTTAGATTAAAATTTTTTGTTCGTGAGATTGCTTCGCTCCTTTCAGTCGCTCGCAATGGCATTTTTTTGTTTTTCTATGCTTATGGCTTTATCTATCAATAAGACTCCATCCAAGTGGTCAACTTCATGCTGGATTACCCGCGCCATCAGGCCTTGAGCTTCAAGCTTGATTTTTTTGCCAAATTTATCATAGTAGGCCAGAGTTATTTTTTTATGCCTTTTTACCTGGCCGTAGATTCCCGGGATGGATAAACAGCCTTCCTGGCCCAGCTCGCGCGAGAATGATTTTTTTGTGATCAGGGGATTAATCAGGCAGAAAGCGCCATCCTTGGCGTTGATTACCGCCAATCTGATATTGCGGCCGATTTGCGGCGCGGCCAAGCCGGCGCCGTCGGTAGCGGCCGTGGTTTTAATCATGGAGGAAATCAGGCTTTTAAATTCGCGCGAATTGATTTTTTTTGGATCAATTTCCTTTGATTTTTTCCTTAAAATTGGATTTGGCTGGGTAATTATTTTTAAGATTGGCATCTGATTATATTAAGTATAAAGTATATATGATATAATATTATTATGCAAATAGATAAGGGGTTGGAGAAAATAGGGGATTTGCTCAAGTTTAAAAAACAAAAGCCGCCGGCCTACGCCTGGCAGGATTTGGCTTTGCGCGTGATTAAAGAATTAGGCATCCCTGATTTTAAAAAAAGCGCGGTATTTAAAGTTTGCAAGCAAAATTCCTACTCAAAAATTTTGCTGGCCCTAAACGATACCAAGGAATTATGCAAGCAAGGCGAATCGTGGAGGTACTTTTTTAAAGTTATTGAAGGAAATGATAAATTAGTAAAACAGCTTAAAATTCACGGTTAAATACCCAACGCCGAAAGGCGCTTCGTAAGATAAAAGCTCGGGCTGGTGTTTCACGCCGTCTAAAATACCGAGTAAAATAACAATGGATTTTAAACCGCATTCTCCGGCTTGCGCGATTAATTCTCGATCAATTTTTAAAATTTCAGAGGTTTGCCCTTTAAGCAAATAGTCCATCAGTTTTTTGTCAAATTTCCTGCCTTTCGGGCTGTAGCCGGCCGGAGCGTTTTTAGCCAGTCGGTGCGACAAATCGCCTGAAGCCACCAAGGCGACGCGGCGGTCAGATTTTAGCAGTTCATTTTTTATCAGGCACCCGAAATTATAGTGGGCGTTTAAATCCAGCCCCGAACAGTAAAGCGGGATAATTTTTATTTTGGGCAGATGCCGCGTTAGCAAATAAAGCGGAATTGCCGCTCCGTGATCAAGCCGGGCTTCGCTCAAAAGCTGCAACGGTCCGCTGGCTTCCATTTTTTCTTTAATTTTATGGGCTAGGCCGATGTCGCCGGTTAGGCTGAACTTGGTCGCCAGATCGCCGAATTCCTCAAAATTTCCGTTAAACACCGGACATAAGTTAAGGGAAAAAGAGTTTTCCATCAGCCGCCCGTGAGGCGAAATAATAATGACAGTTTCCGGCTGGGAAACATATAAGTTTTCTTCCAGGCGCGAATAAGAATCCGCGGTGGATTTTAACCGCTGTAAATTTTCTTTGCCGATAGTCGGGATAAGTATCGGCGGATGAGGCACAATGGCGGAAAAGACGATGGACATAAAATTATTTTTCAATTACCAATCCGCCTTTGGCGGCCGCTTCCGTGATCGGCGTTCCGGCGTCATACAGGTACAGCACTTGCGGCGGTACGATAATAATATTTTCCGTTTTATAGCCCAAATTTTTAAACACCTTATCATCGGCAATTAGCAATTTTCTGCCTCCGGAAATTACGTAGGTATAAGGAGAATCTTTGGTTTTAAGCAATTCGCCGTCGCCAAACAGATATGGTTTAACGGTTTGATATTGCTCCAGTTCGGCCGTTTTAACTTTAATGATTTTTTTGTTTTTAAATTTGGCGGTTAAGAAAATTTTATCGGTTAGCGGCGCTTTGGCGCCGTCAATCACGTAGTAGACGCCGCCGGTTGTTTTATCTTGGAGTAGGGCGCCGGTCGGGTAAGTTGAAGTGGCGGTAATGTTGGCTCCGTTAGCGTAGACATTCAGGTCTTCCCAGCTCGCTTTAACCACCTCGTCCGGATTAAAACCCATTTTTCGGAAGGCGGACATTGAAGTGAAGCCTCGTTTTTTATTGTCAACTAATAAAAAAATAGTCCCTCGGGGCGATTTAACCAATGAGTATTGAGGAAATTTGATCGGCGCGCCAGCCGAATATTTATCCAAGTCCGATTTGCCGACTTTAATAATTTTGCCCGGGTCATAACGCGATAGCAAGGCGCCTTTAGAAAAGAAGGGGCGCTTGACTCCGTTTTCAATCAGCCAAACTCCGGCTTCGCCGTCAGCTTGCATAAGCGTTCCGTCCGGATAGAATCTGGTAAAATAGCGCTGCCAAATCTTGTAAAAATTATAATTGCCGTTGTAGACATGCGGCGTGTAGTTATAAAGCGCGGCCGTTGCCTGATTGGCCGGCGTAACGGTGATTGAGCCGCTGGAGACCACGCCGTAAGGATTGGTTAACGCGTATGTCTGGCCGGCTTTGTAGGTATAAAATTGCGGATTATCCATATAGTCCCTAAACTGCAAGGCCGCGGAATTTACCTGCTTGCCAAAGCCTTTCCAGCGCGAGTTGCAGCCGCCTGAATCAGGACAGCCGTAGCCGGCGGCCCAGTCAAGATGCGATTGGCTGGGCGACGGGCTTTCAATCAGGCTCTGTTCTTTTTGCAAAAGCACCAGCAGAAATCTGGGGTTAATGGTGATTTTCCTGCATTTGGCTTGCTTTTCTTCCACGGTTGGATTGTCGCTTAGAACCGCGCCGTCGCAGTCGTAGTTGTTCACGGCCGCGTTATAAATGATTTCCGAAGCTTTTCTGGTTATTCCGCTGGCGTCGGAGCAGGAGTAATTAGCCAAATAGCTGTCCTTAGTTTCCAGGAAGCGCTGAATGTCGGCTAAATCCATGGAACTGTAGTTTAAGATTTCCTGATCGCTGATAATGTTATTGGGGTCAAAGCCCTGGGCGCGTGAAAAAGAGGGAAATGAGAATAGAAATATAATTATTGCTATTAAAAAATATATTTTTTTCATGAAAAAATTATAATATCCAATATCCAATAATCAATATTCATTGAATATTAAAATATTTAAATATTGATTGGATATTGAACATTGATCATTGAATATTTTGTTATACCTTCATTATAATATACGAACCGCTTAAGGGCAAATGACAGATGAAAATCAGCTAAAATAAAAGAAGTTTGATTTTTGTCAAACCTCTTTTTAACTCCGGCTGAAGCCGGGCGGAATATTATTTTACTGTCATCAATATATTGTCTTTGACGCCCAGATCAATTTCCACTTTATCGCCTTCTTTTATTTTGCCTTCAATAATTTCCAGGGCCAGCTCGTCCAAGATTATATTTTGTATTACCCGTTTTAACGGCCGGGCGCCGTAGGTGGTGTCGTAGCCTTTGTCGGCCAGCATTTTTTTGACTTTGGCCGCGATTTTAATGTTGATGGCCTTATTTTTCAACCGGCGCTCCACCTTGGCCAATTCCAGATCAACGATTATCGCGAGCGACTCCTTGCTAAGATTTTTGAAAATCACAATTTCGTCAATTCGGTTTAAAAATTCCAGCTTAAAGTATTCGCGCAATATTTTATCAATTTTTTCTTTCATCTCGTCGGCGCGCAAATTGGCCGCTGTTTTTACGTCCGTGGTGTCGGAAAAGCCGATGGAATATTCTTTAATCACCTCGTTGCCTAGATTGGAAGTCATGATAATGATGGTATTTTTAAAATTAACCACCCGGCCCTTGGCATCAGTTAATCGGCCGTCGTCCAGAATTTGCAGGAGGATATTAAAGAATTCAGGGTGCGCTTTTTCAATCTCATCAAACAGCACCACGCTATAAGGCCGGCGCCTGATTTTATCAGTCAGCTGGCCGCCTTCATCATAACCGACATAGCCGGGAGGCGAGCCGATCATTTTTGCCACCGAATGTTTTTCCATGTATTCGCTCATATCCAGCCTGATCAGCGCGCTTTCATCGTTGAACATGAATTCGGCCAAAGCTTTGGCCAGCTCGGTTTTGCCCACGCCGGTCGGGCCGACGAATAGAAATGAGCCAATGGGTTTCTTCTCTTCGCTGATGCCGGCGCGGGAGCGGCGCAAAGCGTTAGCGACGGCTTTAATGGCGTCGTCCTGCCCGATCACCCGCTTGTCTAATACTTCTTCGGCCTTGCCTAATTTTTTAATTTCCGATTCCAGCATTTTCGCCACCGGAATGCCGGTCCAGCGCGACACTACTTTGGCGATATCCTCCTCATCAACTTCTTCTTTTAAAATTCTTTGGCCGGCGCTCTGGATTTTTACCAGTTCGCCTTCCTGTTTTTTCACATCCTGCTCCAGCGCCGGAATTTTTGAATATAAAATTTCCGCCACTTGCGCCAAGTCATCGCCGCGCCGTTCAATTATTTCCGCCTGGGCCTTAAATTCGTCAATTTCCTTTTTTGACTGCCTGATTTTAGCGATAATATTTTTTTCATTTTGCCAGTGCAATTCCAGCTGATTGGCTTTTTCTTTAATTTGCGCCAATTTTTTGTTAATTTCCTTAAGTTTGGCGTTTTGCCGGCCTTCTTTTAAGAGGCCGGCTTTTTCTATTTCCAATTTTTTTATTTCATGCTTCATGGCGTCCAGTTCGTCCGGCGAGGAATCTATTTCCATGCGCAGGGCCGAGGTGGCCTCGTCAACCAAATCCACGGCTTTATCCGGCAAGAACCGATCCGTGATATAGCGGGAAGACAGTTTGGCCGCGGCGATCAGCGCGTCATCAGTGATGCGCACGCCATGGTGCACTTCATATTTTTCTTTAATGCCCCTTAAAATGGCGATCGTGTCTTCAATGGACGGCTCATTGACGTAAATGGGCTGAAAGCGACGTTCCAAAGCCGCGTCTTTTTCAATGTATCTTTGGAATTCCTTGGTGGTGGTAGCGCCCACAGCCCGTAATTCGCCGCGCGCCAAAGCCGGCTTAAGCATGTTGCTCGCGTCCATGGAGCCTTCGGAAGCGCCGGCGCCGACCAGCGTGTGCAATTCGTCAATGAATAAAATAATATTGCCGCCCTGCGATTTGATTTCCTTTAAAACCGCTTTGAGCCGGTCTTCAAATTCGCCTCTGAATTTTGAGCCGGCCACTAAAGCGCCCAGGTCCAGGCTGATCAGCTCTTTGCCTTTTAAGGTTTCCGGCACATCACCGGCCACGATTCTCTGCGCCAGGCCTTCCACGATCGCGGTCTTGCCCGTGCCGGCTTCGCCGATCAGGACCGGGTTATTTTTGGTGCGCCGCGACAGCACTTGCATGATGCGCCGGATTTCTTCGTCGCGGCCGATGACCGGATCCAGTTTTTCCTGGCGCGCCTGCTCGGTTAAATTAATGGCGTATTTTTCCAAAACGCGGAATTTTGATTCCGGCTCCGGATCGGTGATGGTTTGCGCGCCGCGCAATTTAGCCAAGATTTTTAAAACTTCTTCATAAGCCACGCCGGCGCTGATTAAAATTGACTGGGCTTTGGATTTTATGCCGATTAGTGAAAGAAACAGGTGCTCGGTGGAAATATATTCATCGCCGATAATGTCGGCTTCTTTTTTGGCGCGTTCTAAAATCATAGCCACCTCGGCCGTGCCTTGCACCGTGCCGATATTGGCGGCAATCGGCGTTTTGGGCAGGCCAGCTATTATTTCATAAGCGCGTTTTTCAATCAGTTTAAAATCAATGTTTAAACGCTCCAGAATCGGCTTAACTAGGCTTTCGCTCTGCGCTAAAAGGGAAGCCAGAAGATGGATCGCTTCAATCTGTTGCTGGCCATGATCCTGGGCGATCATCTGGGCGTTGATAATGGCTTCCTGGGATTTATGAGTAAATTTGTCAAACATATTTTTATTGTCATTGCGAGGAGCGTCAGCGAGGAAGCAATCTCACGGATGATGAGTTAGATAAAAGATTTGTGTTCGTGAGATTGCTTCGCTTCTTTCAGAAGCTCGCAATGACAGTGATTATATTTTAGCAGTCTCTGCTTTGGAGTGCTAAATTCAATATAATATGGAAATATTATTTTGTCAAGAAAACTGGAGTAAATTTACAAATTAACCCTTAAAATTGCTAAAATACATTAGATTTACTATAATAGAGTCATGGATAAGATTAATATATTAGGGGTAAATATTGCTAATGTTTCCAAAACAGAGGCGCTGGAAAAGCTGGAAGAATATTTAAAAGGGCAGAGACAGCATATGATCGTAACGCCCAATCCGGAAATTATTTTAGCGGCGGAGGCGGATCAGGAGCTGTTAAACATTATGAATGGCGCTGATCTGGCGGTTTTGGATGGCGCCGGTTTACAATTCGCGGCCTGGGCCATGGGGAGAAATTTACAACGAGTGGCCGGCGCGGATTTATTAAAAGACATTTTGGCTATGGCGGAAGAACAGGGCAGACGAGTCGCGGTGTTTAACTGGGGCCGGGGATTGGCCAAGGCCGGTGAGATAAAAGCCGCTTTGGCTGATAAATTCCCTGGGCTGGAGGTGTACGTTGAAGACCTGGAGCGCGCCGCGGCCGCTGATTTGCAGTTAGCCAGACAATTCGCGCCTGATATTGTTTTCTGTACTTTTGGCGCGCCTTGGCAGGAAAAATTTATTTATCATAACCTGCCAAATCTGCCCAGCGCTAAAATCGGCCTGGGCGTAGGCGGCAGTTTTGATTATTTGACCGGTAAACTGCCGCGCGCGCCGCTGTGGCTGCGCGCTATGGGCTTGGAATGGCTGTGGCGGCTCATACTGCAGCCGCGAAGATGGAAAAGAATTTATAAGGCGGTAATCGTTTTTCCGGTTAAGTTTATTGTTTGGCTGGTAGTCAAAAAATAATAATATGTTTGTGCAGCTAAATTCTGGATTCCCGCTTTCGCGGGAATGACAAGGGAAATATATGTTAAAATACACCCCGTCAAAAAACGCTTTAATAATCGCCAAACAATATTTAAAGCAGGAATTCAGAAAAATTTTCGCTGATGTTAAAGATGCCCAATTTTATAAAAAAATTGACAAATCAATTGATAATCTGGAAAAAAGAAGGGGAGAGATATCGTTTTGGAATTTATTAGCCGCTATTTCAGAGGGCTGGAGATTAAATTCGGTTTTTACTATTTTGTCGGACGAAAAATTTCAATGGAAACTAAAAGATATTCCGACCAACAAAATTTATTTAACCGGTATGTCACCTGTATTTGATAAATATGTAATAAAAAAATTTAATCATAGCCCGGAAGCCTTCGCTAAGGCCTGGAATAATAGTAAAATTATGAGGCAGGAACTTACTAAAGCTGGTCTGGCAGAGCATAAAAAAATAGATAATTCCCCCGTGTCAGTTTATAAATTAGCTGACAATTATCGCGTTTTTGATGGTATGCACCGAGTTTTACTAGCTTTAACGAAAAATCAGAAAAATATTAAAGCTTGGGTCGGTTACAAAATAAATGCAAAAGGCAAGCCGCTGATCAGCGCCAATCGCTGCTATTTTTTGTCAAATTTGTATAATCAAGCTAAAAGCAAGGACAAAAATTTAGAAAAATCAATCGTCAGAATTGGCAAGCAGATTAATAAAGATTACCGGAACGGCAAGGAAGTGCTCTTAAAAAGAATTATCGGCTGGTCGCATGACCAGAAAATAAAAAGTTTATTCGCGGAAATGATAAAATAAATTGTCATTGCGAGGAGTCCGTACTCGGGCGGCGAAGCAATCTAAGGTTCAGCGGCAGGCGCGTGGATTTTTACCGGAGATTGCTTCGCCGCCCGCTGGCGGCTCGCAATGACAGTAATGTTTTAATTTTATGCCAAAAAATATTCGCTTGCGCTTCGCGCCATCACCGACCGGCTGGCTGCATATCGGCAGTTTAAGGACCGTGCTGTTTAACTATTTAATCACAAAAAGCCTGGGCGGCGCGCTGATATTGCGCATAGAAGATACGGATCAAAAGAGGGAAGTGGCGGGGGCGGTGGAAAAATTAATTGATATTTTAGATTGGCTGGGAATTAAGTTTGACGAAGGGCCGCACATTGCAGGGGAATTTGGGCCGTACACGCAATCGCAAAGGCTGGAGATTTATAAAAAATATTCTGATGAACTGCTGGCGGCAGGAAAAGCTTACCGCTGTTTTTGCGCTGGCGAGAGACTGGATGATATGAGGCAAAGACAGCAGGCGCAGAAACTGCCGCCGCGCTATGACCGGACTTGCCGCGATTTGCCGGAAACTGAAATTGAGCGCAAGCTGGACGCCGGCGAGAAATTCGTTATCAGGCAAAAAATGCCGCTGGAAGGTGAAATAATTGTTCACGATGAGCTGCGCGGCCAGATAAAATTTATGGCCGCTGATTTAGATGATCAGGTGCTGATAAAATCAAACGGCATACCCACCTATCAGTTTGCCAGCGTGGTAGACGACCATTTAATGCAAATAAGCCATGTTCTGCGCGGCGATGAGTGGCTATCATCTTTCCCCAAAAATATATTATTATACCAGGCGTTCGGCTGGGAGCCGCCGAAGTTTATTCATCTGCCGCTGATTTTAAATAAGGGCGGAGGAAAATTAAGCAAGCGCCAAGGCGACGTGGCCGTGGAAGATTTCCGCGCTAAAGGCTATCTGCCCGAGGCGCTGTTGAACTTCGTGGCTTTGCAAGGCTGGCACCCCAAAGATGATCAGGAAGTTATGACTATGGAAGAGATGATTGAAAAGTTCAGAATAGAAAATTTGGGCATCAGTCCGGCCGTGTTTGACATAGAGAAATTGGATTATTTTAACGGCTGGTATATCAGGCATAAGACAGTTGAAGAACTTACAAAATTATGTTTGCCATTTCTGGCTGAAGCGGGGATTATTGAAGAATTTTCAATTTTCAATTTTCAATTTTCAATGAAATTTAAAAATAAAAAAACTGGAAAAGAGATTAATTTTGAGTATATTAAAAAAGTCATTGCGCTGGAGCAGGAGAGATTGAAAAAATTGTCTGACATCGGCGAGGCGACCAGATTCTTTTTTGAGGATAAGTTTGAGTACGAGCCCGAGTTGTTAATTTGGAAAAAAATGGACATGGCGCAAGTGAAAAATAATTTAGAGGAGATTCATCGGGCGCTGGAAAAAATTCCGGCCGGCAGCTGGACCAACGACAGTATTGAGGATGCCTTAATGGCGCACATCCAGGCCAGGGGCGGAAAAGTGGGGGAGTATCTCTGGCCAATGCGCGCGGCCCTGACCGGCCGCCAAGCCAGCCCGGGGCCGTTTGACGTGGCCGAGGTTTTGGGAAAAGAGGGGAGTCTAAACAGAGTGAGATTGGCGGCGGATAAATTGGAATAAATAAAAATATTTGAGTATTGACTTGCCTAATTTTTTATGATAAAAGTTAAACAGTTTTTGTTTTAAATTAGCAGTTTATAAACGCTAGCACCTTAAAAATGGAGGTTAAACAATGGACAGAAAAGAAATAGAAGATTGCAGTATCCCGGATTATATCTGGCAGTTGTGCAGTAACATCGTTGAGCTTTTGCTCAATGAAATGCTACACGGGCGAGATCAGAAGGCGATCAGATATTATGCCAATGAATTTAGCCGCGTAGGCGAAGTTTTTTTTAGTCCGCAACAGGAGCTGAAAACGCCGACTGAATTAATGGACGCGGCAGAGACGGAAGAAACTATAAGCGTTGTTGATGATAGCACATGGATTTTTTCTACCGCTGTGCCGGAGCCGATGCTTGAGCTTGAAAAAAAGACAAAGAAAAGCCGGGGGAAAGTAAAACTAAATCACCTGTCAAAGGTTAAGGTGCTTACTGGCCGTGAAAGGCAGATTATTAATTTAGTTATGCTTAACGGCCAGGCGCCGGCGGATATGGCGAGTCTGGTAAATGTTATGTCCCCGAATATCACGAAAAGGCAGTTAGGGGTAGCGATTGGCCGGTGCAGCCGCGCTTTACGAGGTGGCTTTAAAAAGCTGAAAGTTATCTTGCGGGACGGTTCTGCTCACGAAACAGACCGGGAGCTTGTTCAAAAAATTGAAGCTGAATTTCCCGCTTTTGCCCAAAATTTTGAAAATCTGGCTAAGAAAATGTTTGAAAAGTACGGCGTGAAAATGCCAGCTGATTGGGGAGAACCGCTTATTGTTTCTGTCGCTATATTGCCGACGGCGACTGCTCCGGTTCAGCCATTAGGAATCCAGCCAGAGCCACCGATTTTAATTCCGCCTGAAAAACAGAGTGGAAACAACGGCCATAAACTGCCTTTTCCCAAAGAAGAATGGGCGCAGTTGATTCATATTGCCTTATTAGTTGGCGATCCCAGCCTTGATTCCGATACGGTCGCGACCAAGACTAAACTTTCGCCTGACATGGTGCCGGCGATGTTGCAGGGAGCTTTAAATATTTTGCGGCAAAATTGGGTGACGCCAGAGAATGAAGAAACCGCCGCCTTTGTCAGCGCCGTAAAACAGAGGGTGCCTAAAGAAATAATGGATAAAATAATGGGGTAAAACTTGGAACAGCTTTAGAGAGGAGGTGATAAACATGGAGCAGTTTAATCAGCTTCTTGAGCTAGAAGCTAAACTGAAAGCCTGCCGCCTGTCTGATCAGCAAAGAACCTTAATGCGTTCCTTGCTCGGCTTTAATGGGGAATCGCTATTGAGCTTTGAGACTTCCGCGCGCCGGGCTTGGCCGGGAATGGAGAGCGTAAGCGATAGCATTTTATTATCCAGAGCCAAAGCATTCCGCGGCCAGTCATTGGAAAAAATTCAATCGGCCTTGACCCTGTCCAAATCCGCCTTTATGATGCTGGGTTTTTTGGATCGTTTCTATAAGGAATTAGAGACTAATTTTCCGGCTTTGGATTACGCGGAGATTGAATCTTTGGCGCTGGGACGCGGGCGGAGCAAAGGCAAGCGAGTCAATGGGAAAAAACCAGGCAATAATGAAATTGAAATGCCCATAAAGAGCTTGGGCCGTTTGCCTTTAGATCTGCCGCCGCATTTGGCCGAGGAGTTAAGAAGGAAGCGCGGGGAAGACATGAGTCAGGCCATGTTCAGAATTTTCAAGCTGTACAGCCAGACCGAAAATGGTGAAGGGGAAATGATCTTTAAAGGTCTGATTGAGCTGAACATCCCTTTCGTTTTCAAGCTCTCTCGCAAATATGAGTGGCGTTTCAAGCACGATCCGGCTCTGCAGTTTTTTGACCTGATACAAGCCGGAGTGGTCGGGCTGATAGAGGCGATTAAACGCTACGATTATACGCGAGGCTTTACTTTTGCCAGTTATGCCCAGTGGTGGATTAATCAGGCATTCAGGATATTCATTGCTGAGGCGGGTACGGTTAGAGTGCCGATAAAAACCAAAGATAATTTGTACAAGATTTTTAAAAATAATGACCGGTTGCGCAGGTCGCTTGAGCGAGAACCGACTGAAGAGGAGACGCAGGCAAGCCTTGGAGAAGAAATCAATGTGTCCGATGCGATTATTAAAGACGCGATGTTAGTGGCTAAAAGGATTTCTTTTGATGAGGCGTTCTCGCCCGATGCTGACCCTGATGTTAGGGCGAAACTTGGCGCACTGCCGCCAGATAAGGTGGATGAAGCGGCAGGAATTACCGTGGCTTCAAGCAACTCAAACGGTTCTGGCGAAGCCAACATTGACGACCTTGATTTCAAAGCCAAAATCAGGGAGTTGATTTTGGCGCCCAAACTTAGCGCGCAGGAGCAGGAGGTTTTAAGGCTGCGATTTTTCGGCGAAAATGATGATGGAGACGGCCTGACGCTGGATCAGATCGGCCGGATCATGAATTTTTCCCGGGAGCGCATAAGGCAAATTGAGACAAAAGCCAAAAACAAACTTCGCGCGGGCGAAACCGGTAAACGGCTTCGCGAACTAAGACCTAATTTATCAGATTGAGGCGGCAAAAAATAAGGCCGCCTCTTTTCATTTTCTGAAAAATTATGGTATAATATGAACATGCGCAGATTCATTAAATTTATCGCGCCAATTATTATATTAGGGCTGTTTTTTAATTTAGCCACAGTGAGTTTTAGCCAAAATAATCAGGATAATCCTGAAGTAAAAGATTTAAACCAGCAGATCCAGGATAAAAAAGACCGGATAAAAAAAATGCGGGATCAGCAGGAGATTTACAGCCAGGCGATAAAGCAAAAACAGGCGCAAAAAGCCAGTCTGGCCAATCAGCTGGCAATTTTAGAAAATCGGCTGGCTCAAGCCGCTCTGGATATTGACGGGGCGCAGACCGAGATTGACCGGAATAATCTGGAAACCGAGAAAATAAACGTTGAAATCAGCGATAAAGACGCGCAGATTTTGCGCCAAAAAGAACATATTGCCTTAGTGGTTAGGCTGGTGCAAAAGCAAGATGATAAGTCCAGTTTGGAAATATTGGCGCTTAACGGAACTTTGAATGATTTTGTCAGCCAAGTCCAATACCTGGCGGACATTAATAAAGAAATCGGCCGGAGCCTTGACAGTTTAAAGCAGTACAAAGCGGATTTGGAAAATCAGCACAAGAATTTAAGCGATAAAATGAAAGAGCTGATTGGCCTAAAGGCAGATTTGGAAGGGAAAAAAAATAATTTGGCCGGCGAACAGCAGACAAAAATAAATATATTAGATCAAACTAAGTCCTCGGAAAGAGAATATCAAAGGCTGTTGAAGCTGGCCAAGCAGGAGCAACTGCAAGCCGAGTCTGACATTACTAATTTGGAAAAAATAGTCAGAGCTAAATTACAAAAAGCATCAGGCAGACAGCTGGTATTTAACGATGCCGGCTTTATTTGGCCGGTAACGAAGAATACCATTACCGCTTATTTTCATGATCCTGATTATCCGTTTCGCTATATTTTTGAGCATCCGGCGGATGATATCAGAGCGCCTCAAGGGTCAACCGTTCGCGCCGCGGCTTCAGGCTATGTGGCTATCGCCAAGGACGCCGGCTTGGGCTATAGCTATATCATGGTAATCCATGGCAACGGACTGGCTACGGTCTACGGCCATGTGTCAAAAATATTTGTCAGCCCGGATGAATACGTGGTGCAAGGGCAGACTATTGCTTTAAGCGGCGGCATGCCCGGCACCCGAGGAGCGGGCAGGCTGACCACCGGAGCGCACCTGCATTTTGAAGTGCGCTTAAACGGCGTGCCGGTTAATCCGCTGGAGTATTTGCCGTAAATTTTTTTATGTCATGCCAAGCGCGACTTGGCGTAGTTGGCTCCATAGTCCCGCCAGGGTTGTGGAGTCGCAAATGGCATTAACGGCTCCATAGGGCTGACGCCACTATGGAGCCAAGCGGAAGGTGTTAGAATATTTTTTATGACTAAGCTTCATATAATAAATAGGCGG
>JAUSGE010000048.1 GCA_030649205.1 bacterium
AAGCACTAATGCTTCAGCCGAGTCGTTTAACGCGAAATTAAAATCGTTTAGATCCATCGTCAGAGGAGTAAGAGATATCAAATTCCATCTTTTCAGGGTAGCCAAATTGTATGCTTAGTCCAGCAATATTCTGTATGACCCGTATTCGTGCCGATGCCCACATTGCCCGAAGTCTGCTGAACCACGAATTGATCAGTGCCGACAGTTAAGCCGCCGGTGGAGAAAGTTGAAGTGGCGGTGGTACTGGTAACCGCCAGATTGCCGGCCGTAGAGATATTATTGCCGATAGTCGTAGACGCGCTTACTGTGGCCACAGTCGCTAAAGTAGCAATCAGGCAGGCGAGGGTGATTTGCAGAAGTAGTTTTGAATGGGACATAAAAAAAATCAAAAGACACTCGGTGTCCCGTGGACACCGAGTGTCTGAAATTTTAATAAATAAAAAACAGCCGAGCTTAATTTACTCTCTCTCTCTCTTATTTCAGGCTTAAGGTTTGTCATAATAGATGCAGCGACCATGAGCGCCTTGGTTGGCCGCAAGTTCCGTTTCAAAATTTTGGTGCTTTTTGGCGATGCCGTCAACTGCGGCAAGAATATTACGAACATCTTGTTTGGTCGCTAAATTCTCCAATTTTTCTTCCAAATATTCCTTGGTAACCAATTTATTAAATTGTTCGGGAGTTAACGGCATAAATATTATTTATTTTTTATTGTTTTCCATCATTTATCGCGCTGCCGCCGAACCGGAGATTGCTTCGCTGACGCTCGCAATGGCAGTTACTTCTTGCCTCTCTTCTTCTCCCGCCTGTCTTTCATAATCTCCACCAGCTTTTTCACGCCCTCGCCGATTAAAAACAAATAAGAAGCGCTATGCTCAATTTTCTCTTTGACGGCCTTAATCAATTCATCAAACGCGCTAAGCCGGTCGCGCGTTTCTTTGACCGCCTTAAACGCCTGCTGTAAAATTCTGGCCAGATAATAGATCGCCCAGCAGGAAAAAACCGTGAACAAGAGCACGGCCAAGGAAATAACAACGTACAATAAGTCTTTGGAATCGTTGATTAAGGGCATAGAGTTAAATTGTCATTGCGAGCGACCGGAGGGAGCGAAGCAATCTCTGGTTCATTCCGGCTTACCGTGGATTGCTTCGTCGCTGGCGCTCCTCGCAATGACAGAATATTTTTCATCACTTTGTGCTTCTCTCACAGCTTCAGCAATATCAACAAGCTCAATCTTCACTCCGCCGACCTTCCGCGCGAACCAATTATAAATCGCGGCCGCGAGATAGCCCATCAGCCAGCCGATGGCGGCGGTTAAGAGAGCCGCTACCACGCCTAAAAGCAAGCCGGCTCCGACATTAAACAGGGTTACCAGAATCACCGAGCCTTGAAAATCTCTCTGCAGGACGATATTGGCCATGGTGGAAACGGCGACGATCATGGCCGTGAAAAACCCCACCAGGCCGTAAATCAAGGAGGCGACTTTTGCCGCGGATATTTTATTGATTTTTTTTATTTCTTTCATCATAAAACGGCTGTTTGCTCCGCTATTATAACATGTTTTTTATTTTAAGCCTAATTTGCTGTTAATTTTTTCCACAATTTCTTCGGTGGTAAAATTAGCCTTGATTAAATAATCGCTGGCGCCCAGGCCCAGAGCTTTCTTTATATCTTCTTCCTGGCCCAAATTAGTCAGCATAATCACCGGCACGTCCTTAACCGCTTTATTTTTACTGGCGCGAATTTCCTTGAGCACTTCAAAACCGTCAATTGACGGCAATATTATATCCAGCAAAACTATATTCGGCTCCATTTCATCAATTTTTTTAAGGGCTTCTTCGCCGTCAACCGCGGCAAAAACGCTAAAACCTTCCTTTCTTAATTTTTTATAGCAGATATCGCGCAAGAACGAATCATCCTCCACTAGCAAGACCTTGACCCCGTTGCTTGACCCGCCCTCTTCCTCCTGTCCTTTCAGATCATCTGCCGTCCGTTCCGCGGCGATCTTGCCAGCCGCCTCGGACGAACCGCTCAAATATTTTTTTACTTTGTCCACCACTTCGCCGGCATCAAGCTGGGTTTTAATAATCCAATCAACCGCGCCTAATTTTTTAATTTTTTCCAGCTCAACTTCCTGGCCGGAATTGGAAATAATAATTACCGGAATTTTAACGTTATTTTTTGCCATCTCTTCCAGAACTTCATAGCCGTTGACTTTCGGCATGACAATGTCCAGCAAAATTAAATCCGGCTGCCAGGCCGTAATTTTCTTCAAGCCTGCTTCGCCATCGCCGGCCACCTCCGCCTCAAAGCCTTCACGGCTTAATTTTGCTGACAAGACGCTGGATAAAGCATCTTCATCCTCCACTATTAAAATCTTTTTGTCCATACTATTAGATTATTTATAAAATAAATTAATTAGCTATTTCCTTGATTGGCAGAGAAAAACTTACTTCGGTCCCCCGGCCCTCTTCGCTCTTAAGGCTAATAGTTCCGTTATGCTTAACAATGATGTTTTTCACTATGAATAAACCCAGGCCGGTGCCTTCGGTTTGTATCCTAACGACGTTGGTGGCCCGAAAAAATTTAGTAAATATTTTCGGCAGCTCTTTCTTGGGAATTCCCACCCCTTGGTCTTTAATTTTAACATATAAAAATTTCGTGTCAAATTGAATGCTTATTTTAATCTTGCCGTATTCCGGCGTGTATTTAACCGCGTTAGAGAGTAAATTTTGCATTACCATAATCATTCGCTCTTTATCCAAAAAAATTTTTGGCAGTTTATCCGGTTTCTCAACGGTCAATTCCAAATTGCTCTTTTTTATCAGGTCCTCAACACTGCTAATCGCCGCGCTAAGCACCTCCGAAAAATCCGTTTTTTTAAATTCAAAGCCAAACTTGCCCTCTTCAATGCGGGAAACGTCCAAGAGATCGTTCACCAGCCTGATAATTCTTTCGTTGCTTTTATAGCCTTTATTTAACAGCTCTTGCTGTTCCAGCGATAAAGCGCCGGCGTCGCCGTCTAACAGCATCTTGATTACCCACTTGATGGCTGACAAGGGAGTGCGCAGCTGATGGGCGGCGATGGAAATAAATTCCGACTTCAAATTGTCAATGGTTTTTTCGCGAGTGGTGTCATAGAAAATTTTCATGGTGCCCAAATAATCGCCGTCCGGCTCGGTTACTTTCGCGGTCATAATTTTGTACACACGATCTTCGCCTTGATACTTTATCGCGGCTTCTTCCATGGCAAGATTATTTTGCTGATCTTCAATTTTTTTCACCGCGAATTTATTACGGACAATTTTAGCAAAATTATTAAGGCTGAAATTATCCGCCTGATCTATTTTTTTCCCCAAATCGCTTTTTTTGATGCCCAAAATCTCTCCGGCTGAAGGGTTAAACAAAGATAAAATATTGCCGCTGTCCAGAAAGATAACCGGCGTGGAAAAACTGGAAATTAAGGTTAAAGTTTTTTCTTTTTCTTCTTCCATCTGCTTAATATTTTCATTAAGCTGATTATTAACCAAAGTTAATTCCAAATCGCGCCTGACCAGCAGCTTCGCGGTTCTATCCAGCTTAGACAATTCCTTCTGGCGCAGATTATTTTCCCGCTTTAGCTGGTCCGACTTTTCCGTTAGCATCTTTTCCCTTAGCTCCAGTAATTTTTCCACGTAGCCGGAAAAAATTCCGATGATTACGTAGAAAACCGAAACGGTAATTGTCGTGGTCAGGGTGATGGACAGGCTATTATATTGCAGAGTGCTTACGCCATAGCGCTCAATATGCGGCATGATGTTAAAATATTCAAAAATCACCAGAAGATTGATTAAGAGCGATGACAGAGCCGCGGTAGCGATTGCGCCCCGGCCGCCAAAAATCAAAGACGAAGCGATAATGGTGATGAAGAAAAAAATCGGCGCAATACTGTCAATGCCCCCGGCCATGTGCATTACTAAAATAAAAGCCGCCAATTCAAAACCGATTTCCAAACTGCCCAATATCTTTAATCCGGCCGCCGATTTGATCCGCCTGATCTTTTTCAATCCGAAGAAAAAACCTAAATTAACCGCGGTAAAACTGGCCGCGATTAAAATCATGGACAAAAAAGAAAAATCAACATTGGTCTGGCTGATGATTTTGGTTAAAAAACCGATCAAAAGAATTCCGCCGGTGTAAAACCAGCGCGCCCGGATAATCCACTGGTTAATTTCAGCCCGCCGCTCAAAATATGAATCCATCATAGGATAAAAACTTACTTTTCACCGATGGCGATAACGACCGCGGTTTCATTATGAAAATAAGCTTTGCGATATTCTCCGGAAATGCCGAAAGGCGCGATTTCCCCGTAAGTGTAAAAGCCGATTAAGGGAACTTTCTCGCCTAAAACCGATTTGATGGCCTTAATTTCGTCATCGGCGTAGCGCCCGAATAATTTGCATCTGGCGATGCAATTAAACATTAAAATCGCGGCCGGCGCCGCGCCTTTTAACTGCTCCTTGGCTATGGTAGCGGCTTTTTTGGCCGCGGCGACGGCTTCTTCTTTACTGCCGATCATTAAGTTAACTTCCGCGCCCACCGGCACTTCGGCCGCGCAGGTAATCGCCCCCTGGCTATCAACCGTGATCGGATCTCTGATCAGAAACTCATCGCTGGCCTTTATTTTCATGCCTAGAGGATAAGTGATGGCCATCTTTGCCAAAGGTTCTTTCTTCATTTCTTCGGCCTGCTTGCCGAAGTAATCTTCGTAAACTCTAATCGCCGGCTTATTATTCAGTTCCTGAACCACGGCGCCGGCCGACTTGGTAACTTTTAACGGCAAACCGATCGGCTCCCAGCCGTGGCGCACGCCGATGCCGATAGAGAATTTTCCCATAAGCCCCACTCCAACTAAAGACGAGGTTAATACCTGATCATTCAAATAGGAAAAAGTTTTTTTAAAAGCAAAGTCATCGCCGGCCGCGCCGCCGAATAATAAAATCTCATCGCCCAATTTTTCCTGCGCGCCTCTGACGATATCGGCGCCGTTGCCGGTTAAAACATCAGACAGCATCATTACGCAGCTTAACTTATTTTTGCCTTTATTTTTTAATTCTTGCGCCAGCTTTTCCCCGGCTTGCCTGGGCTGGCCGTTAATCTCGCCGCCATTGGCGGTGATAAAATCAATTTTGTCAGATTCAATCGCCATAACCGCCACCCCCTTCTCCTTTGACCCTTCAGTAACTATTTCTCCGGCATCGCTGCAGCCGATTAGCGGCGTGGCGCCGCTTATCCGCCTGATGCCGGACAAAAGTTTTTCCTGGTCATACTTGACTGAAGCAAAAACAATAATCAGCTCCGGCTGAACGACTTTAGCCATAGCTTTTTTGCAAGCCTCAGCGCCGGCTTGGCCGGCGTCGGGATTTTGACTAAACCCTGTTCCCGCTTTTGTAGACATAAAATTGAGGTTAATTACTAATAATAATCTTATTATAGCATTTTCCGGCTAAAGGCGCTAAATAGTTTCAGCCAATCGGCAACCGATAATTCCTGCGCCCTGATTTTCGGCTGAAAACCAGCGGACTTGAGCAACTCCTCCGCTAATTTCACCTCTACCTTAAAGCCGGCCGCCAGATTGTTTTTAAGCATTTTCCGCTTGGCGCTAAAGCCGAACTTCACCAATCTAAAAAAATCTTTCTCATTTTCTTCTAACTTCTTACTTCTGACTTCTAACTTGATTATCGCGCTGTCCACCTCCGGCCGCGGCCAAAAGTTTTCTTTTTTTACGATTTCCACGATTTCCGGTTTGGCGTAAAACTGTACTGACACGGCTAATAGACTCATGCTTCCAGCGTCAGCGCAGATCCGTTCGGCCACTTCTTTCTGCAGCATCAAAACCATCAGTTCCGGCTTATTTTCCGCTTCCAAAAATTTGCGCAGAAATATAGAAGTTATATTATACGGCAAATTTGCCACAATCTTAAAGCCCCCCTTTAAAAGGGGGGTTAGGGGGGTTTCCAGCACGTCTTCATTTATAATTTCCACGTTATCTGTCCCCTGTGCCTGCAGTCTGGCCTTTAGCGTTTCCGCCAGTTTATCATCCAATTCCACGGCCATTACTTTTTTCACGCGCGCGGCCAGCTTAGCGGTTAAAAAGCCCAGCCCCGGCCCGACTTCCAAAACAATGTCATCAGTCTGCAAATCCGCCGCCGCCGCGATGTCATCGTAGATTTCTTCTTCAATTAAAAAATTCTGCCCCTTGCTGCGGGCAGGCTTGATATTGTATAAACGGCAGAGTTGTTTAGTTTGTTCCAGTAAATCCATCTCTTATTTTATCTTTTAAATCCTGCTATAATATAATTATCAATCAAAGCTAAGATTTTCTCAAAATTAGATGCGGCCATTGAAGGCGTGGCCAATACCGCGTTAGCCGTTAAACACTTCCCAGTTAAACTGCCGGCCATAAATTGTTTTCCCGCCGATGCTATTAAAGGAGCTCCTTTAACCTGAACGCTGTCATTAACACAAAGGTTAATAGCGCCCATATTTACTTCTTGGCCCATGATAATCATGGCTTGAGAATAGGTATTACAACCGCAATCGTTGCAAAGATCGCAGGTACAGCCCTTTTGAGTATAGGTACAGCCGGGTGTCACGGCGCCAAAGGTGCCAGCATATAGATTTGTATACCCCCCGCCCGCAATCGCATTTTTAGTCTTAACCCATTTATAATAATCTAGCCCGCCGATTCCGATATAAAAAAGCAGGCCTAAAAATAGAGTTAATGGCATTATTTTGAATATAAATTTTTTTTTCATAAACATAACTTAAAACTTTGCCATAAATTTGCCATTACTAATATTCATTATAACAAATTTATCAATTTTATAAAAGAATGAGTAAAAAAACTATAAAAATTATTGTTCTCGGCTTGCTTATCTTATTCTGTGCTCAACCGGGCCTGGCCGCCAGCCTTGGCGCCAGATTAACCGGCCGGATTCTATTGCAAGTCCAGTCAAAAGGCCAGGCCTGGTATGTTGATCCGGCCGACCAGAAAAGATATAGCCTGGGCCGGCCCAGCGAAGCGCTTGCGTTGATGCGCGGCTTAGGTATTGGCATTACTAACGCTAATTTAGCTAAAATACCGGTTGGTGCAGCAAATAGTCCTGTAGCGCCTGACCCGCTGGCTAATAATTTTACCAAACAAAACTTAGGCAAGATATTTTTACAGATAGAAAACCATGGCGAAGCCTGGTATATCAACCCAATAGACCAAAAAAGGTATTTTTTGGGTAGCCCTAATGACGCTTTTATTATCATGAAAAGCTTGAGCTTGGGAATTACCGATGAAAATTTAAACCAAATTACCGTTGGCTGGCTGGCCACTGCCGTACAGCCGGCGAGCCAGCCAGTTAATGGTTCAAGTATTATGGAGCAAGCGGCCGCCGGGATTAGAAATAATGACGCGGCAGAAGTTAAAACGCTGTTTTCCCCAAACCAAGAGAAGCTAATAGACTATATTTTTACTTATCTTAATGCTGACGGCAGGCTGACCCTGGCCAATATTCTCTCTGGTTCCAGTCTAACCAGCTCAACCGCTGACCAAAAAGTTTATTCCAATGAAGTTTATTTTTCTCTGGGCAGCTACAAAGTACCGGTAAAATTCTATGTCAAAAAACAGCCTGACGGCTCCTGGCTGATCGCGAATTTATAAATAATTCTAATTCTGCCCGGCTTCAGCCGGCGTTTTTACTATAATGTATTTTTAAATATTTTTATTCAGCCACTATATTCACTAATTTCCCTCTCACAAAAATTATTTTCACGACCTCTTTGTTTTCCAGCCATTTTTTAGTCTTCTCGCTTGCCAAAGCGATTTTTTTCGCTGATTCTTCGCTAATTTCAGCCGAAACTTCAATCATGTCGCGCACCTTGCCGTTAACCTGAATCACTAGTTTGATAACTTCATCTTTCACTAAATCAGGATTATATTTAGGCCAGCTTTGTTCAAAAATACTTTTGCCACCCCCTTTAACAAAGGGGGGTAGGGGGGATTTTATGCTTGACCACAGTTCTTCGGCCAGATGCGGCGCGAAAGGGGCCAAGAGAATTAAAAATTTTTCCATGGCCGCGCGCGGCATGGACTCAAATTTGGCCGCGAAATTCACGAAGATCATCATCTGCGAAATCGCGGTATTAAAACGCAAAGCATCTATATCTTCAGTTACCTTTTTTATGGTTTTATGAACCAAGCGCGGCAATCCGGATTCTTTAATTCTACAATCCCCGCCCTGGCAGTCATATAATTTCTTGTCTTTAAACTTCCATATTTTTTCCAAGAATCTGCAGATGCCCACAATCCCTCGCGTATTCCAGGGCTTCATGTCTTCCAGCGGGCCCATGAACATTTCAAACATTCTCAAGGCATCGGCGCCATATTGCCCTACCACTTCATCGGGGTTAACCACGTTACCCAGCGATTTACTCATCTTGCGTCCGTCCTCGGCTAAAATTATGCCTTGATGGCGCAGTTTTAAAAACGGTTCGTCAAAATCAATATAGCCTAAATTATGCAAAACTTTGGTAAAAAATCTGGAGTACAATAAATGCAAAACCGTGTGCTCGGCTCCGCCCACATACAAATCAACCGGTAGCCATTTTTCTATCATTTGCTTGCTCGCGAATTCTTTATTATTATTTACATCAGAATAACGAAAATAATACCAGGACGAACAAACAAAAGTGTCCATAGTATCCGATTCCCGGCGCGCCGACTCGCCGCAGACTGGACATTTTACTTGATGAAAACTTTTTGACTTAACCAGCGGCGACTCGCCGGTCGGCATAAAATCAACGTCGGTCGGCAGTTCTACCGGCAGATCTTTTTCCGGAACCGGAACAGCGCCGCAGATTTCGCAATAAATAATCGGAATCGGCGCGCCCCAGTAGCGCTGGCGCGATACCAGCCAGTCGCGAATTTTATAATTAATTTGTCTTTTCCCTAATCCCTGTTTTTCCAGCCAATCAACCATTTTTACCCGCGCCTCGGCCGAAGTTGATCCGTTATATTCTCCGGAATTTACCACAACGCCATCATCCGTATATACTTCTTTTAACCCCCCATACCCCCCTTTCAAAGGGGGGCGAAGGGGGGTTATTACTTCAACAATCGGCAAATCATATTTTTTGGCAAACTCCCAGTCTCTTTGATCATGCGCCGGCACGCCCATAACCGCGCCCGTGCCGTATTGAACCAAAACATAATCGGCCACGAACAAAGGCACTTTTTCCCCATTAAACGGGTTAACCGCGTCCACCCCCGCGAGCCTGACGCCGGTTTTTTCTTTGGTTTCCATCCTCTGCAAATCAGTTTTCTTTTTCGCGGTCTCAAGGTATTTTTCCACTTCCGGCCAATTATTAATCCGACCTTTCAGCTCCTGAATTAATTTATTCTCCGGCGCCAGGACGCAATAGGTACAGCCGAAAATCGTATCCACTCTAGTAGTAAAAACTTCAAAATATTTTTGGTCATTTAAATTTTTGGATTTTATTGGATATTGGTTATTGGTTATTGAAAATTTCACAATCGCTCCTTCCGACTTGCCGATCCAATTCTTCTGCGCCGCCTTGGTTGATGCCGGCCAATCCACTTTGTCCAGGCCTTCAAGCAAACCTGATGTTTCTTTAACCCCCCTACCCCCCTTTAAAAGGGGGGCTTGGGGGGTTAACTCTTTATTTTCTATAAAATCCGTAATCTTAAAAAACCATTGCTCCAGTTCTTTTTGCGCCACCGGATTGCCGCAACGGTCGCAGACGCCGCCTTCAGCCTGCTCATTGGCTAAAACCGTTTGGCAAGAAGCGCACCAGTTGACTTTGGCTTTCTTTTTATATGCCAGGCCATTTTTATATAACAGCAGAAAAAACCACTGCGTCCATTTATAATACTGCGGCTCGGAAGAATTGAGTTCGCGCGGCCAGTCATATGAAAAACCCATCATTTTCATCTGCTGTTTAAATGTGGCAATGGCCTTTTTGGTAGTAACGGAGGGATGAATTTTCGTCTTGATAGCGTAATTTTCCGCCGGCAAGCCAAAAGCATCCCAGCCCTGCGGATGCAAAACGTTTTTGCCGTTCAGGCGTAAATACCGCGACATGATATCGGTGGCCGTATAGCTTTCCACGTGCCCGGCATGCAAACCGTCGCCGGACGGATAAGGAAACATATCCAAAACATAATATTTGGGCTTGTCTGGAGCTTCCGAAGTCTTATACAACTTTTCTTTATCCCACTTCTTCTGCCACTTTTCTTCTATTTTTTTATGATTATATTTTTCCATCGGTCATTAGAGGTTCAACCTCCAGTCCGCCAGCCGGCGGAGGAGGTTGAACCTCTTATATTAAACTTATTTTATCCTAAAATTGGCTAAAAGGCAAGCGCGTTATTTCTTGTATATCAGCCAATTTTTTCCGTCTTTCAACCTGACCAAAATATATTCACCCTTCAACTTTTTACCGGCCAAACTGAATTTCAGACTGCCGCGCTCCAATCCGCCGTCCACGATCTGCCATTTACCCTTATCCCAAATTTCCACCGTGCCCGCGCCGTACTCGCCGGCAGGGATTACGCCGGAAAAATTTAGGTAATCCACCGGATGATCTTCCACGGCCACGGCCAGCCTTTTCACGCCAGACTTTTCCGGCACGCCTTTGGGCACGGCCCAGGACTTTAACACGCCAGAGAACTCCAGGCGAAAATCATAATGCAAATTCCGCGCCTGATGCTTTTGCACCACGAAGCGCGACAAATTTTTTTTCTGCACCGCGCCTTTAGGTTCGGGTGTTAAGGAAAATGTTCTTTTGGCTTGGTATTTTTCTAAAGACATAAATTTACTTTAATTATACCGCTTTTCAACTATTTTTCATAATAATCTTAGCTAGCTTCTTGACCGAGCCGCCGCTGACGCGCATGCGCTTTCTCTTTTTCCTCTGCTTAGCCTTGAGCCGTTTTTCCAGCTCCGACTCCAGCTTGTCCAAACTTTGTTTATTCATAAATAAAATGTTATAATACTATAATAAAACTAATTTAAACATTTTTCAATGCAAGACGCCAAATCTATATTTAAAACTTGGTGGGGCGTGTTAATGATTATTTTCTTGGCCATCATCCTGATTTTGCTGGTGGCAGTGGGATTCTATTTCGCGAACCTGGTCAAAACCTCAAAACAAGAGTTAAAAAATAATAGCGGCGTTAAATTAACCGGCCGGCAATATCCGGCCGAAGATAACCAGCACTACTGGCTGGGAGCGGCCAAGCCCAAAATAACCATTGTTGAATTTGGCGATTTTTCCTGTCCCAACAGCGAAAAATCTTTCCCTACCATCAGAGAAATTGGCTTAAAATATAAAGGCGACATTAAATTCATCTGGCGCGACTATCCGGTGGTGCAGGATTATTCGGCCCTGCTGGCTTTAGCCGGGCGCTGCGCGGGCGAGCAAGGCTTGTTTTGGCCCATGCATGATAAATTATTTCAAAATCAAGGCGTCAACACAGCTAATCAGCTGTCCGCTTTAGCCGCCCAAATCGGCGCTGACACCGCTAAATTCAACGACTGTTTGGCCAAGCAAAAATATCAGCCGCAAATCCAAAAAGATTTTTCTGACGGCCAGTCTTTCGGCAATCAAGGCACACCAACCTGGTTTATCAACGGTTATAAAGTTGACGGCGATATACCGTATGATATATTTATAAAAATAATTGAGGAGCTGAAAAAATAATACTTTATTGTCATTGCGAGCGACCGAAGGGAGCGAAGCAATCTCACAGGCTCGGAGCTTAACCGGAGATTGCTTCGTCGCTAACGCTCCTCGCAATGACAGATGACAATATGATTCAAATCCGCATCCACGGCCGCGGCGGCCAAGGCGTGGTAACGGCCGCGGAATTAATCGCCATCGCGGCGTTTAAGGACGGCAAGCAAGCGCAGGCCTTTCCTTCTTTCGGCGTGGAACGGACCGGCGCGCCGGTTGAATCTTATGTTAGAATTGATGAACGGCCGATCATCACCCGAGAGCAGATTTATCGGCCGGATATTTTGATTATTCAAGACGCCAGCCTGCTGGATAGCGTTGATCTGGCTAAGGGCGCGGATAAAAAAACCATAGTCATAGTAAATACAGCCAAAGCCGGCGGCCTGAAAATCAATTTGCCCCAAGCTAACATCCACGCGATTGACGCCGCTAAAATCGCTCTGGAAATAATCGGCAAAAATATCGTCAACACGGTCATTTTGGGCGCGTTTGCCAAAACCACGGACCTGGTCAGCCTAGCCTCGCTTAAATCCGCGATTCAAGAAAAATTTTCCGGCAATCAGGGTTTGATTGATAAGAATATCAGGGCGATAGAAAGAGCGTATGATATATAATCTGTCATTGCGAGCGACCGCAGGGAGCGAAGCAATCTCACGAATAACAATCTTTCTTCTAAACTCGCCATCCCTGAGATTGCTTCGCCGCGATTACGCGTCTCGCAATGACAATATAATATGAATATAACTGTCCTGCCATCTACAACCATTAATAACAAAACCGGCTCCTGGCGCTCCAACCGGCCGAATTTTTTATACGATAAATGCACGGCTTGCGGCATCTGCCCGCGCGTCTGTCCTGAAGGCGTAATCTATCAGACTGACGAAATCAACGCGCTGGGCAAAAAACCTTTTGACTGCGATTATGATTATTGCAAAGGCTGCGGCCTGTGCGCCGATGTTTGTCCGTTTAAGGCAATTGAGATGGAAACGGAGGAAAAATAATTCCCCCTGTCATTGCGAGGAGCCCGTACTCGGGCGACGAAGCAATCTCCGGTCAAGCAGCAAATATGTGAATTTTAACCGGAGATTGCTTCGCCCGCTAACGCGGGACTCGCAATGACAAAATACAACAAATTTATGAATAACAATTATAAACAACAGATACTAGAGGGTTCGCGCGCTATCGCCCTAACCATCAAAAATATCCGCCCGGCCGTTATTTCCGCCTACCCGATTACGCCGCAGACTCATATTGTGGAAGACTTGGCTAAGTTCAAGGCTGACGGCCAGGCTGACTACGAATACGTCCGCGCCGAATCAGAATTCGCGGCCGCTTCCATCGTGGCCGGGGCCAGCGCCACCGGCGTGCGGACTTATAGCGCCACCAGCTCGCAGGGGCTCTTACTCATGGCCGAAGTAATTTACAATATCGCGGGCATGAGACTGCCCGTGGTCATGACTTGCGCCAATCGGGCGGTTTCCGCGCCTATTAACATTTGGAATGACCAGCAGGATGTGATGGCCGTTCGCGACGCCGGCTGGATCTTGCTGTTCGCGGAAAATCATCAGGAAGCGGTCAATCAGCACATTATGGCCTTTGAACTGGCCGAGCGGCTTAAATTGCCGGTTATGGTTAATGTTGACGGCTATGTCATTACCCATACTTATGAACCGGTGATTATTCCCACGGCCGAGCAGATTAAAAAATATTTGCCGGATTATCAGCCTGCCGCCGGCCAATTTTTAGATACTCAATATCCAATTACTCTGGGCGCCTTGGCCACGCCCGCCCATTATCTGGAAATTAGGCAGGAATTGCATGATGACCTGACTGCCAGCCTCAAAACCATAGAACAAGAATATACAAATTTTAATAAAATTATTAACCTCCCAACCCCTCTTTCAAAGGGGGGCGCCGGGGGGTTAGATAACGGCTTAATTGAATATTCCGGTCCCAAAAAACCTGACACCATCCTGATCGCCCTGGGCTCGGTTATCGGCACTATTAAAGAGGCAGTCTCCCCCTTGATAAAGGGGGCGGGGAGGATTGGCATTCTAAAAATCAAATGCTTCCGCCCTTTTCCTGCCTCAGCCATATTAAGCATCATCAAGTCCGCCAAAAACATCGCGGTCATAGATAAGGCGATTTCCTTAGGACACATCGGACCGCTGGCCGCGGACATCAAAGCCGTCGCTCAAGGCAAAACCAACGCCAATATTTCCAGCTTCATCGCCGGCTTGGGCGGACGCGACATCACCGGAGAAATGATTAAAAAAATAATCAAGCTGGCGGGTAAAAAAAATAACGGGGCGGTATTTATTGGAAGATAACCCAAATCGTCATTCCTGCGAAAGCAGGAATCCAGAAATTTTTTATGAAATCTTTCCCCAAAATCCTAATCATCTTTTTTCTGGCGATTTTTATTATCCAGCTATTAGCTTTGCTGTTTTTAGCGCTGGCCCCAAACTCCAGCCAGGCGGCCGATGCCATTCAATTCAAGCCCCAGGTTATCCAGGATCTTGGCTATAATTTTGACTCTAACGACAAAACCACGGGCAATATTGCTAATCTGGTCCGCGCGATCTATAAATATGCCATCGGCATCGTGGGTATTCTGGCGGCCGTGGTTTTAATGATCGGCGGCGTACTATGGATCGTGGCCGGCGGCAACGCCACGGCCATCGGCGAAGCCAAAGCCTGGATCGGCGCGGCGCTAACCGGACTGGTTCTGGCTTTATTGTCTTACACCATCTTAGCCACCATTAATCCGGCGCTGGTGAATTTAAAAACCACGGGGATAGCGCAGGTGCAAGCGCCACCGCAAAAGAATACGGAAAATGTTATAATCAGCGATCCGCGATCCTATACCTATGATGCTACAAAAGAATGCGATGATAAGGGAGGCAAATGTAATTCATTTTGCGATAAAGATACTGAAAATAATATAGGCGAATGTAGTAATCCTGGCGGACTTAACCCGCGACAATGCTGTAAGCCCAAGCCGGATATTAAAACCTGCAATCAATTAGGAGATGGCTATGCCTGCCAAGAAAAATTTTATTGTATTCCCGAGGATAGAATTCAAGCCAATGTTTCTTGCCCTAATACACCTGCGGGACGAGCACAAGTGTGTTGTAATATAAGTAATTTTCAACAACCAACAACGGAAACAACACAGAAGGAAAACACGCCCACCAACGATTGCACAATAAAAGGCACTGACTGCAAAACCAGCGGCGGCCAAAGCGGTTATTGCGATGGCGCTGGCAATTGCTTAATAACCGATGCCGGAGACGGAGACTGGTGCGGCAAAAAAGATAACTTTGGAAGTTGCATCACTCCTAGTTGGGCAATGTGTCCTTCGGGAAAATCGCGAGTTTGGACTGGAAGGAGCTGTGTTTCTCCATATTATTGCTGTAAGTAAACATTTTGTCTGCTACAAATAGAATATCCCTCTTTTGTCATTCCCGCGCCGGCGGTCTGCCTTGCTGATAGGCAGGGAACCCAGAAAAAACGTTCGTGGAATTTCTGGATCCCTGTTTTCACAGGGATGACGGGAATTTTAATGGGAAAAGTTGTAAATAACAATTGTACAATTCGCCCCTGGATTCCCGCCTGCGCGGGAATGACAAAAAAGGGCGCGGGAATGACAAATATGATAAAATATTTTAAAAAAACAAAAATTATATTCTTTATCCCATTGGCGCTATTTTTTATCGCTAATCTTTTTTATTATTCTTCCCCGGCTTTAGCCGTTAACGACAGCCTGCCCAACTGGACCATGCCGGATCTGCAGATTGATATTGGCGGTTTAAAAGACATACTGAAAAATTCTAAACCTTTGCAATGTGGAACCGACCAAGCCGGCAATCAGGCTTACTGCATAAATTGGATCGGCGAATACATCGCGGGAATTTATAAATACGCCATCGGCATTGTGGGCATTCTGGCCGCCGTGGTGCTAATGATCGGCGGCTTGCTCTGGATTGTGGCCGGCGGCAACGCCACGGCCATCGGCGAAGCCAAAGCCTGGATCGGCGCCTCGCTCACCGGCTTAATCATCGCTTTGGCTTCTTATATGATTTTATACCAGGTTAATCCCGATCTATTAAATTTAAAACCGATCAGAGTGGCGGTTGTTAAAAAAACAGAAGTTCAATCGACTGCCTTAAATTGCCAATGGAGAGATGGCTACAATGTCTGCCCCCAAGGAGAACAAATAACGGCTGGGCAATGCGGTAGCCAACCGCCTGAAAACCTTATTTTACAACAAAAAACTTGTTGTTGCGCAACCAGCCAACCCCCTGCAACGTCAAGCGATATAAGCGTAGCCTGCCAATCATATAAATATGATGTTAATTCTAATTTCATTGATTATAATAAAATTACTCAAACAGCGAGCTTGCCAAAAGCCTGCTCTGATTCTAGATTTGATTTCGGGTTTACCGGGAATAGTAAATTATTAAAATCAATCGCAGCCGCAGAGTCTAACTGCAATCCCTCCGCTCAAAGTCCGGCCGAAGCCTGCGGTTTAATGCAATTAGTGCCCGACACAGCTCAATCAATAGTGAATAAACACGACCTTTATAATAAACCGAACATAACTTGCGAATGGTTAAAATTGCATTACAACGAAAGCATAGAAATCGCCGGATATTTTATAAGTGATAATTATAGTAGTCACGACGGAATACCTAATAAAATTTTCGGCGGTTACAATAGCGGTTATGCCATCACGGAGATTAATGGTAAAAAAGCCGCATTAGTCCCAAGCGAACACTGCCCCGGTAGGCTGGCCTATGAGTGCTGTATACTACCGGGCGGACTGGTGGAAACGCAAAATTACGTTGTACGAGCTAAAAAATATTTTAATGGTTTAAGATAATCTTATGCCTTACTTTATTAAATATACCAAATCCACTGCCCGCGAAAACAAATGGAAAAAAATTATTGATTTCACTAAAATTAATAAAGGCGGAGTAAATATTGACGCAATTATATTGTCCATCTGCCGCGACAAAAAAATCGCAATACGCCTAGAAAAGCTGGCAAGTTTAGCCCTTAAAAAATAGAGGGGATTCTGGATTCCCGCCTGCGCGGGAATGACAAAAGGAGCGGGGAATGACGAGAAAAAATATGCTTTACTTTACCAAATACGCGGAACAAAAATTTGACATCTTAAACAAGCATAAGGTTTTTTTTACGCGCGAGCAGGTCAAAGACGCGGTTAACGCGCCGGATAAGATTGGCAAAAAAGGCAAATTCCTGACCGCGCGCAAAGAAAATATAAAAGTAATCTACAGAAAAGACGGGGAGATTGTAAAAATAATCACGTTTTTTCCCGTAAAATAATTTTATGCAATACGACCTTGAAGCCAACATCTTAAGCTGGGAGCTGGCCAAAGACCCGATTGATCAAGCCATGGAACTGGGCAATTTTATTATCCACTTGTCAAAAGCCAAAAAACCGGTTTTAATTGAAATACTGAACGCGTCTAAATTCGTCGGACAGATGGATAAAATCAAGCTTGAAGGAATTAAAAAACAGATAATGGAAACGAACTGAAAATTTTCAATTTACAATTTTCAATTTTCAAACAAGGTATAATCAATTTAGAAGTGCAACTTTGAGTGGTATACTCAAGGTTGTATGAATAATAAAAACTACAAACAGCTTGATCAGACAGAGCG
>JAUSGE010000003.1 GCA_030649205.1 bacterium
CAATCGCCGCATTAGTCAGGCCTTTTTTCTTGAATAGATAGATTCGGTCGCGCTCTGTCTGATCAAGCTGTTTGTAGTTTTTATTATTCATACAACCTTGAGTATACCACTCAAAGTTGCACTTCTAAATTGATTATACCCAACTTTAATTATTCAATTTCTATAATAGAAACATATTCCTATTATAACAAAAATCTCTTGGCGAGACTAAAGCCATACTAACAAAAAAATTTATTATAGTCAATCATTTATTCGCCTCTCTCTGCCTCAACGCCTCAAACAAAATTACGGCCGCGCTGACCGAAACATTGAGCGAATCAATTCGGCCGCGCATCCTGATGCTAATTTTTTCATCCGCCGCCTTAAGCCATTCATGGCTTAAGCCCTTATCTTCCGCGCCCAGCACAATGGCGCAGGGGGTGCCATAATCAGCTTTAACGTATTCCAGCTTAGCGGCCGGCGCTGCCGTGAAAATTTTAATTTTATTTTGCTGGCAAAACTTTATGGTTTCAGAAATTGAACTCACGACAGCTTGCACGGTAAACGCCGTGCCTTGGCTGGCGCGAATCACATTGGGATTATAAAGATCAGTGCCCGGATCATTGATAACAACCGCATCCGCTCCGGCCGCGTCGGCCGTGCGCAAAATCGCGCCTAAATTGCCCGGCTTTTCCACGGCCTCCAAAACAATTAGCAGGGGATTGGCGCCTAATTTTATATCTTCCAAATTCTGCTCTTTAATTTCCGCCACTGCCAGCAGCCCATCAGGATTTTCCCGCCAAGAAATTTTTGAAAAAACTTTTTCCGAAACCTCAAAAACTTTTTCTTCTGCCAGCCGTAGTTTCTGCCTGCCATAGCCAGCGCAATAAAACAAGCTTTCTATTTCCACGCCTCCGGCGATGGCCAAATTAATTTCCCGCTCGCCTTCAATAACAAACAGGCCATGCTTTTTTCTTTCGCGGCCCGACTCGCGCAGCTTTGCGATATTTTTTATTTTTTCGTTTTGCGGACTATTAATTTTTAAAAACATAAATAATTATTTCTACCCGGCTTCAGCCGGCGTTATTTTTGATATTACCATTCAACGAACAAATGCCTGCTAAAGCAGGGTGGAATAAAAAATAAATTATTTTTTCTCTCTCAAATATACCACATAAGAATAGCCGATTGTGCCAAAAATTACCACGGCCAGAGAAATTATAAAAACCGGCAAGCGCCAATTCGGCGGCAAAAATATTTGCGCGATCATTAACAGTCCCGCCAGCATAAACATCTTGCCGCCGAAACGGTGAGTTTTATTCCAAACCTCTTCCGAGGACAGCGTCCAAGGCGTGCGGATGCCCATAAACCAATTCATCTTAATTTTACCCAAATAATTTCCTAAAACCATAAACAACAGACCAACCAATCCGGGAACAATCACGCCGACGGGCAAATTATAGCCCAATCCGTTTAGGCCGATGACAAGATATATTATGACCACCGAGGCTAAAATTATACTTTTAAAAATATGGTAAGTTTTGCTGAACTGTTCATAACGCTCTTTTTTAGGGTCAAGGTAAGGGATGAGCAAAAATAGAAGATACATGCCAATCGCCATTAGAGGGAAAACGATCGCTTGAGTTTGGCCTGAACCATAGCCATCTGGCCGGCCGGCAAAATTCCAATGAGTAGCCACGCGCTCGGGCAATTTATTATAAAAAAACACGGAAACTATTACCGTTAAGAGTAAAAGCGCCAGGGGAAAAAATTCAGTTTTAATGGTTGGTTTGATTGGATTGGCCATAAATTTTAACTATTTATTTGAAAAAAATTTAATTAATTTTTCCGCTACTTCTTCAAAAACCGATAAATTAAGCGAATAAATTATCTCCTGGCCTTGGCGCCGGCAACTTGCTAAATCCGCCTGCTTTAATACATTCAGATGGTGCGACAGCGACGGCAGAGTAATATTAAAATTTCTGGCGATTTCACCGGCCGCCAGATCCTTATTTTTCAAAAGCTCAAGAATTTTCCGCCTGGTCGGATCGGATAAAGCCTGTAAAGTAATATTTAATGTCATACAAAGTATTTAGATATTTAGACAACTATCTAAATTATATCATACCAATTATTTTTGTCAACTCCTTTAAACATAACAGCGCTCCCTGCCAAACGATTTGGCAAGGAGCGAGTAAAAGGGACCCGTTCTGAAAGCAGTTATTTTAATGAATGGATTAATTTTGTTTTACGAGCAGACATATGATTTTTAGGCTGAATTTGCCGTTATGAAAATGGCATGTTTGAGTCCCGCCGCGGCGGGACGAGTTTGCCATTTTTAGGCAAATTCAGCCGTGCCGGAGGCAAAAATCATCTTGGATGCGAGTAAAACAAAATTAATCCATTCAAATATTCATAGCAATTTATTTTCCTGTCCGGCATCCGGCGGCTTGTCTTTTTTGTCTTCCGCCTTATTTCCCGGTTCATTTTGCGCCCGCCGCTCTCTAATCAGCTCGCGGTTAACCCAGAGCAGCCACGCCACCACGCCGACTAAAAATAAAATAAACAAAATCAAGCTTAATTTCAATTTGCTCTGATTCTCTGTGCCTTCATTAACCAAGCCTTGAGAAGCTGGCGCCTGCGCTATGGCCGAACTGGTGCCAAGCAAATTATTTATTTGTTCCATGGATGATTGTTCCTTGTTTATTAATTCATTAACTGGCTGGCTTCGCGGGGTTTTTTCTTCCACTTTGCCCGTGCCGGGAGAAATCGAGGCCGCCGCCTCCTTGGCAGGCTCTGTTTTTGCATTCTTGATATTCGCCACCGCTGATTTTCTTTGCTCATTCGCCGCTTGAGCGATAGACGCGGCTTTTACGGAAAAATTTATGCCGTTTGAGTTAATGCTGGCTTTACCTCGGCGATCCATGGCAACCGCGTATGCCTGATGGCTGCCGCGGGACAATGTCGCGGGCCGGTAGGCAAAGTTAGCTGTTCCGCTTGGATGGTTTTTCACTAAAAACTCGCCGCTATATTTTTTATCAATATAAACTTTTATCAGCGAGTTGTTTTTAGCCAATCCGGTAATAAACGGCCGTGATGATACCGTACTTCTATTAACAGTTGCCTTAATCATGGTTGGCGCCGGCATAGGCCATTCTATGGTAAAATTCAATTCCGCCGATGGCTGGCTCGCGGCGCCGCTCGGATTAAGAGCAATGGCATATAGTTTATGGCGGCCGCGGGTTAAATTCAGGCTGGGCCGATAGCTAAAGCTGGCTGTACCGCTCACATGGCTTAGGCTGCCAATTTCTCCATCTATTACCCCATCAATATAAATTTTTATTGAAGTATCATTTCTTGTTAAGCCGGTAATGATGGGAGTTAGATCGGCTGTGGCGCTTTGCTCATTTGGCGCGATCAAGGTCGGGGCAGGTGGAAAATCAGACTGCGCTTTAACCTGGCGCGTGGACAGCAGAAAGCAAAACAAAAAAATTAATCCAAAATAAATGAAGCTTTTAAAAATTTTTAGCATAAAATTAAAATTTTCCTCCATTTGAATTAATTTTTCTAAAATAGGGCCAGAGGAAGTAAATTAGCTAAGCCGATTTTCCCCTCTGGCCCTATAAGAAAATGAAAAAATCACTGCCATAGTAAGCAGTGATTTCAGCTTAGACGCCGGAGTAGCGGGCGTCAAGTGTAAAACAGGTTGATAATCTCTGTTTAAGGCGCCCAAACCTGTGGACAAAGATGTGCGTAAAATGAGGAAAATCCATAGCCTTGCTTAGATAATATCCTTATAATGCTTTATTTTGGCAGTTTGTTTAATCTGATCAATATCCACCGTGATCAGGTCAGCTCTAATTTCGTCAATATCCAAATTATTTTTTGCGATATACATCTCAATGCCCTTGCGAAACCGCTCAAGTTTGCTTAAAGCCATGGCATTTTCCGCCGGCCCGTAGAACTGGCTGATTCTGGTTTTTACCTCAATAAAAACAGTTTGCCCTTTGTGCCGCGCCACTAAATCAAGCTCTTGATAACTCAATTTTACATTGGATTCCATAATCAGGTAGCCATGTTTAATTAAAAAATTTTTGGCCAAATTTTCACCAAATTTGCCAATATTTTGATTATGAGTCATAATAAAAAAGGGCTAATATTAGCCCTATATTATAACATAAACTTCCGGTTTATGGCAAATATTTTTTAAACTCTTTTTCTTTTTCCATCAACGCTTTTTTTTGCGGTATTTTTATAATAATCTTGTAAACAAAAACCAGCCAAATTATTATGCCCACCCCCCAGAATAAAAGCCAAAACCGGGCAGACAGCAATGGCACCATCTCATAGTTAAAAAAAATAATAAACAGGCCTATAATAAAATTTGTCAGAAAAAAATAATATATATTATTCCAAAATCCCGCGTATATGCTTTTAAGCCACTTTTTTTTAACTACAGCTGTAGCTATGGTTAACAGAAGCAAAGCCAAGACCATGGCCAGAATAATCTTAAGAGTTAAGTCGGTAAACAATTTTGGCCTTAAATTAAACCAATAACCTAATGATAGGAAATTTTTCATCATAACTAATAACTAAAATTTTGAATAAATTAAGCCGTAATGATATTGCCCGGCCGCGAATTCTTCTTCCGGCCTTAAACCTAATTTTTTGGCGGCATTATCAACCAGTTCTTTCTTGACTTTTTCTTCGGCCGGCGGACCAAAAGGCGCGGCGATATTTTTCCATTCAACGATCGCCAATCTGCCATTTTTTTTCAGCAGCCTAATCGCTTCCCTTAAAATTTCCGGCCGCTTATGCGATTGATATAATGTATTAACCAGCAGAACAACATCTAAACTGCCGGACGCTATTTTAGCGGCGCCAAAAATTTCCAAATTACTCCACACTGTTTTAATGTTAGATAAATTTTCAGCTCGCGCTCGCATGTTAATTGTCTCTAAAACCGTTCTTAAAATATCTACTGCGTAAACGACCCCTTTACTGCCGACCATCTTGGCCGCGGGAAACACAAAATGGCCGGATGAGCCGCAGCCCAAATCCGCGATTTTGTTTTTTTCCTGAACTTGAGCCTTGCTTAAAATCAGCGCGGCGTCAATTAATGTATTTCCTCCTATGGGCGCGAACATATTAGGTTATTATTATATTACTGTTTAATTATAAAATAATTTATGGCTTTAAACAAGCCCCGCGCCTTTAACCCGGTTAAAGCTTTGTCGATGAATCGGGCAATGGCCGAATTGCTTTAATTTTTCCAGGTGCAGTTTAGTGCCATAGCCTTTATGCGCGGCGAATCCGTAATTCGGATACATTTTATCCATTTCCATCATAATTTTGTCCCTGGTAACTTTAGCGATAATTGAAGCCGCGGCAATGGAAAAAATTCTTTCATCGCCTTTGATATAAGCCTGTTGCGGCGTGGAGCAATTAGGCAAGCGCATTGATCCATCTATTATTAAAAAATCCGGTTTGTTTTTTAACGTTCCAATGGCTTTTTTCATGGCCAAGAACGTGGCTTGTAAAATATTTATTTTATCTATTGTATGGTGATCGCATAAGCCGACGCCCACTTCAATAAAATTTTGTTTTATTAATCCAAACAATTTTTCTCGCTTTAGCGCGGTTAATTTTTTAGAATCATTAACTTCCGACAATTGATTTTTTATGCTAATATTAGCATTAAATACTACGCAGGCCGCTACCACCGGACCGGCCAGCGGCCCTCGTCCGGCTTCGTCTATGGCGCCGATTATTTTATAGCCACGAAAAAATAATTTTTTTTCTTCCGCTAAATCCAACATACTAATGTGAAACATCAGCTTCTTTCTCCTGCAAATACTTATAAGCCGATAAGGCCGCTACCGCGCCCTGGCCACAGCCCACCACCACTTGTTTAAATTCGCTGGACGTGACATCGCCGGCCGCGAACATGCCGGCTAAGCTGGTTTTACCACTAGAGTCCACAATAATCTGCTCTTTACTATCACGATCAGCCAGTCCGGTCAGCAGTTCAGTCTTGGGAGCGTAGCCAATCTCCACAAATAAACCATCAACCTCAACCTCCTGCGTTGTTTGTTCGGCTAGGCGCTTTACCTTGATTTTTTCCAATCGTTGGCTGCCTATAATTTCTATTATATCGCTGTCTAACATAATAATTATATTGCTTTTATTTTCCACTTGCGCAATCAAACTTTCAAAACCTTTAAATTTTGGCTTATGATAGACTAAATATACCAGCTTGGCGATTTTTGACATTACTTCAGCCGCGTCAAGGGCTGAATTGCCCCCGCCGATTACTGCTACAGTTTTATCTTTAAAAAACGGTCCGTCGCAGTTAGCGCAATAACTTATTCCCCTGCCGACAAATTCATTTTCTTTAGCCAAATTTAATTGTTTAGGAGCAAGCCCCATGGCAACAATGACAGTTTTAGATTCATAATTATCTTTACTTGTTTCCACTCGAAAACTGCTGTCAGCGCTTTTTTTTATACTTATCACTTGCTCTGCTTTTATTTCAACACCTAAATCCTTAACCTGCCGGCTCATAATTTGCGCTAATTCATATCCGGTCACCTCCTTGATGCCAGGGTAATTTTTTATTTCTGCTGCCCACATTAATTGTCCGCCAAGATCCTTAGAGACAACTAACGTCTTCATCATCCTTCTGGCCGCGTACATAGCCGCAGTTAGTCCGGTTGGGCCGGCGCCAATTATTATAGTATCAAACATTGATTGCATAATTTAATATATTATTAACACTTATCCCCAATTTATTCACAAAAATAATATTAGCTAATATTAAACAAATATATGAAGTAAAGTCCACATGTATGTGGACTTATCCCCTTCACCGCCATAAACGACTTAAGTCCACGTATATGTGGACTAAAGTCGTTTACTCTTGGCAATCATTTGCGCTAACTCATCTTTATCTCCATAGCCAATCTTTTTGTCAACTACCTTGCCGCTTTTAAAAACTAAAAATGTCGGAATACTCATTACTCCATACTTGCTGGCAATCGCCTGGCTTTCATCTACATTTAGCTTGCCGATTTTCAAATTAGTATCTCTATTCTCTTCAACCATTTCTTCAATAATCGGCGCCATCATTTTGCATGGGCCGCACCAGGGCGCAAAAAAATCAACTAACACAATACCGATAAAATCTTCAACTTCTTGTTTAAAGTTTAGATCATTTAATATCATATATTTGTTCTGTTTTCTCTGGAACTGATTTTAGATTATTATAATTAATTCAATATTATTTGTGGACCGTACCGGATTTGAACCGGTGACCTCTTCCATGCCATGGAAGCGCGCTACCAACTGCGCTAACGGCCCCTGTTAAATTTCAGATTTGCGATTTTAGATTTAAGAATTAAATACAATTTTTCTACTAATTTTAGCTAAAATATTAACATTTAATCTAATATTAGCTATTTATGCTAAAATTAGCCAAAATAAATTATTTAAATTTCAAATATCCCTGTGCTCTTGGCAGGAATCGAACCTGCGTCTAGGGCTTAGGAGTCCCTTGTTCTATCCACTGAACTACAAGAGCAATTAGTGGCAAACCGAAAGCCCTAAAGAAAAAAATAATTTTCACTTAAATAATAACTTATATTTTTTATTTTGACAAACTGGCTGGACTTGCCTAAAATTAAGATGACTTATTCTTATACTTAATCAATATCTTATGTTCAACAAGCAAAGCCAAGGAGGAACAACGGCCTCAAACGAATTTGAAACCGTGATTGGACCTTCAGTTAAAGTAAAAGGCGATTTCAACGCCCAGGGAAACGTGATTGTTGAGGGCTTGGTTGAAGGCAGTATTAAAACCAGCGGCAATCTGGAAGTCGGAGAAAAAGCCAAAATTAATGCCAGCGTCGAGGCAAGAGAAGCTAAAATTGGCGGCGAAATCAGGGGAAATCTTAAAATTAAAGGCTTTTTAGAAATTACTGCCACTGCTAAAATTTTTGGCGACCTTGAAGCCGCATCCATCTCTGTTGAACGCGGCGCTATTATCAACGGCAAATGCATTATGCCTGCCGGCGTTGAAGATATTAAAAAGATAAACAAAGATAAAGAAGCCTAATTATTTATTTATGCCGGATGAATACTTTCATTTATGATTCTTTCTTGAATCACAAAAAATATGATCGCTTACTGGCGCGGGTGGAAACCAGAATTACCGACCTGGGATTAAATGGCAAAATCTGCCGGTTAAGCTTTATGAGAAACATTCATGACACCGTCATTAATGAGCTTAGGCGAGGCGCTAAAACTTTTATCGTGGTCGGTAACGATAGAACTATTAACCAGGCAGTCAACTCGCTCGCTGGCAGCAATGCCACTCTGGGTGTTATACCGATTGATTATGAAAGCAACGACTTGGCCAAAGCTCTGGGGATTGAATCAATTGAAGCGGCTTGCGACATTCTATCAGCCAGATTAATCGTTAGGCTTGATTTAGGCTTGGCTAACCATACATATTTTTTAGGTAACGCCTCAATCAAAAATCATGGCACGGTAATTGATATGGATAAAAATTATACCATTGAAACCGCGGAAAAGGGTTTGATTCAAATTTTTAATCTTGCCGGCCCTGCAATAAAATTTTTATCCCAGGTTAAATTTAAACCTGATGATGGTATTTTAGAATTAGTAATAAATACGCGGGATAATAAAAAAATTTTTTCTAAGCCAGGCGACCAATCGGTTTTTAAAATTCAAAAAATCTCTATTAATAATCCGTTGGAGCAATTAATTTTGGACGGCGCCGTACCCATATCCACCCCAGCCGGAATCACGGTGGCCAGGCAGGTATTAAACGTTATAGTGGGAAAAAATAAAAATTTTTAACTTAGCGGGGAACTGTCTTTTTGCTTAAACAAATATAATTGCTGCAAGGCTGTTAGCAAGGTGGTAACCAGCCAGTAGAGGGCTAAACCGCCCGGAAAAGTCATACCTATAACTACTGTTAAAATCGGCATCATATAAAGCATTTGTTTGTTCATAATCGCCATCATGTTTTCATCTTTAGCGCCATCGCCGCTCACTTCAGGCCGTTTAGTCACCATCATTTTTGCCTGCCAAAATTGGGCCGCTCCAGCTAAAATCGCTAAAACAATATTAGCTTTGGATAAATCAACAACACCTAACGATATCGGATTGATTACCCCCGGATTGTGAATAAACGGATAAACATAAGTTATGGCGTGATTGCTTAAACCTTGCCTAAAGACACTAAACACAGCCCAAAGAAAAGGCAGTTGAATCAGTAGCGGCAAGCAGGAAGAAAAAGGGCTTACTTTTTCCTGTTTATATAACTGCATCATGGCCCTGCCTTGTTCTTCTTTATTATTAGCGTATTTTTTCTTTAATTCATCAATTTTTGGCTGTAAATTTTGTAAAGCTTTTTGCGACTTGATGGATTGTTTTGATAATGGCAGTAAAACCAATTTAATAATCACTGTCAACAAAATAATGGCCGCGCCAATATCGTGGCCAGGCACGATATTATATAAAAAAATCAATAAATTAAGAATAGGCTGATAAAAAACTACTTGAAAAATGTATGACATAGATGAAATATTTAATCTTAGGCTAAATCTCTGATTTACCTTATCAAACGCTTAGCACGACTATTTAACCGGATCATAACCACCTGAATTAAATGGATTACAGCGCAAAACTCGCCAGCAAGCCTTGGCTCCGCCTTGAAAAAAACCGTATTTTTCAATAGCTTGAATGGCATAGTCTGAACAAGTTGGGCAAAAACGGCAAAAACCATGAGGATATAAATATTTAAAAAACCCATGGTCAAAGGACAGCGTTTTTTGATAAATTTTCAAAATTTTTACCGCGACATAGCGCGGATAAAATTTTAACATTATTGTTTAAGCAATTTCAGTTTAATTAAAATCCGTTCCAGCTCGCTTTTAATTGTATTATAACCTTGGCCTGAAATTGCCGGCAAGGCCATTACAATTATATCCATACCTTGAGCCAGCTCATAATCCAGCCTTTTGATAGCGTGCCTGATCTGTCTTTTTAATTTATTTCTTTCTGTGGATTTTTTGCTAACTTTAGTGCTAATTACAATGCCATAACGATTCTCCTGTTGCTCATTGACCATTGCTTTAATACCCAACAGCTTGCTATAATACGATCTGCCTTGCTGAAAAATTTTTTCAAAATCTTTTTGTTTAACTAGCCGGCTTTGCTTTGCTAACATATAAATACCTGCCGAAGCAGGATAGAAACCAAATTATTTGCTTAATCTTTTTCTGCCCTTGGCCATGCGGCGCTTAAGCACCTGGCGCCCATTCTTAGTAAGCATGCGTTTTCTAAAACCATGCTTCTTTTTAGCCCGCCGTTTATTCGGCTGATAAGTTCTTTTTGGCATAAGTTTTAACAGTAATATTAAAAAGTAATTTAACTACAAATAAAACATAACATTTAAACTCTGTTCGGTCAAATTAAAGTCTTGTCCACAATTTATCAACAGCTTATTATGGTTGTTGCTGTTTTACATTTACCATTAAGCTGATATAATAGCTATTGAACTAAACTTCTAAATAAACAAGCCAAAAAAATAAACAAACAACGTGGTTTTTTTATTTAGGTTTGTAATTTATACTCATGCTATGAACAATGAACAACTCTGGCAAGCGGTGTTAGGCGAAATTGAGCTAAGCCTGTCCCGCGCCAATTTTACCACCTGGTTTAAAAACACATTTATTTCTTCAGTCGCCGATAACCGGGTGATCGTTTGCGTGCCCAACACCTTTACCAAAGCCTGGCTGGAAAAAAAATACCACAAGGAAATCGCCAATGCCCTTAAAAACGTCAGTTCAACCGGGGTAACGGAGATTTTATATAAAGTTGAAATTAGAAAAGATTTGCCGTCAGACGGCTTGCTGAAAAATATAAAAACGGAAAATATTGTTGAAAATAAGCCAAAAATTATGAACCGCTTTGGCTTAAATAACCGTTACGTCTTTGATAATTTTATTGTGGGCAAAAATAATGAGTTAGCGCACGCGGCTTGCCAAGCCGTGGCCGCCAATCCCGGACATGCCTACAATCCGTTATTTATCTATGGCGGAGTTGGTTTGGGTAAAACTCATCTGCTTCAAGCTATTGGCCATGAATTGTCCAAAAAAACCGATAAAATACTCTATGTTTCTTGTGAAAGATTTACCAATGACTATGTCCAGGCGGTGCGCAACGGCCACGCCAAAGACTTTAAAGACCACTACCGCAACGTTGACTTGTTGCTAGTGGATGATATTCATTTTATGGGAGGCAAGGATGGCACTCAAGAAGAATTCTTTCATACTTTCAATGAATTACACCAAAGCAATCGGCAGATTGTGATTTGTTCCGACCGGCCTCCCAAAGCCATACCGGCGCTGGAAAAAAGGCTGTTGTCGCGCTTTGAATGGGGTATGATTGCTGACATCAGCGCGCCTGATATTGAGACAAGAATCGCCATATTGGAAACCAAGTGCCGAGAAAAAAATTATAAGCTTGACCGGGATATTTTGGCTTACATTGCAATAAATATTACCTCCAATATTCGCGAGCTTGAAGGAGCGCTAAACCGCTTAATCGCCTATTATGAATTTAACAATTCCCTTCCATCAATTGAATCAACTAAAAATATTTTAGCTGGCATAATTTCAAATTTTCAGGCCAAATCCACCACAGCTAAAACAATTATTGACGCGGCCTGTAAATTTTTTGACATTCACACTAAAGATTTAATCGGACAAAGCCGAAAAAAAGAATTAGTGATTCCCAGGCAAATCGTTATGTTTTTAATGCGCAAAGAAATTAACGCGTCATACCCTTCAATCGGCCATGAGTTAGGCGGACGCGATCACACTACAGCCATGCATGCTTTTAATAAAGTAGAAAAAGAATATCAGGACGATGAGCGCATGAAGCAAAACATCAATTCCATTAAACAACTAATCTACAGCGGATAATGGTGATAATCTGATAATAAGCCGCCGCCAGCTTGTTAATAACTTTTTCATCAAATAAATTCAGCGCTTCTTTGTCCACACCCAGCAATTGTTTCTACATAATTATCAACAGCTATTTCACAAACTAATTATTAAAAATTCATTAAACCTAAGAGGCAATTTAATAAATTATTTAATTTTCCACCGCCTTATTGTTATTATTATTTCTTAATATATTATATATAATATTATAATATATAAATAAAAATTATGAGTGACGAAAAATCAGACGGATTAAAGATATTCAGCTTACAAGAAAATTTAAAACAAGGACTGGCCTTGGTTGGCCGGGTCGCGGGTAAAAACGTAAACCTGCCAATCCTTAATAACGTACTGATTAAGGCTGATGAGGGTAAGATAAGGCTGATAGCGACTAATCTGGAGGTTGGCGTTATTAGCACAGTCAGGGGAAAGATTGAGCAGGCCGGGGCGTTCACGGTAAATTCAAAAATAATTACCGACTGCGTTAATTTATTGCCCAATAAAAAAATCGGCCTAAATCACAAAGGCGCTGATTTGGTGGTGGATTGTGAAAATTATCAGGTAAAAGTTAAAGGCCAGTTGGCGGATGAGTTTCCTTTGATACCTGAAGTTGATAAAAAAAATTTTTTCAGCGCCGAGGCGGAAGCCGTTAAAAAAGCGATTTCTCAAGTAATTTTTGCCGCGGCTCAAAGCGAAACCAGGCTGGAATTATCCGGAGTTTTATTCGTATTTGCCGGCAGCTCCTTAATCATCGCCGCGACCGACAGCTATCGCTTAGCTGAAAAAAAGATTCAAATTAAATCAAGCAGTGAAGAGGAAAAGAGGATTATTGTGCCGGCAAAAACTCTGCAAGAGCTGTTAAGGGTGTTGTCGGTGAATCTGGATGGTGAAGTGGAAGAGAGCGATAAAGAAATACGGTTTTATGTTTCAGATAATCAAATTTTATTCACCTTTGGCTCAACCGAATTGGTTTCTCGGCTAATTGAGGGCCAATATCCGGATTATCAGCAGATTATTCCCTCTGCCGGTAAAACAACAATTATGATTGACCGGCAGGAATTGATTCGGGCAGTGAAAATGGCTTCGTTATTTTCTAAGGCCGGTATTAATGATGTTAATTTAGACTTTCCTTTAGGTAAAAATCAAGTGGTAATTTCCGCTGTTTCCGGCCAGACCGGAGAAAATATCACCAGCTTGGCCGCTAAAGTTAACGGTAACGATAATAGTATTGTAGTTAATTATCGTTATTTGTTGGACGGTTTAAGTATTATTGAGAATGAAACAGTTAAAATTGAAGTTATAGACGGTAATACGCCTTGTATTATCAGATCAGAGCAGGATGAGAGTTATTTATATATTATCATGCCGATAAAGCAATAGGATGATGCAATAAAAAAAGACATCGGATATTCAATTGGATATCCGATGCCTTTTTGTTTTATTGCGCAATTACCGGTGTGTTGGCGGCCGGCGTTGAAGTGGCAAAGGTTTGCGGCAGGTTTCTAATGGTGATGGCTATTTCTTCGGATTTAGCGCTTTGGCCTTGCCAGCCGTGCGCTTCGGCGTAAATAGTATACGTACCTGGCGCGGGCGGGCTGGCCAGCCAAATTAGGGCGGTCTGGTCTTTGATTTTACCTTGGCCTAAGGAGGCGGTGTTGCCGATTGAATCTTTATAGAAAAAATTTACGCTCGCCACCTGTTCGGGATTGCCGACTAAGGCTTTTATTAAATATGGGAAATCGTATTTATATAAGCCGGCGTTAGCCGCGGGGTCAACTACGCTAATATCAATATTAAATTTTTTCGGCCGGGAGTTTTGCGTTAAAATGAAATTAATTTTTTGTTCGGCGCAATTATCAACCGCGTCGCAAGCGCGCGCGGTTAGTTCGTGCGAGTTATTAACTAAGGCGCTGATTGATTTGTTGAGATTAAAAGGAGCGGTTGTGACTGTGTCAAATAAGTAGCCGTCAATATAATACTCAACCCGGCTGACGCCGCGCGGAGCGGTGGCGTTGACGCTGACGTTCAACAGCTGTCCGGCAACCACCTGGTTGCTGGCTGGCGAGCTAATGGCGATTTGCGGCATAAATTCCGGCCAATGGACATTATCCGCTTCAGTGGGCGGCAAAGAATTGACTATGCCTTGTTTTTTCGCCCAATTTTGTACTGCGTTATCCCAGAGTAAAAATTGAGGATCGGCCGCCGGGTCGGCTGGCGCCGGTCCGCGCGGATCATCTTTGTTCACGTAAAAGAGAATATCGTGTATTTGCTTAAATTGTTTCTCCACTGCCGCGCCGGCCGGGGTGAATTCATTGGCCAACAGGCCGGAAAATTTATCAATTTTTACCGTGGTGTCAGGCTCAATCTGGCCATCTAAGATTGGCTTGCCGGCCGGAGCCATGTCCGGGGCGTTAAAATATTCAATTGGCGTATTGCCTAATACCCGGCTCATGTAGTCGTGCCAAATCGGCGCCGCTACCACTGATCCGTCGGAGCCGGCTTTCATGGCTTTATTGTTATTGTTACCGGCCCAGACGCCGGTAACTAGCGACGGGGTATAGCCGATGGTCCAAGCATCGCGGTAATCGTTGGTGGTGCCGGTTTTGGCCGCTACCGGCCGGGCACCCAGCGTTAGGGAGTTATTAGCGCCGAAAATATAAGCTCGGGCCGAGTTGTCCGATAAAATACTATTGGTCAGGCGCGCCACGCTACTGCCTAAGATTTTTTCGTCTTGGTTTTTAAATTCTTCCAAAACGCGGCCGTTTTTATCTTCAACTTTTAAAATAAAAGCCAGCGGATGTTTGATGCCTTCGCGGGCGAAGGCGCTAAAGGCATTGGTATGTTCCACTAATTTTACTTCTCCCCCGCCTAAAACTAAAGATAAGCCAAAGCGGCTTCTGTCGTTAAGCGTGGTGTAACCCAGGCTTTGCGCCAGGTTAATAACATTATCAATGCCGGCCAGATAAATGGTCTTCACCGCCGGAATGTTTAAGGAACCGGCCAAGGCTTGTTTCATGGTAACCGGCCCATGCTCTTTGGAATCATAGTTATGAGGTATATAAGGTATGGCCGGGTTGGTGGAAAAATTGGTAACCACATCATAAAGCACGGTATTCGGCGTGTAGCCTTTAATAAACGCGGCTGTGTAGACAATCGGTTTGAAAGACGATCCGGGCTGTCGAGGCTGGAGCGCGACATTGACCTGGCCATCAATAGCTTCGTTAAAATAGTCGCGCGAACCAACCATGGCTAAAACCTGGCCGGTTTTAGGATCAAGAGAAACTAGCGCCGCGTTGCTGGCTTGATATTTTTTTTCATTAATCGCGGCTTTTTCATTAATTACTTGTTCCGCGATGTTTTGTTTGTATAAATCAAGCGTGGTGTAAATCTTCAGGCCGCCTTGTTCAATTGTCTTTTCGCCGTACTTGTCTGCCAGCAGTTCTTTAACATACATGATAAAATGCGGCGCCAGCATATTGTCGGAAGGCAATTTAAAGGCCACAGCCGAGCCTTTAGCTTCGGCCGCCTGTTCCTTGCTAATATAGCCGTATTTATTCATTAAATCCAGAACATATTTTTGCCGCGCTAAAAGCAAGTCTTTATTCGGTCCGAAAGGCGAATAGCGGCTGGGCGCTTGCGGAATGGCGGCCAGCACAGCCGACTCGGCCAAATTGAGGTCGCGCGCGCTTTTGCCAAAGTACATTTGGCTGGCGGCTTCCACGCCGTAAGCGGTTGAGCCGTAAGGTATTTCGTTAAAGTACATTTGCAGAATTTCATCTTTGGAGAATTTTTTTTCCAGCCGGTAAGCCAAAATTATTTCTTTAGCTTTTCTGACTAAGGATTTTTCATTAGTTAAAATGGCGTTTTTGACGAATTGCTGGGTCAGGGTTGAGCCGCCGGCTTTTTTGCCGAATAAAACATTGGTTATGATGGTTCTAAAAATTGCCCAGACGCTAAAGCCGCCATGTTTATAGAAATCCTTATCTTCTATGGAGATAGTGGCATTTTTTAAGTTGTCAGGCACGTCTTTTAGGCTGATCATGGTGCGCTTCTGGTCGCCGTGGATATCGTAAAGAATTGTTTGTCCGGTGCGGTCATATATTTTTGTGCTCTCTGGCACCTGGCGCTCAATTAGGCGGTTGGGGTCAGGCAGACCGCGAGTTAGCTGCAGATAAGCGGCAAAGCAAAAAAGCAAAAAAGCCAATAATGAATAAAATAAGGCCTTAGCCAGCTTTATTTTAGCAAACGGCCGGTTTGCTCCGCCGGCATATTTTTTTAATTTTCCGCCAGCGCTAAAACCGGCCGAGGCCTTCCCCTTATTATTTAAATATTTATTTTCGCCGCTGCGCCAGCCTTGAGGAGATTTAATATTGCGCGAAGAATAAGAGGCCATAGTTGTGTAAATATAAAAAATTATAACAGCAATTGATAAAAAAATCAATTTCGTGATAAAATGAAATAAATATGAAATTATTTAAGAATATTTTTGTTAAAGCTTCTCTGGTTTTTTTATTTTTTTTCACGCTTTTTTTGGCCGCGCATTTATTAAATAGCGGCTTTATCAGCAGTGACGACCCATATTACCACGCTAAACATTCCGCCTTAATAGCGCAAAGCGGCAACTTGGCCTTAATTAAACCGTGGCTGGAGTTTCATTTTCTTAATTTTGCTCCGGCAGATTACTGGTGGGGTTTTCACTTAGGTATGGCTTTGTTCATTAGCCTTTTTGGTTTGTTTTTAGGCGTTAAGGTTTTTGCCAGTTTTTTGGCGGCCTTGGTTTTTTTAGTTTTTTATTTAATTTTAAATGAGCTACGGGTAAAATATCCGCTGATTTGGGTTTTATTTTTGTTTTTTTCCTCTATAATTTTTGTTTTTAGATTGCTTTTGGAAAGACCGCATATTTTGGCAATAATAGCTATGCCTTTAGTCTTCTTGCTTTTAGTTAAGAAAAAAAATTTTTGGTTATTTATTTTGTCGTTATTTTACGCTCTCGGCTATGTTTTAGCGCCATTGATAATATTACAGGTTTTAATTTATTCGGCCGTGGATGCTTATGCCAATAAACGGATTAACTTAAGGCCGCTAATCGCCGCGGCTGGCGGCATTTTAGCCGGCGTGATTATTCATCCGAACAGCTTAAACTACCTTTACGGCATGTTTACGCAAAATTGGCTGGTTTTATTTTTAAGATTTACCGGCGTTAATTTGGGTATCGGCAGTGAAGTACGGATTGTCAGTTTTTCTAGCTTTTTGAATGGTAATTTTTTGGTCTTGCTATTTTATGTTTTGGCGGCGGCTTTGTTTTTATCTTATAAAAAGATCGGCAAAAATTCGGCGGTCAACAACTTTTTATTTTTATGCTCAAGTTTCTGGCTACTGGCAACCTTATTGGTGCCGCGCGGGGTAGAATATTGGCTGCCGGTTACTTTTATTTTCGCCGCAGTTATGTTTAGCGATTTTTCAGCCAGAGCAGAGTTTAAACAAGCTAAAGATTGGCTAGCTGACAAAATAAATTTTAAGATTATAGGTTTTTTTCTTATTAGCGTGCTGGCTTTAATTATTTTTTACAACTTAGGCAATGTTTTTTACGGCTTGTATTATAATAAAACAGGCGGACTTAGCGCGAGTTATCAACAGGCCAACGACTGGCTAAAAGCTAATACCGAGAAAGATTCGGTCGTGTTTTATAATAATTTTGGCATGTGGCCCATGATGTTTTTTTACAATAACCATAATCATTATATAATCGGCATGGATCCAACGTCGACATATGAATATAATAAACAAATATATTGGCTGTGGCGCAATATAAGCTATGATGGCCTATATTGCGATCAGCCGAAGCCTTGTCTTAATCTTAGTCCGGCGAAGCAGATAGGATCAGTGCCTGACACCATTGAAAATGTTTTTCACTCTGAATATGTAGTGGCTGGCAATAATCCGCCGGGTAATTTGGTAAAAATATTAAATAGCCTGCGCGGCCGAGTAAAATTGGTTTTTAAAAATAAAGACCTGCTGATTTATAAAATATTATAGCGCTGGCAAGGGCCGCCTCTACCGTCCAGCCGTTGTTTATGGTAAAATATAAGCAAGGTTAATAACTAAATATTAAATGGCAAAAATTATGAAAAAAATTTTGTTGTTTTGCTCGCTGGCCGCTTTTCTGCTGTCTGCGGTAAGTGTGCTGGCGGCGGCCGCGCCGAAGCCAGCGGTTAGCCAGCGGGATGTTTTAAAATTGTTTCAAACCGCTATGGGCAATCGTTATGCTGATTTAAATTCCAATGCCAAATCCGGCGCGCAGGGCGCGTATGACTATATAATCGGCGCCTCCAAGATCACTAAGGATATGGCAAATGGCGGGGAAATTTACAAAAAAACCGCGATGGAACAATTAGATTGGTTTAAGGAAAAGTTTATAGCAAACGAAGGAGCTATTTTAAATCAAAGAGATAAGGATGGAATTAAAAATGGCATGAGCAACAGATTCAATGATCTTTGCTCGGCTGGCTGGCTGGCCGCCATAAATGCTTTAACCAGAGATTATAGAATTAAAGCTACTGATGGCGCTAAAGCCATTCCGGCCCGAGGGACTGCCGGATCAGCCGGCTATAAGGCGGCTGTGCCTGCCGTTATTAGTTTTAAGCAAATTCTGGATAGGACAGTAAAAAATTGCAATAATGATTATAATAAAAATGTAACTTGTACCAAGGGCGTGGAATGTAAAGATAAAAAAGGCGCTAGAATTAAATACAGTAATGGCGCCGAAATTCCTACTACTAACGGTGTGACGGCAAAAAATAGCCAATATAATAACTCAACTGTAAGATATATTGAGCAAGAGGGGTATGCAAACGAAAGAGACTTATGTACTGCTAACGCCTACATAAAATTTAATCAAGATAAAACAGCGGCCTTGGCAGAATTTAGAACAGACAAGGAAAATGCGGCGCCGGGCAGTCTTGGACCTGATGAAAAGATGAGAGGATGCTTAGGAACAAGAGCGAGCGATTGGTGGGTTGCCAATGAGTAATAACATTGAAATAGACGACCAAGATAATCGCAAACATATTATCGGGGATGAACAACTGTTTGCCTCGGTTGGTGGTTTTATTCTTTTATGGTAAAATAATGTTAATAACATAAATATTAAATTAATGCGATTGCCGCATTTTACGAAGGGAGGTGAAAAATGAAAAATAAATTATTTAAAAAGATTATGGTTTTGTCCATGGCTTTAACTTTGGCTTTTACTCTGTCTTTGCCGGCTTTAGCGGCCACGGTTGATGTTTGGGGAGGCGGCTCGGAGAATAATTCAGTGACCCAAGATTCAATACAGGGCCAGATTGGGTTAGGCGATAGAGACCCGCGCGAAATCATCGCTCAAGTCATTAACGTGATTTTAGGCTTTTTAGGCATTATCGCGGTAGTGATTATTCTGCTGGGCGGCTTTAAATGGATGACGGCCGGGGGCGGCGAGGACAAAGTGGCCGAGGCTAAAAA
>JAUSGE010000009.1 GCA_030649205.1 bacterium
ATGAAACCTGGCGATAGAAATCAGCGAGACCGGATTCTCTTCCGCCGTCTTCTTTTAAAAAATCGGCGAATTCTTTCTCGAGTTGGGTGCCGGGAAAATTCAATTGGATGTCCCTCTTTAATAATTCTTTTTGCCCTACAATTTGCCAATAGCGGCGTTTGAATGTTAACAATGTCCTTCTGCCCCTGATGGGAAAATCCGTAATCGTTATTTCTTTAAATCCTTTTGATATTATTTTTTTGTCTTTCAATTCCTCCTTAATTGGAGGAATATTTTTTTCTTCCAAAATTATCCTTAAATCGTTCTCGTCCTTATCGCCTTCGGCGATATCGAACCATTCAAGGATTCCCTCCGGAAGAATTAATTCCAAAATTGATTTTTCAATTGTCATAATGATAATCGTTAGCTTAATTATGATTATCATTATACCCGTGTCAACTTAAATTTTCCAGCTTAGTCCAGCAATATTCTGTATGACCCACGAATACGCCATCATCGTTATTCACCGCCTCGGCCGGGGCCAGCGCCAGTTTTTATTTTAACGCGGCGGGAATTGTGTTTGAGGATAATCGGTGCAGGTAGACGTTTTACCAACAAACCTGAGATTGCTTCGCCCCGACCAGAGCGTCGGGGCTCGCAATGACAATAAGAATTCTGGATCCCTGCCTCCGCAGGGATGACGAATAAATAAAAACGCCGGATGTCCTTTTGGACGTCCGGCGGCTTTTATATTAACCCGATTTACTTTATATACCCGCAATCTTTATTAGAGCATTTGACTTCGCCTTTTTTCGCGTCTTCAACCAGTAAACTGTCGCAGTCCGGGCATTTTTCGCCCGTGGGCTTGCCCCAGTAGGCGGTTTTGCATTTGGGATATTGGTTGCAGGCGTAAAAGAGGCCGCGCTTACTGCGCTTCTGCACAATCTCGCCTTCGCCGCAAACCGGGCACTTGATGCCGGTGCCATTGGCGCCGCCGTTGATGTTCTTTAGATTTTTGCATTTGGGATAGCCGGTGCAGGCCAGAAAGGGGCCGAATTTGCCGACTTTTATGGCCATAGGCGAACCGCACTTTTCGCAAATTTCGCCTTTATATTTTTCTTTTAGCTCTTCCACTTCTTTGGAGTCGGCTTGGCCGTTTTTATTTTTGTCAGCGCCGGGCAAGCCTTTGATGTTTTTACAGTCCGGAAAGCCGCTGCAGGCTAAAAATTTGCCATAGCGGCCGGTTTTGATGATCATGGGCGCGCCGCATTTGTCGCACACCTCGGTTGATTTTTCTTCAGGCATAATGTCTTGTTTATTTATAACTTCATATTTATTTTCCAAATTGGCGTGAAACGGCTCGTAAAATTCCTTGATCACCGGCTGCCATTTTATTTCGCCCTCGGCAATGGCGTCAAACTGGTTTTCCATTTTGGCCGTGAACTGATAATCCACGATTTTGGGAAAATGCTCGGCTAATAAATCATTGACCACGAAAGCGATGTCGGTGGGCGCCAGGCGCTTGCCTTCGTCCCGCTGAACATAGTTTCTTTCAACAATCGTGTTAATGGTCGGGGCGTAGGTGGACGGGCGGCCGATGCCGTATTTTTCCAGCTCTTTAACCAGTCCGGCATCGCTGTACCGCGCCGGCGGCTTGGTGAAATGCTGTTCCGGTTTTAATTCTTTTAAATCCAGCCGCTCTTTAATTTTTAATTCCGGCAATTCAATCTCCTGGCTTTTTTCCGGGTAGATTTTCAGGTAGCCGTCAAATTTTAAAATTTGGCCGTTGGCGCGAAATTGATACGGCGTACCGCTGGCATCAACATCAACTACGGTGGCGTCCACGATCGCTTCTGCCATCTGCGAGGCAATGGCTCTTTGCCAAATCAATTTATATAATCTGCTTTGCGTCGGGCTTAAAGTTGCCGCCATTGCTTCGGGGGAGTTGGCGGCTTCAGACGGCCGGATGGCTTCATGCGCTTCCTGCGCGCCCTTGGTCTTGGTTTTAAAGCGGCGCGGCTGTTTCAGCGCGTAGCCGGCGCCTAAGTTTGTTTTTATATAATCAGCCGCTTGGCTTAAAAAATTTTCCGCTAAATTAAGCGAGTCGGTTCTCATGTAAGTAATTAGACCTTGCTCATAAAGCTGCTGCGCCAGCATCATGGTCTGCTTGGCCGAGAAGCCCAGCCAGCGGTTGGCAGTCTGCTGGAGGCTGGAAGTGGTGAATGGCTTGGGCGGCTGTTTTTTAGTCTGCTTTTTTTCCAAATTGGCTACCGAATATCCGGCGCCCGCCAGTTCGCTTAAAATTTTATCCGCCTGCTCCTGATTGGTTATTTCCAGCTTATCAATCGTTTTATTGGAAATTTTATTCAGCCTGGCCGTGAACGGCAGCTGCTGGCTGTTCTCTCTGGCTTCGCCAGATCTCGCGCAGCGAGATAACACAGCCGACACGGACCAATATTCCTGCGTAATAAATTTTTGTATCTCGCGTTCGCGCTCAATGATCAGGCGCACGGCTACGGATTGCACGCGGCCGGCCGATAAGCCTTTAGCCACTTTTTTCCATAAGAAAGGCGACAGTTCATAGCCGACCAAGCGGTCAAGCACGCGCCTGGCCTGCTGGGCGTCAACCAGCTTCATGTCGATTTTTCTCGGATGCTCCAGCGCTTGGATAATCGCCGATTTGGTAATTTCATGAAAGACAATGCGTTCAGCTTTTTTTTCATTGATTTTAAGCGCTTGCGCCAGATGCCAGGCAATAGCTTCGCCTTCGCGGTCTTCGTCAGTCGCCAGAATTATGTTATCCGATTTTTTAGCTAAATCTTGAAGCTTTTTAAGATTTTTTTTAGCCTTGGCCGGCACCACGTACTTGGGCTCAAAGTCATGTTCAATATCAATACCCATTTTAGAGACCGGCAAATCACGCACATGGCCGAATGACGATTCTATGACAAAATCATCACCTAAAAATTTGGTGATGGTTTTAGCTTTAGTGGGTGATTCAACGATGACTAGTTTCATAAATAAATCTTAGAAGTTATCTGGCTAAAACATAGTTCATGCCGCCCAGATTTTTTATTTGGCCTTTCATTTCCATAACCGTCAGTGTACTATTTATAAGAGAGGTGTCAAGTTTTGTCAGCCGCATGAGCTCGTCAACGTGCATCGGCTCGTAAGCCAGTTGCTTAAGGATCAGCTCTTCTTCGGCCGATTCGGCGATGATTTTTTTGTTTTCAATATAGGCGGCGGCATCGGCTAAATTCAGGGATTCAATTATATCGCGCGCGCCCGAAATTAATTTGGCGCCCATTTTTATTAAATTATTGGTACCGGCCGAATATTGCGAATAAATGCTGCCGGGGATGGCAAAGACCTCCCGATTTTGCTCCAGAGCGTGCATCGCCGTGATCAGCGCTCCTGATTTTTCGCCGGCCTCAATTACCAAGGTGGCTTGAGACAGCCCGGAGATTAAACGATTGCGCTGGGGAAAGTGATGCTTTAGAGGCAGAGTGCCGATCGGGTATTCGGATAAAATCAGCCCGCCTTGAGCCGTAATTTTATCGGCCAGATAGCGGTTTTGCGACGGATAAATATTTCGCTGGTCCAGTCCCGAGCCCAGAACCGCGATGGTTTTGCCGCCGGCTTCCAGGGCGGCCGAGTGAGCCAGGGCATCAGTGCCGATGGCCAGTCCGCTGACAATGGTTAAATTATTCAGCACCAAGTCCCGCACCAATTTTTCCGTTACCTGCCGGCCGTAGGGGGTGAATTTTCTGGCGCCGACTACGGCCAGGTTAAAGCCGGCCAAAGCGCCAGGATCGCCCCGGTAGTAAATAATGAAAGGCGGATCGTAGATTTGTTTTAATAATTTTGGATAAGTAATATCCGCGATAGTTAAAACACTCATTTTCTCCTTGTCTAAATCCTCAAGCAATTTATCCGGATTTATTTGGTGTTTAAAAATTATGAATTCTTCAGCGGTTTTTTCATCTAGGCCGGCCTGAAGTAAATCATTCAGCGGCGCGCGATAAGCGCTTTCCATGCTAGGAAAATAATTCGCGAGTTTTTTAAATTTTACGGGTCCGAATTTATAAAACTGGCCCAGCGCCAGCCAATATTTTAGATCATCCATGATGGTTAATTATATTTAATTTTAGCTAAAATACGTCGCTTGACAGGCAACTATTGATGTGATAATATACAATGATAAATAATTTTATTTTTATGCGATAGCGTCCAGCGTGTTACTTGCTTAAGGGCATAATTTAATAAATAGTTTTCCTCCTTGACTGTTTATGAATCATGAATCCCTTCCAAGCAAGTAGCATCTTGGGCGCTATTATTATATAATAACATATTTTACGCGGAGCAGGTAGTATCTGGAATTCTGTCTAGGAGCGGCGGAAGCTAGGCCTCCCTCCTGGTCTTGCCAACGCCTTAAATCGGGGTTATCCCCGGGCTTCTAGGCAGAATTGCGGATAGTAATTGCCTTTACATAATAAAAAAGGAACGGCGTTTAGGCCGTTTCTTTTTTTATTTGAGATATTATGAGGTTGATTATTTCTTTTTCTTCCGCTTTGAATTTTTGCAAGACAAACTTTTCCGCCGGAATTTTTTCCAGCGCCGGTGTTTTTACGCCGATTCTGACGCGTTTGAAATTTTTAGTTTTTAACCGATCAATGATTGACTGGACGCCTTTATGGCCGGCGCTCCTTGAATCCGCGGAAATTTTGTATTTGCCCAGCTCAATATCCAGATCGTCATGAATGACGGTCAGGTTTTCCGGGGCGATTTTAAAATAGGCGAGAGCGGCCGCGGCTGTCTGGCCCGAATCATTCATGAAGGTTTGCGGTTTTAAAAAAATAATATCAGCGCTCTTGGTGATTTCAGCGTTAAATTTTTTGTTAGTTGACCAGTTTAAGCCAAGCTGTTCGGCCAGAGCGTCAACGGCCAAAAAACCGGCGTTATGGCGGGTGAATTGGTATTCTTTGCCCGGATTGCCCAGGCCGATGATGATATGCATAAATTGGCACTGTCATTGCGACCCCGGCCTTGAGCCGGGGGAAGCAATCTCACGAATGACAAAATTTGAATTAAGATAGATAGCGCGTGAGATTGCTTTGTCGCCCGAGTACGGACTCCTCGCAATGACAAGCGGATTAGTCTTGATGCGACCCATGCACATTCTTATTTTTTGACACAATAATTGTTAGCGGCGTTCCCAAGAAGCCGTAAGTTTCGCGCAGGCGGTTTTCCAGAAAGCGGACATAGGAAAAATGCAGGTCTTCCTTGGCCCCGATTTTTAATTCAAACATCGGCGGGTTGGCGCCGGTTTGCCTGATATCGCGGATGCGGGGATGGCGGACCCCCTTGCCCTTGGCCGGGCGATGGACTTTGACTACGCGCGAGAGAAAGTGAGACAGCTGGGAATCGCTTAACTCTAATTTTCTTTCTCGGCTGATTTTTATAATTAAGTCGTAAATTTTTTTCACCTTGGCGCCGGTTGAGGCGGAAATAAATTGGATCGGAGCGAATCTGGCGAAGGGCAGTTTGCCGTAAATCAAATCAGCATATTTTTTAGTGTCGCGTTCGGCGACTTTATCCCATTTATTGGCGACAAAAATAAAGCTTTTTTTAGCGCTGACAATTTCTTCTATTAGTTTGGCGTCTTGGTGATAAAGGGGCTGGCTGATATCAATTACCAGCAAGGCGATATCGCTTTTTGATAAAGCCGACAAGGACTTGGCGATGCCGAATTTTTCCAGTCCGCGCCCGGCGTGCCCATGCTTGGAAATTCCGGCCGTGTCAATCAGCCTGATGGCTTGATCCTCGTAAATTATGTCGGTGTGCTGGGGCTCGCGGGTGGTATGCGGTGTCGGACTGACGATTACCCGTTCGTAACCCAGCAAGGAATTAAGCAAACTGGATTTGCCCACGTTAGGCTGGCCGATGATGCAGACGCGCAACTCGCCACCCGTAACCCGCGGCTCTTCTTCATCTGTATTTGTATTTGCGCTGCTAGTTGCGAGCCGGTCAACGATAAGATCCAGCAGGTCGCCGGTGCCGGAGCCGTTAGCCGCGGAAAGCGGCTGGGGTTCGCCGAATGATAATTTGTAAAACTCGGAAAAATTCAAGCGGTCTTTGGGCGAGTCAACTTTGTTGACAGCCAAAACGACTTTTTCCGGATCAACATTTTTTTTAATTAGGAGCGCCATCTGGCTGTCTTGGGGCAGTAAGCCGGTTTTATTGTCCACTAAGAAGATAACCAAGTCAGCCGCGGTTAAATATTTTTTCGCCTGCCGCTGAACCTTGTCGTCAATGTCGTTTTTAGCCGAGGTTTTATTGATTAAATGCTTCAAATCAATGATGCCGCCGGTATCCACCAGCCTGAATTCGCGGCCGCGCCAAAAAACTTTCCCTAAATTGCTGTCGCGAGTGGTGCCGGCAACAGGCGAAACCAAAGCTTGGCGTTTTTCAGTCAAGCAATTGAACAGGGTTGATTTGCCCGCGTTGGCCCGGCCGAAGATGACAACTAAGGGAAGATGGTTTTGTTTTTCTGATGATTCTGGCATAAAAAATAGTTTGTCATTGCGAGCGACTGAAAGGAGCGAAGCAATCTCACGAATGACAAGTTTTGGTAAAAGATTTTTGTCCGTGAGATTGCTTCGCCGCCCCCAAATGCGGGACTCCACGCAATGACAGAAATTCTACTGTACCGCGTTTTCCACGCCTGACCTGGTCGCGTCCGCGTCTTCGCCTAAAAGCAGGATAAAATCAGGCTGGACCGGATTTTTTTCTTTTGCCAGTCCTTTGGCCATATCGTCTATCAGCCATTGCGGCATGCCCAGCGACACGTTGGCGTTAGTTTTGTTTTTTAATACCCGCAAGGCTTGGATTTTGGCGCCATAGGTTAGGTCGTAAACAACCGATTTTTGGAAATTTTGCTGGCTGGAGTTGCCGACGCGGACAATGTCAAAGCCGTATTTTTCCAAATCCAAAGCTACTCGGCTGGCCAGGCCGTTTATCCAGGTGCCGTTTCTGATTTCAATGGAAGCTTTTTCCCGCGCCACCGTTTCTTTATCATTGGCCGGCGCGTCATTAAAGAGGTTATTGACCAAATATTGAATTTCCAAAAAATTACCGCTCCTGGGCGAGAGCAAATAGGCGCCGTCGACGCCGATCGTGTCCACCAGCAAGCCGCTCGGGCTATTGTCTAATACGCGATTAACAATATCAGCGCCGTTGATATCTTTGACCAGGCCCCATAATTTAATAATTTCCCAGATTTTTAAATTAGTCTGATAATTGCCGGTTATATGGCCGATGATTTTGGAAATCGCGCCCGGATGAAATAGCATGTTTAAAGACATGACTTTTTCTTTAACCGCTTCTAAAACTTTTTGCTGGCGCCGCGAGCGCGCGAAATCAGAGCCTTCAGCGCCTAAGGCGTGCCTGGAGCGCACGTATTTTAAGGCCAATTCGCCGTTCATTGTCTGTTCGCCCGCGTTTATGCGCAGGTGCTCCCATCTTTGATCCCAGGGCGCGTCTTCCGAACCTAGGATAGGGTATTTGTAGTCGTCTAAAGTATTTTCCACGTTGATTTTAATGCCGCCTAAGTCATCAATGATTTTTTCAAAGCCGCTGAAGTCAACCGTTAAATAATAGTCAATCGGCGTTTGTAAGATATTGCTGGCCGCCTGGCTGACGGCCAAGCCGCCCGAGCCCGGCGTTTTCATTTCGGCGAAAGCGTTTATGTTATTGATTTTACGCCAGCCCATATTTTCAATGGGTACTGACAGGTCGCGGGGAATAGAAACCAGCGCGGCTTTTTTTTCTTTGGGCTGTAAGCTGGCCAGCATAATAGTATCAGTCAAATAAGCCCCGTCATGGCCTTGGCCGCCGATGCCCAGCAGTAGAATATTAATCCTGTTTCGATCTTCGCCTTTCAGGGTGGTGTTGGCGCTTTCCACCAGATGTTTTACCTGGCCGACGAAAGGCAAATAATCAAGCCAAGACGACGAATTGCCGCCCGGACCGTAAAATTTGAAAATCAAAAAAATGACAAATAGAAAAATTAAAACATAGGCCAGGGCTTTAAGCGGCTTGTTTTTTGGCGGCCGGCCCGGCTTAATCAAGGCCGGTTCCTGCTCGGCCGGCGAATCAAGCAAATTTATTTTATCGTTCATATTTACAATCTACAACTTATTTTTAAATAAGTCTAATTTTATGGCAGATTAGGTCAAAAAGCACGGGGTTGCTTTCTGACCGATAAGCTGTTATAATAGCGAGTAGACAAAGAGTTAATTATATTGTAAGATTATTTAATAAACAGTTTAAGCGGAAGTTTTTTTATGATAAAAAATTTTTTTAGCTATGTCTTTGAATTAATCAAAGTTGTAGCGATTTCTCTAGCCATTATTATTCCTATCAGATATTATTTAATCCAGCCGTTTTATGTCAAAGGCGCTTCCATGGAGCCGAATTTTTACGATAAGGAATATTTAATCATTGACGAAATCAGCTACCGCTTTCACGAGTCGGAGCGCGGGGACATTGTTGTTTTCCGCTATCCGCGCGATCCGGATGAATTTTTCATTAAACGGATTATCGGTTTGCCCGGAGAAAAGGTGCAGATAAAAGACGGCGGGGTTTATATTTATAACCAAGCGCATCCGGATGGCTTTAAACTGGAAGAAAAATATTTGCCGGCGGACGTTAAGACTTACGGCATCAATGAAGAAATTATCAGCTTGAGCGATGGCGGGTATTTTGTCTTAGGCGACAATCGCGCCGCTTCAAAAGATTCCAGGAGTTTCGGCGTGCTGGACAAAAAATTTATCACCGGCAAGGTATTATTGCGCGGCTGGCCGTTTAACCGCGTTAATGTTTTTTCAGCGCCAGAGTACAGCTATTAAAATACAATTTTTAAATTTTTAATTTTATAAATAATTTTTAACGAATTAATTTTTAAAAATTTAAGCATTATTTAAAAATTAAAAATTCAAAAAATTTAAAAATTTTTGTTTATGCCAAAAATGTTTAAGAAAAAAGACGCTGAAGAAAAAGCCTTGAAGCCAAGAAGAGGCAAATTCGTTTCCCGCCTGCGCGGCATGAAAGATATTTTGCCGGATGAATACAAATATTGGAACTTGGTGATTAAGAAAGCCACGGAGCTGTCCAAGGCTTATGGTTTCAGGCGGATTGACACGCCGACGCTGGAAGCGCTGGAGCTTTACGAGCGCTCCAGCGGCCGCGGCTCGGATATTGTCGCCAAAGAAATGTTTTCATTCGTTGATAAAAACGGCGATAAAATCGCTCTGCGGCCCGAAGCCACGCCGGGCATTGTCCGCGCTTATATTGAGCACGGCATGTTTAATTTGCCCCAGCCGGTTAAGCTGCTTTGGCTGGGTCCGGTGTTTCGCCACGACAAGCCCCAGGCCGGCCGTTTCCGCCAATTCAGCCAGTATAACCTGGAAAATATCGGCGAAGCCAGCCCGGTGGCCGACGCGGAGCTGATCGCCATTGCTTATTATTTTTTCCGCGAATTACAGCTTGACGTGATGACGCAAATCAATAGCATCGGCTGCGCCAACTGCCGCAAGGACTATTTAGTTAAGCTGGAGGATTTTTACAAAGAGCGCGGCCGCCGGAGCAAACTGTGCAATGATTGTAAAAAAAGGCTGGCCAAAAATCCGCTGCGCTTATTGGATTGCAAGGAAAAACAATGCCAGGAGCTAGCCGGCGACGCGCCGCAGATCGTGGATAGCTTATGCGAAGATTGCCGCAACCATTTTATTAAAGTGCTGGAATATTTAGATGAGCTGGATATACCTTACAACTTAAATCCAACCTTGGTCAGAGGCTTGGATTATTATAACCGCACGGTGTTTGAAATTTGGCCGGCTTTCGCGGAAAGCCAGGCGGGCAAGCCCGCTGACGCCGAGGCGGCCGGCAAAGTTGAACCGCCCAGGCAGAATGCTTTGGGCGGCGGCGGACGCTATGACGGGCTGGTGGAGTACATGGGCGGACGGGAAACGCCGGCTTGCGGTTTCGGCATCGGCATTGAAAGAGTGATTTTAAAGATAAAAGAAAAAAATATTCCCTTGCGCGACGAAGAAAAAGGCGATGTTTTTTTGGCCCAGCTGGGCGACCAGGCTAAAAGGAAGATTATGAAATTGTTTGAAGAGTTGCGCAAAGCCGGCTTAAACGTGCGCCAGGCTTTTTCCAAGGATAGCTTAAAAAGCCAGCTGGAGGCGGCCAATAAAATGGGAGTTAAGTACACTCTGATTTTAGGCCAAAAGGAAGTTATGGACGGCACGATTTTAATCCGCGACATGGAATCGGGCATTCAGGAAATAGTTGATTATAAGAAAATTATGGGCGAGCTGGAAAAAAGATTGGATAATGGAAAGTAAATAATATTATATAGAAAGGCAGGTGGACTAATGGCAGAATTTAAAAGAAAAAAAGGCGAAAGTTTTGAAAGCTTCTTAAGAAGGTTCAATAAAAAGCTTCAGCAAAGCGGCAAATTATATCTGGCTCGCCAGGTTCAGCATGTTCAGCCGCGGATAAACAAGACCCAGCAGAAGAAGCGGGCCTTGGTTGGCATGAAATTGAAATCAAAAAGGGAATATTTAAAGAGAATCGGCAAGTTAAAAGAAGAGCCGAGAAAAAGATGGTAATTGAATTGTCATTAATGCTCGGCTGGAGAAATTATTTTTTATTTTCTACCCGGCTTCAGCCGGAGTTAAAATATGCGGACAGGATTAATTTCTGAATTTACTCGCATCCAGGATGATTTTTGCCTCCGGCACGGCTGAATTTGCCTAAAAATGGCAAACTCGCTCCGCTCAAACATGCCATTTTCTTAACGGCAAATTCAGCCTAAAAATCATATGTCTGCTCGTAAAATTCAGGAATTAATCCTTACCGATTCTGTTAATGTTGCGTTAAAATATGTCTAAATTAGCAGAAAAAATTAGCAGCGACTTGAAAGCGGCGATGCTGGAAAAGCGCGCCGATGAGCTATCAACATTACGCCTGCTGATCGCGGCCGCGCGCAATAAAGAAATTGCTTTAAGAAAAGATGGGCAGGCCGAATTATCCGATGAGCAAATTTTAGAAGTGGTCGGCTCGGAGGTAAAGAAGCGCCGCGATTCAGTGGAAGCGTACATTCAGGGCGGGCGGCAAGAGCTGGCGGAAAAAGAAAACGCGGAAATAAAAATTTTGCAGAAGTATTTGCCGGCGCAGATGTCTGACCAAGAGTTAGAAAAAGTTGTTCAGGAAGTAATCGCCTCGGGCGCTGATAATTTTGGCAAAGCTATGGGTCAAGTCATGGCTCGGGTCAAAGGCAAGACTGACGGCGGGAAGGTCGGAGAAATAGTGAAAAAGATGCTGGCGAAATAAATTGAGATGCCAATTGACACTCGGTGTCCCCGTGGACACCGAGTGTTTTTTTTGAGGGCGTTTTTTATATTTTCGGAATATATCTTTTAAGGCTGTCCAGCACCGAATGCCTTAAGTTCTGCTTGATTTTATTTCTGGCCGAGGCGGTTTTGACGAATTTGAGCCAGTCGCGGTTCGGGCTTTTGCGTTTTTTATCAGTAATAATTTCCACCAGGTCGCCGTTTTTCAGTTCTTGATCCAGCTGCGCGATTTTATCATTTATCAGGGCGCTGACCGCTTGGTTGCCGATATCCGTGTGCACGGTGTAGGCGAAATCAATCGGCGTAGCGCCTTGGGGCAAATCAAAAACATCGCCTTTGGGAGAAAAGACGAAAATTCGGTCATGAAAAACGTCAAATTTAATTTGTTTGATAAAATCGTGCGTGTCCTCGGTTTCCTTTTGAATTTTTAAAACCTCTTTGACCCAGGCCGGCTGCTGCCTGGCGTCGTCATCGCTTTTGCCTTTTATTTTGTAATACCAGTGGGCGGCAATGCCGTATTTAGCTTCTTCATCCATCTCTTTGGTTCTGATTTGAAATTCCGCGGGACTGTTTTCCGGACCGAAAACCGTGGTGTGCAAGCCGCGGTAGCCGTTAGGCTTAGGCACGGCGATATAGTCCTTAAAACGAATCGGATTGGGCCGCCAGAGCGAGTGGATGATGCCCAGAGTTTTATAGCAGTCGGCGATATTGGGCACGATAATCCTTAAGGCGAAAACGTCATAAATTTCGTCAAATTTTCGGTCTTTTTTCTGCATTTTCAGATAAATGCTGTACAGGTGCTTAAAACGGCTGGTAATTTGGAAAGGGATTTTCGCTTCTTTGAGCTTGGCGCCCAGGGTATTTTTTACTTTTTGAATGTACTGGTTATGCTCAAGTTTTTTTTCCACCTCGTATTTATATTCCAGTTTTTTATATTCTTCAGGGTAAAGGTGCTTAAAGCAAATATCTTCCATTTGCCATTTTAGCCGGTAGATGCCTAACAGGCCGGCGATGGGGGAATAAATTTCCAAAGTTTCTCTGGCGATGCGCTGGCGTTTTTCCAGAGGCAATGAATCCAGAGTGCGCAGGTTATGCAGGCGGTCGGCGAATTTTATCAGGATGACTCTTAGATCTTTGGCCATGGCCAAAAACATTTTGCGCAAGCTCTCGCGATAGCGCTCAATGCCGCGATATTTGATTTTGCTTAATTTAGTAATGCCTTCCACCAGGACAGCGATCTCTTGGCCGAAATTTTTTTCAATCTCCGCCAGCGTGTATTCGGTGTCCTCGGGAATATCATGCAATAATCCGGCCACCACGGTTTCCAGGTCGCCCTTGATCTGCGTTAACACAAAAGCGGTGTGCAGGCAGTGCTGGATATACGGTTCGCCGCTTTTTCTTTTCTGGCTGGAGTGGGCTTTAACCGCGAAGTCATAAGCCAGCTGGAGCATGGCAGTGTCGGCTTTGGGATTATTTTCTTTAAATTTGCTGATGACTTGGCTGATGGTCATAATTAGTTGCGCTTGGCATTTTAATTATGTTATAATAGTATTATAAAAAAGTGGAAAAGTCAAAAGAGTTTGATTCAAAAATCCTAAACTCTAAACTCTAAATCCTAAACAAATTCTAATGCTCCAAATTCTAAATTCAAAACAAATGCAAATGTAAATGCAAATGCATTTAGTTTGGAATATTTGAATTTAGGATTTAGGATTTGTTTAGAGTTTAGGATTTAGAATTTATTGTCCCCATGCAAAAATTTAGTAAATACTCTAAAATTTTTTTACTAGCAATCTTTTTATTGCTGGCCGCGGTTTTTTTGTCTCATTCCGTTCGCGCGGCCGCGGCTGACGTGGGATTAAACTACGCGGCCGGCACGGGCTTGAGCAATGCCCAGGATATCAGGGTCATTATCGCTAAAATTATCAGGATCGCCCTGGGTTTTCTCGGCGTGATCGCGGTCAGCCTGGTTATTTACGCCGGCTGGCTGTGGATGACCAGCCAAGGCAATGAGGAAAAAATTGAGCAGGCGAAAAAGATCTTGAAGAACGCGGTTATCGGCCTGATAATTATTTTGTCCGCTTTCGCCGTCGTCAGCTTTATTTTAAATCAGCTGACCGGCGAGGGCGGTAATTCCAATAAAGCCGGCGGCGGCGGGGGCGTAAAAAATTATGGCTTGTCGGCTTTAGGCAATGGCATAATTGAATCGCATTATCCGGCGCGCGATCAAAAAGAAGTGCCAAGAAATGCCAGCATTATTATTACTTTTAGAGAGTTGATGAAGGCTGAAACTTTATGCAAGCCTAAAGATGCGACGCCAACTATCTGCGATGGCGATGATATTAACACAGATGTAATCAGGATTTTTAAGAAAAGCGATTCAGCCGTTTGCGTTACCGGTAGCTCGCCTGCGTCTGGCTGTACCTCTTTAGTTGACGCGAAAGTTTATACAACGGCTGACGGCAAGACTTATGTTTTCGCGCCAAAAAATTATTTGGGCTCGCCTTCGGAATATATTGATTATTCGGTTTATTTAAGCAAAGATTTAAAAAGAAAAACCGGTGATGGGGCATTTTTGGGTAAAACTCCAGAGGAATATGCCTGGAGTTTTGAAGTCAGCAATAAAATTGATTTGACGCCGCCGCAAGTTATAAAAAACAGCCTGGCGCCGGCGCCGGACAATATAAAAGATACAGTAGCGCCTGGTGCCGGCGCGTCAGCGACGGGCACGATTACGGTTAATTCAGAGCCGTCAATTTATAGCGAGGCGAAGGTATTGTTGGTAATGAAACCGATGGTGGATGATCCCTCAGTAATTCCGCAAACAGATCCGCCGACTAAAATATTAGCTTCCTGGAGCGATGCCACGGCTACGGTTGATAAAAGTTGCGACCAAGGCGGAGAGTTCAAGGTCAATGTTGATAGCGCTAATAAGAGCATTATTAAATTAACAGATAGTAGCGGCATATCATTGGGCCAGGGCGCGGTTAGCGGTAAAACTGTTGCTTTTACCCTGTGTAATTTAAAATTAACGCTTAATTCCGGCAATTTCACGGAGGGGAACGAATGGACAGTTAAGATTAAAGCTATGACCGTTGCCGATACCATAACCGCGGGAGATATAACCTATATCGCCAGTGATACGGCAGGCGGCGCTAATTTTGTAGTTGGAAATAATAATACAACCGCGAATAATTTAAAGGACGCAATAAATAACATATCATCTCCCAATCCAGACATTGCCGCTACTGCTTCGGGCAATGTTGTTACGGTGAAAGCCAAAGTCGCCGGTCTAGCCGGCAATAGCATTAATTTATCAAACAGTAACTCGGCGGCGCTAACGGTAGTCGCTATGAAAGACGGAAAAGATAAAATAGATGAGGTTAATAATACTTGCATAAAAAATCCTCCACAACTTAATTGTAAAACAGACGAGCCCATGAATTCGGCGATCCAAATTGAATTTAATGAAGCCATTATGCCCCTGGTAGTTTCCGGCGCGAGCGATGATTTAAAAGATTATATCAGAGTGGTTAATGCTGTCTCTATCCCAGTAGCAAAAGATGGCGCTTGTACGTCTGATGCAGACTGTCTGTCATATAAATGCGATAACAATAAATGCGCGGGTAATTATTTGGCCGGAAAATTCGCGGTGTCCAATCAATACAGAACGGTTGATTTTTTATCAGACAAAGAGTGCGGTTTTAACGCCTGCGGGGAAAAAATTTATTGTTTGCCGCCTAATAGCCATTTGCGCGTTGAACTTTCCGCGGCCAGTTTGATTTCTTGCGCGAAGAATGGCAAAGCAGACGATAGTCTTTGCCAAGACAAGTCGCCGTTTAATACCTGCGACACAGCCAGAAAGTTTTGCCGTGATAGCGCGAATAAATATTTTCCTCAAGCCAATAAGGCCGGAACAAAAATCGTGGACGGCATAGTTGACGCGGCTTTTAATTCATTGGACGGCAATCGCAACGACTCGGCTTATGGTCCGGCCAGCTATTATAATGAAAACGCGCCGGTTGCCGCAGAAGGCGATAGTTATCAGTGGTCGTTTTTTATCAGCAATAAACTTAATCTAACTCCGCCGAAAATTAAAACGCCCACTATTCCGGTCAAGGACGAGTCTGGCGTTGATTTAAATAAAGCGATTACCATCAGTTTTGATAAATTAATGCTGTCATCGCGCTTAACCACCGGCAGTTTGACAATCAAAAATGGCAATGAAGACGTTCTGCATTATTTGCTTAATCTAAGAAGTTTTCTGGATCAGCCTTTGGGCTATTGGGCGACCAATCAGGGGAAACAAAGCGTTCCTGGCGCCAGTACCATAGATCAAACCGATGTTTATATTAATCATTCTCCCTTCAGCAATGCCGCCAGCTATAAAGCCCAAGCCGGGTCCGGCTTAAAAGATATTTATCAAAATTGTTTTAAGCCCTGCGCCGGTCCGGCCTGTTCGGGAGACGCTAATTCGGTTACCGATGGTTTGCCCTGCTGCTGCAACGGCGCTCGGGGAGAAAGTTGTCCATAAAAGTAATCGTCATTCCCGTGAAAACGGGAATCCAGAAAAAATTCTGTCTGGATCCCTGCTTTCGCAGGGATGACGAAAAGGGGCAGGCATGACGGATAAGCAAACGTCATTCCCGCGCAGGCGGGAATCCAGAAAAAAATGTACCAAGAAAAAATATCGTACATCTATATCATGGCCAGCGGTAAGAATGGAACTTTGTATATTGGAGTAACTTCAAATCTGCAGGATAGAGTAAATAAACATAAGCAAGGCCTATTTGGCGGATTTACCAAAAAGTATAATATTATAGATTTAGTTTATTACGAAATATTTGGCGATATTCAAGAAGCCTTTACCAGAGAAAAGCAGTTAAAAAAATGGAAAAGAAACTGGAAGATAAAGTTAATTGAAAAAGATAATCCGGGCTGGAACGATTTATCTGATAAATTATTTTAAAATCGTCATTCGTGGAGTTTCTGGATGCCTGCCTACGCAGGAATGACGGATAAGCAAACGTCATTCCCGTGAAAACGGGAATCCAGAAAAAATTCTGTCTGGATCCCTGCTTTCGCAGGGATGACGGAGAGGGGCAAGGGATGACAAAAGAGGCGCGGGAATGACAAAGATAAGCCCGCAATGACAAGGTATAAAATGACAAAAAAAATAAAAAAAATATTAATAGTTTTCAGCCTGTTAGCCGCGGTTTTTGCTGTGGCTCATTTCGCGCTGGCGGCGACCGCTGATGTGGGGCTGAATTACGCGGAAGGTACGGGTTTAAGCGCGGCCAGCGACCCCAGAGTTATCGCGGCTAACATTATTAGGATCGCGCTGGGCTTTTTAGGCATTATCGCGGTCGGCCTAATTATTTATGCCGGCTATTTATGGATGACGGCTAATGGCGAAGCGGAAAAAGTGGAAAAAGCCAAGAAGATTTTAATCGGCGCGGTGATCGGGCTGTTAATTTGTTTAGCGTCATTCGCCATTGCCAGCTATATTTTATCCAGATTAACTGAAGCTACGGGCGGCGAGAATACTGATCCTTTCGCCTGCAGCGGTCCCGACTGCCCCGGCGGCGGGCCTGACTTTTCTTTTGGAGTTTCCGGAACCATACCTGGAGATCAGGCAAAAAATGTGATAAGAAATGTAAGAGTTAGAGTTTTTTTGAACGACGCTATGGCTGATAATATTGACCAAAACGTTTTAAATAATAATTTTAAAGTGGAAAAAATCGCTTTTATTAATTCAGCCGATGAAACGGAAACCAATTTGCCTGAAATACAGCCGGTGGAGGGTGTGGTGGAATCAGGCGGCGGCCGGCGGGAAATTAATTTTAAAAGCAATGCGAATTGCGGCGATGAAAATAATACGCAGAACTGTCTTGACTCTTGGAGCAAATATAAAGTTACTGTTAACGGCGGGAGCGGAATAAAATCAATCAACAACCAAAGCCTAAGTTGCGCGGGTAATTCCTGCAAGTTTGTTTTTTCCACCAATAATCTAATAGATACCAGCGGTCCGACCGCTGGGATAATATCACAGCAAATTTGCCGCGATGACGGCTCGCTTAAGCTCGGCGCCAATACCGTAACCGGCTGGGCGCGGGATGACGCGGGTTTTTCCAGTCTGGGATTTTTAGAACAAAAAGTCGGCGAGTCCAGAATAAAAACGGACATAGTTAAGCCTGGGAAAAAACAAACTTATCAATCCGAGTCTTATCAATATGATACAAAAGCCATGGCCGTGGGCGATCAATACAATTTTAGTTTTAGCGCTTATGATTTGGCTTACCACAAAGCGGATAGCAGTTTTACTACTACGATCAGGCCCGGCCATTGCTGTAATGGCATAAAAGATCCAACTGAAACCGCTATTGATTGCGGCGGAGAGTGCGGCGCTTGCGACGGCGCGGCCTGCGCTAATGATATAAGCGTACCGGCAACTTGCAGTGATAATTTGTGCGCTTCGCAAACCTGCCGTTCTGAAGGCTCAACCGCCGCTAAATGCTCTGCCGCCGGTTACGCGGCCGGAACTACAAACTGCTGTCTTTGCCAGAGTCCGCCGGTTATCACCGGCATTTCTCCGGCCGGCGGATTTTGTAAAAATGAACCTAATGAAGCCTGTTTAGCGGACAGCGATTGCGCCAGCGGCGACAGTTGCGATCAGAGCGCGCCTAACGGCAAGGCTGGTAATTTTTTTACAATTTACGGCAGAAATTTTGGCGCCAGCCCGGGCAATGGCGGAGTCTACGCCAGCAGTACATTAGGCTGGGTTAAAGCCAAATTAGCTAACGACTCTGCGGCCGGCAATGTTCAATGCACAAATGTTTGGACTGATAATAAAATTACCGCGATTGTTCCGAGCGGCGCGCAAACCGGAGCCATAAAAATTGTAAAGTCCGACTCGGCGTCCACTACCAGCGTGTTTGATTTTAAAATAAATGATATTGACAGGCCGGGCATTTGTTCATTAGATCCTGATAGCGGAAAACAAGATGAAGTTATAAATTATTATGGCATAAAATTATCAGGCGCCAGCCCTTATTTTGGAAACATAAATAATAGAATTGCCGGAGTAGGAGCGAGTTTTAATGATAATAAAAAAGGAACTGCCAAGGTGCCAAACATAACAGCCGGTAATACGAGCAGTTTTGCCCTAAAAGATAAAGTCTATAGCAATTATTTGGATTTTACTAAAGATAAAGAATTATATAAGGGTCCGTTTATTTCTTCGTTTGATCCTAAGGAAGGTCCGGCCGGACAATATGTAACCATTAACGGCGGCGGCTTCGGCGCTACAGCCGGAGAGGTTTATTTCGGCGATGCTATTACCGGCAAGCCAGCCAGTTTTGATTTTCCTAAAATCTGCGCGGATTCCATTTGGAGCGACAAGCAGGTGATTGTAAAAGTTCCAGAAAATTTGCAAAATCGTAGAAATTACAAAATAACCATGAAGATTGGAGCTTGGCCGGCAATTGATACGACTTCAATTCAGCCGGAGATTGACAGGAATTTTATATTTAACAGCGCCTCGCCCCTAAAGCCGAGTTTATGCAAAATAGACCCCGCAATGGGCAAAATAAATACTCGGGTAAGTTTGTATGGCGAATATTTTGGCGAGAAGAAAAATCCGGCTGTATTAATTGGCGACAAACCTTATCCTTTAATTAGATTTCAAGCCGATAAAGATCAAACAGTTTTTGACTATTGGGACAAAGATAATGACCCAAAAATAACCGGAATTAGACCGGACAAAATAATTACTAAAGTGCCTAACCAAGCCGTAACCGGTCCGGTTAAAGTGGTTCAGACTGTAACGGTCAGTACTCGGGCTGGCCAGGGGGTTAGCCAGGTAATAGGCAACGGCAAAAATTTTAAAGTCGGGATTTGCGAGACAAAAGATGACTGCGGTTCAGTCAGTCTATGTTGTTCAGCCGGCACGCCTTATGCCGGACAATGCAAAACCGGCACAGTAGAGCAAGATGTTTGTTTTCCTGAAATAAAGTCCTGCGTTTATGAATGGAACTTCAGCACCGGTGGAAGTTCTTCCGCTTGCGCCAGCGATAAAGATACTGATAATAATCCGGCTACTCTGTCAGAATGCGGAGACCCGGAATCATGTTCCGGCTATGGCAGTTCGCTGGCGAGTTGTTATGGCCAGATGTGCCCCAACTCGCCCGGGCAATGCTCGGGCAATTCCGGATCGGTTGCTACCGGAGTGAAATGCGGCAATGATGTCTGTAAAAAGGCGGCCGGTTGTCTGGATAAAGACGGAGTGACTTTGCTCTGTACCTATAGCGCAACTCTTAATAGATGCGTAAAAAATTCCGTGGCCTGTAATTTAACCGATAGTATTACTGACGCGAACGGCGTAAAATTTGCCCTAAAGTGCGGCACGGTTGATAATAAAAATGTCTGGTATTATGACAGCAACAAAACTTGCGCCTCAAGCGGCTATACCAAGAGCGCTGATAAAAACAAGTGCTTAGGCTCGGCTTGCGAGACCTGCTCGTCCGGATTTGTCTGTCAAAAAGACGGCGGCGCCGGCGTCTGCGCGGTTAACAATAATATTTGTCCAGCCGGTTCAACTTGCGATCCAGCTAAAAATGAATGCCTTAAAACAACACCGCAGTCAAGCTGTGAATGCTGCTGCAGTATCAGCCAGAATACGGCCAGCGGCAACCCGGGCTGCTGTACCGGCCTTAAATGCGGCGACACCTGCGGGTCTGACACCAGTTTAACTGATGGCCCTGATACTAACGATGATGGAATCGGCGACAGCAATGCCGGGCAGGGCAAATGCACCGGCTGTACGGTTAAAAACGCGAACGGCCAGGTTAATCAGGCCGCGTCCAATGCCAGCTGTAATTGTTCCGGTACTAGCGGAAAATTCTGCGATACTAGCGGCGCGGGCGGCTTGGGCACTTGCAACGATTGTACGCAATTATCAACCGCCGGACTCTGCTCCGGTTTGGGCGCGGGTAGCTGTTGCTTGGACGCAACAAAAAGCGATGTTTGCCGCGGCGTTAGCGCGGGCGGAAGCACTGTGAAAGACACGGATTTTCAGGAAGTATATCGCCAGGACTTTAATACTCCCGGTGATTTGGCCGGCTGGACACCCTCCGCGGAGTGCGCCGGGCAATACGCGGTTAAAGACGGTTTTCTTGAATTTCAAGGCAACAACGATTGCAATTTAGGCGTAGAGTTTAATAAGTTTAATTTTAGGGTCGGATCAGAATATAAAATAAAAATAAAAATAAAAAGAGACGACACTAATGGCGCGATTGCTCTTGGTTTAGGTACGGCCAGCGGTAATTACACCATTAACCCGAGCTCGGCAAACAACGAAAAAAATTATGAATTTGTGTTTGGACCGGGTTTAATACCAACAATTAGCGCGCGCTACAATCATATTAAGTTAAGCATTGATAAAGTTAATGATAGTTACAAAGTTGATGGGTTCTATCAAGTAGATTATATTGCCATTGAAGAGAAAAGTCCTTATTCTTTCTGCGCCTATTATAGCTGCGGCTCGGGCGCAGATGCCGCTAATTGCCAGGGCGCGCAGAAAACCGGAACTTACCGCACCAAAGATTGCGGCAACCAATGCCAGCTCTTTCCGCAATTCGGTTTGGAGTGCAACAACAAAACCGCCAAGGCCGATACGTGCGATGCCAATGTTTGTACGAACTTCAGTTGCTTAGATGAAAACGGCTATGGTGTGGGTAAGCCCAACCCAAGTTACGAGCCTACCGCCAAAAATAATACTTGCGGTACGTGCTGCTGTGATCCTAAGGCCGGTAGTGATCAGTGTAAGGCTGTCAACAGCAAACTATCATGCGTGGCCGATAAAGGCAGTTGTTCCGGCGCTAATCGCGGCTTATGCTGTGGCTGCAGCGCGGACAGCGATTGCGGCAGTTCGGCTACGACCGGTTGTGGTACGGATACTTGCTGTAGCAGTCGGCCGACTGTGACGGCCACGGTGCCGGTAGCCGGGGCAGGCAACAGCGATGACAAAACAAAAGTCTGCCGCAATGCTTTAATTCAAGCTGATTTTAATCGGCCCATGTCGCTTAATACTTTTAGCGGCAATGTGATCGTGGCCGGAGAATATGGCGCTGATCAATGTCCGGACAATACCACCTATTTAACCGCCGCCTATAAGCCAACCTTTTTTGCCAAGGTAAAATTTTGGTTAGCCAAACTGCCGCTGATTGATAAGCTGTTCGCGTCCGCGGCCCGAGCCGACGCGGTGGACGGAAATTTTTGCGCCATCAAGGGCACGGTCAATGGAGTTAATAATAAAGATACTTCCACTCTGGAATTTGCCCCCTCGCAAATCCTGGAGCCAAAACGTAAATATTATGTTATAATAAAAGGCGATACCAATACCTCGGACGCGGTGAAAGAAGGCGTCTTAAGCGTCGGCGGTATTAGCATGAAGCCTGTGCTGGTGGACGAAAAAACTTTTAATGGTATTACTTACAAGGGAAAAATTTGGTCGTTCACGACCATGTCGGATCAAGGCCCTAATAAGGGAGTTTGCGAAATCAGCAAAGTTATAATTGATCCGGACTCTCATCTGTTTCAGACGAATAAAAATGATCCGAACGATGATGATCCGAAAAAAGATACCTTTGATAAGATAGCTGATAGCGATAGGGTGTTTACAGCCACGGCTCTGAATGTTCAAGGCCAGGCTTTGGCGCCGGTTAAAGAATATGGCTGGAATTGGATTTGGTCTACGGATAATAACAAGGTTGCTGTTGCCCGGCCGGTTGCCAACGGACCAGGATATTTCGGCAGAGAATTAATCAGGGCTAATGATAATATTACCGAAGGTGAAACTTACGTTAATGCCAAAGCGGAAATTACTATATCGTCAATTGTTTCATCGCCGATCGGCAAGACAATACCCGGCAAAGCCAAAGTTTATGTTTTAGTCTGTTCTAATCCCTGGCCCACGGTTGAGCCAAACGGAGAATGGCGTCCATTTCGGGATTATGGCTTAAAATGCAGTGATCCGAACGGAGATTGTTCCGGGCCGTATTCAACAGAAGGCAGTTCATGCGGTGAGTCCGATAAATGCCAATATAATAACTGCACTACTCAGAGTGCTTATTGCGATAACACAAATTTTGAATTATATTATTGCCGCGACGCGGGCGGGCCGGGCACGGCCGATGATTTGCCCGCGATTTTAAGTGATTCAGCCGTGATTAGGGGTAGAAGCGCAAATTTGAAATGCGATGATGGAACCGGAAGCTGTGAAGGCAAGGCACAAGACGACGACTGCAGTGATGACAGCGGCAAATGTGAAGTTGATATTTTAAAAGAATTTTATTTTTTCCGGGAAGGCAAGCCGTCAGCCGCCGGAGATTTTAAGGTCAGCGTCTTGCCTCGAGGCGGGGCAGTTTCGGCCAGCTGGGATTCGGTGACTGGCGCTACCGGCTATAAAGTCTATTATGGAACGGCCAGCGGCAAATATACTGATTCAGTTGAGGCAGCGGCACAGATTGAAACAACACAAACTAAAGAAATTACCGGTTTAACCAATGGCAAAAAATATTATTTTGCCATGACTTCCTATAACGCGCAAAAAGCCGAGAGCGGATATTCGGATCCAATTAGTGTTACGCCAGCCGACAGCCAAGGTCCGGCAGTAGCGCCAACTCTATTTAAGGCAACACCCGGGAATATGAAAGTAGACTTAGAATGGGCTAATAATTATAGCGAAACGGTAAGCTTCAGGGCATTTTATAAAGCCACAGACGATTGCAACGATCAAGTAAATTTTGGCAGTTCAATTCCGGTTGCCACTTCCCTGGCCGCAACTTCCACAGCCGCAATTAATAATCTGGCCAATGGCATAAATTATTGTTTTGGCGCAGTGGCTTACGATTCGTCCGGCAACAAGAGCGCCACCACTACGGCTTCGGCCAGGCCGTTCGCGCCAGCGGCTAATTTAGCTTTAGCGGGTGTTGGCGATGGGCTGGTGAAATTGTCATGGAGTTCAGCTTTAGGCGCGGCAAAATATAAAATATATTATAATAGAAGCGGAGATTCAGTTATTGCTTCTGCCGCCACATCCACGCCCGGCACAACGGCTAATCCGCAAATTATTTTCGGCTTAACCAATGGCACGGCTTATAATTTTATGATTAGATCAGCGGGTGTTGATTCAGGCGGCGGCGACATAGAAAGCGCTAATTCCAATAAAATCAGCGCTACGCCGAGTAAATAATCTAAAATTAATTTTCTGCCTGACTTTAGTCAGCTGTTAACTCCGGCTAAAGCCGGGCAGAAAGAAAAGTAATAATTCTATGTTTGACGATTTGGATAAACAAAATGCGCCAGAGTCCTCTGCGAGAGACTCTGGCGGAGAAAGTAACCCCCCTACCCCCCTTTTAAAGGGGGGCGCTTCGGCGCCGGTAAAAGTTGAAGACATTTTGGCCGAAGTTGACCGAGGTGGTAAGCCGGAAGCGTTTCGTCCCAGGCCGGCTAACGTTCCTCCAAGTTACGGCACGGTCATTCCGGCCGATGATAGCTGGTTAAAAAATAAAAAATTGATTTTTGGCTCGCTGGCCGGAATTTTTGTTATTTTAGCCGGAGTTTATTTTGGGCTGATGCTGATGAAAAATAAAACACTGCCTGAAAGCGCGAGCGCGCCAGAGCAGCCGGTTAATCAGGTAAATAATGAAATCAACGCTCCGGCCGCGCCTGAAGACGCGCCTGCTAATCCCCAGACACTCGGTGTCCCGGGGACACCGAGTGTCTCTGCAGACACTGACCAGGACGGCTTGACCGATGAAGAAGAGTCCGCGCTGGGCGCTAATCCCAATGATCCGGACAGCGATCAGGACGGTTTGACCGACCGCGAGGAAGTTAAAGTCTATCTGACCGATCTTTTAAAGCCGGATACTGACGGCGACGGTTATCCTGACGGCACCGAAGTTAAAAATGGCTATGATCCCAAAGGGCCGGGTAAATTATTGGAAATAAAACCATAGAGCTTATGTTTAACATGCTTAACATAATCAGGAAAAAGCCAGTGGAAAATTCCCAGACGCCGGATGTCCCGGGGACGTCCGGCGTCTCCGGCGAAAAGCAGATTAATCTTGATAAAATCGCCATCCATGCCATGCCGGAGCATTTTCGCCATCAGACGGCTAAGGTTAAAAGCGCTAAAACCGCCGGCATTGTCATTATTGCCGGAGGCGGATTTTTACTGATTGCGGCTTCGCTCGGACTGTATTATTATTTATTCAGAACGCCCGCGCCGGCGGTTCAGAGCCAGCCCGCGGCTTTAAATAGCGCGCCTGATGATCAAAATCAAAACCAGCCGGCGGTTGAACAAAATACAGCCGGCTTGGCTACCACCACCGAGCCCGCGACTTTGCCCGCGGACAATGATTTAGCCGCTTCCACGGCCAGCACCACTTCGCCGGCCGGCGAGCCGGGCATGAGCGGCGACAGCCTAAAATCAGGATTGGACAGCGATAATGATAGCTTGACTGACGCGGAAGAAGATTTATTAGGCGCCGCGACCTCCACGCCTGATACGGACGGCGACGGCTATCCTGACGGCACCGAGCTGATTAATTTATATGATCCGGCGAGCCAAGGAAAATTAACCGATAACCCTCATATCGCGCTTTATGAAAATAAAACCTTTAATTATGGCGCGCTTTATCCTAAAGTTTGGGAGCAGAGTTCTAATGGCGGAGACGATTCGGTGATGTTTAAATCCGCCGATAATCAGTTTATTCAAATTGTGGTTCAGCCCAATCCGGATAAACAGCCGCTAGACCAATGGTACATAGATCAGCTGGGCGTTGCTTCGGTTAGTGAAGCAAACCGCGCCGCCGGCGCGAACTGGCAGGGCATAAAAAGTTTGGATGGCTTGACTCTCTACTTAACCGACAGCCGGCAAAATTATATTTTCAGCCTGACGTATAATCCAACCGAGAGCAATATTTTAGAGTATATTGATATTTTTCAGATGATGATTAAGTCGTTTGCGTTAAAATAATGAAATTAGAAATTAATAATCGGACAAAAAGCAAAATTGATTTGGCGGTGGTAAAAAAAATTGCGAGCGCGTTCAGCCGGAAATATAAATTGGGCGATCAGGAGCTGTCCTTGGCTTTTATCGGCGACGCGGCCATGAAAAAGCTGAATCGGAAATATCGCGGACAAGACAGCCGGACGGATATTTTGTCTTTTCGGGGCGAAGCTGACTTTTTTGGAGAACTGATTATTGATTACGCGCAGATAAAGCGGCAGGCCAAACAGTTCGGCCAAACCGCCGAGCATGAGCTGGCCTTTATCCTGGTCCACGGCCTCCTGCATTTGATCGGCTATGATGATAAGACGGAGCGGGAGAGGAAGAAGATGATAAAAATTGGAGAGGAGTTTATAAAGCGTCATTGCGAGCGACTGGAAGGAGCGAAGCAATCTCACGAATAGAGAGTTTAGATAAAAGTTTATAGTTTGTGAGATTGCTTCGCCCCGCATCCGCGGGGCTCGCAATGACAATAAGAATTTATGATTCGCGTTTCCAGATTATTTAAAAGTTTCGGCTATGCCCTTAAAGGCTTGCTTAAGACTTTTCGCGAGGAGCAAAATTTGCGCCTGCAAACCGCGGCCAGCCTGATAACTGTGGCGCTGGCGGCCTATTTTCGCTTGAGCCGGACCGAATGGGCGATGCTGGTTTTGGCAATTTGCCTGGTGCTGATCGCGGAAATTATCAACAGCGCCGTGGAAAGAGTTACTGATGTCTTAAAGCCCAGGATAAACAGCTACGTTAAAGAGATAAAAGATATCATGGCGGCCGCGGTTCTGCTTGCATCCTTAACCGCGATTATCGTCGGGATAATTATTTTTTGGCCGCACGCGTTTACCCTGTTAAATAATTTTAAATTTTGATATGGCAAAGTTTTATTATGTGTATACGCTTAAATCCAAGAAAGACAAGAAAAATTATGTCGGTTATACGGAAAATTTAAAATTACGATTTGAGCGGCATAATAAAGGGTTGGTTGAATCAACAAAAAATAGAAGGCCATTTGCCATAATATATTATGAAGCCTGCCTAAGCCGAACAGATGCTACGCGTAGAGAAAAATATTTGAAAACGTATCATGGCAAGATGTTTTTAAAGAAAAGGCTCAAATCGTATTTAACAGGGTGAATTATTTGGACAGTTTTAAATTATTTTAGTATAATGAGCTTATTATGAGAAATAACATTATTGCCGGATTAGACATCGGCTCAACCGCCATTAGATTGGTAGTCGGCCAGAAAATCGCGAATGAATCGGGTGAACAGCTGCAAATTTTAGGCGCGGTGATCGTGCCGGCTGAAGGCATTAATCGCGGCGCGGTTAATAGCATTGAAGACGCGACTTCGGCGATTTCGGCTTGTTTGGAAAAAGCCGAAAGGCTGATCGGCGTGCCGGTGCAAAATATCTGGGTCGGCATCAACGGGCCTAATTTGAAATGCGAAAAAAGCCAGGGCGTGGTCGCGGTGGGCCGGAGCGACAACGAGATAACCGAAGATGACGTCAATCGGGCGATTGAAGCGGCGCAGGCCTTGTCCGTGCCGCCGAATTATGAAATCCTCCATGTCATTCCGGTTAAATTTACCGTGGATAACCAGGAAGACATTAAAGATCCGATCGGCATGACCGGGGTAAGATTGGAAGTGGAAACTTTAATAATCCAAGGGCTGTCCAATCAAATAAAAAATTTAACCAAGGCCATTTACCGCACCAGTTTGGAAATTGAGGATCTGGTGCTGTCGCCTTTGGCCGCGGCCGAGGTAGTCATTAGCTCCAAGCAAAAAGAGCTGGGCGCCGCGCTGATTAACATCGGTTCGGCCACTACCAGCCTGGCGGTGTTTGAAGAAGGCGAACTATTGCACGCCGCCGTCATTCCCATCGGTTCCGAGCACATCACGGCTGATGTGGCCATCGGCTTGCGCTGTCCGATTAATTTGGCTGAAAGAATTAAATTGGATTTCGGCTCGTCCCGAAGTGAAAAATACAGCAAAAAAGACGAAGTGGATATTTCCGATCTGGCCAAAGAAGAAAATGTGGGCGAGGAAAGCATGGTGATTTCCAAAAAATACGTGGCGGAAATAATTGAAGCGCGCGTGGAAGAAATTTTTGAGAAGATTGACAACGAACTTAAAAAGATTGACCGTTCCGGCATGCTGCCGGCCGGAGTTTTTTTGATCGGCGGCGGCGCTAAACTGGCCGATATCGTGGAAACGGCAAAAAATAAATTGCGCTTGCCGGCTTGCTTGGGCACGAATAAGAATATCTCGCTGGCGCTTGATAAAGTTAATGATATTAATTATTTAACCGCTTTGGGCCTGGTGGCCTGGGGCAATCAGTTAACCAAAGGCAAAAAAGGCTCAAGGCTGAATTGGCCGGGCGGCGGCGCGGCCGGTAAAACTCTGGACAAAGTCAAAGGCTGGTTCAACTCCTTGATTCCTTAAGATAGGCGGCGCATGAAGGCTTGGGTAAAATTTATTAAATTTTCTACTGCGGAACTCGGCCGCCTGCTGGCGGCCTCAAACAGTCCTCGCACGAAAATTTAACAAAATTTTACCCAAGACATAGGTGTATAAAAGTTTTATACAGTCTGATTTTTAAGCGATTGGACAAGTACTTGATAAAATTTTAAGAATAAGTTAAGATGCAAATAGATAGCAAGGGCTTCATAATTTGAAAATATTAATATGGCTGAAGTAAAACCCATCGTGGAAACGTTCGCCAAAATAAAAGTCATCGGCGTGGGCGGCTCGGGCGGCTCGGCCGTTAACCGCATGATTGATTGCGGCATCAGAGGCGTGGAATTCATCGCGGTTAACACCGATGTGCAGGCTTTGCATTACAACAAAGCCAGCAAAAAAATTCATATCGGCAAGACTATTACCCGCGGCTTGGGCGCGGGCATGAATCCTGATTTAGGCAAGCGTTCGGCCGAAGAAGCGCAAAATGAAATTCGCGATATGCTGAAAGACGCGGATATGATATTTGTTACTTGCGGCCTGGGCGGCGGCACCGGCACCGGCGCTTCGCCTTCCATCGCCGAGATCGCCCGCGACCTGGGAGCCTTGACCGTGGCCGTGGTAACCAAGCCGTTTTCGTTTGAAGGCGCGCAGAGAAAAAATATCGCCGAGCGCGGTTTGGCTGATTTGACCGATAAGGTTGATACGATTATTACCATTCCCAATGATAAATTACTGCAAGTGATTGATAAAAAAACTTCGCTGTTAGACGCCTTTATGGTAGTGGACGAGGTTTTGCGCCAGGGCGTGCAGGGCATTTCGGAGTTAATCACCATTCCGGGCTTGATTAACGTTGATTTTGCCGATGTTAAGGCCGTGATGGCCAATGCCGGCTCGGCCTTAATGGGCATCGGCCAGGCGTCGGGCGAAAACAAAGCCATTGAAGCGGCCAAAATGGCCATCAGCTCGCCGCTGTTGGAAATGTCCATTGAAGGCGCGCGCGGCATTCTCTTTACCGTGGTTGGCGGGCCCAACTTATCCATGCATGAAGTCAATGAAGCGGCCAAAGTGGTAACCAGCTCGGCCGACGAGGACGCGAAGATCATTTTTGGCGCCGTAATTGATGAAAAATATAAAGATGAAATTAAGATTACGGTGGTGGCGACCGGCTTTGACGGCCGCCGCGTCGGCATCAGCGAGTCAATGCAGGCGGAAAGAAGCTACACCCCTAATCCCTATATCATGGCCGAAGAAGAAAAAGAGAAGAAAGAGGCCATGAGCCTGAATTTGAAAAAGAAAAGCAAGATCTCTCCTTTAAAGCAGGCCCAGGCCGAACCGGCGCAAAAGAAAGGCGCGGAAGTTGACGAAGACGACGAGTTAGGCATCCCGGCCTTTATCCGGAAGAAGATGATGTAAAAGGCAGCCGTCATTCCGGCCGTAGCGGAGCGGAGAGCCGGAATCCAGAAAGCTTGCATTTAATTCTTAACCATAGTTTATGAAGAGGAGGACTTCATTATTAATCATGCCAATTTTATTATTGGTCTGGTTTTTTGTTTTGGGCGCGGCGGCTAAAGCCGCGGTCCAACCCGATCATCTCTGGCATTTTGACGAATGTGGAGGCAGTGTGTTAAAGGACAGCGTCGGCGCGGAAGACCTGCCGCAAAATTCGCTCTGGATTGTGGGCAAATCACAGTGCGCCATCAGCCAGCCCTGGCAAGCGCAGTATAGTATAGACAAAATTTTCAGTTCCCCTTTGCCGGCTGGCGAACTGACACTGTCTTTTTATTGGCGCAACAGCGCATACCCCAATGAAGGCAGAAACCACTTATATTTAAAAAAGGCCGACGGCGCGATTATGGCCGGCGTGAGAACGTCCATTTACACCAGAAATTTATTCTTTGACGGCGGCGCCACCAGCACTATCGCTACCATGCCGGGCGACAGCGATTGGCATTTAATCACCATAACTTACGGCCGCGGCAGTCTGGCCTTTTATCTTGACGGTTTAGCCAAGGCGTTTTATCCCGGCGATTTTACTATGCACGGCCTGGTCAGCCGGCTGGAGATCGGGGGTGAAAATTGGCCGGTGGATATGGACGAACTGGCCATCTGGCCAAAGGCATTAAGCGCCGCCGAGGCGGCAGAAATTTATCAAGCCGCCGCGCCGCTGGAGCCATACACGCCCAGGCCGGCCCAGGAGAAAGCGCGCTTGGTCCATTCGTGGCATTTTGACGAAGGAGCCGGCGCCATCGCGGCCGATAGCGCCGGCGCTACCGCGCTGAACCCGATTGTGAAATGGACCGCGGGCAAATTCGGCGTCGGCATTGAACATACCTGGGAGAACGGCTATTTAATCAGCCAGGAGTTGGATCAGCCGATTGACAGCAAGGACTTGTCAATTGATTTTTGGTGGAAGAACAATGCGTATCCTAACGAAGGCCGGGTTAGCTTGAAGCTGCAAAACAGCGCCGGAGTGGAAGTTTTCGGCATCAGGCCGAGCATGTTTGGCGGCGGTTATTATTTTGACGGTGCCGCCGCGTTCATTAGCAATCTTATTCCCGGAGACGGCGCGTGGCATCATCTGGCGCTGGTCTATAATTCACATAATTTTTACCTGGCCTTTTATGTTGACGGCGTGGAAAAAATCAGAGCGCCCAAAGTTTGGTTCAGGCAGCCGATTACTAAATTGGTGATTAGCGGGGAAAATTGGTTTTACGGCATTGATGAGCTGGCGATCTGGCAGGGCGCGCTAAGCCAGCAGGAAATTGCCGATTACTATAACTCCGGCCAGCCGCATGGTTTGGCCGCTCCCGCGCCCGACCCGGTGATCATCGTGCCCGGTATTTTAGGCAGTTGGAATATTTCCGGCCGCTGGCAGATTGATCCGATTTTTCATACCTATGATAACTTGATGGAAGCGCTGATCGCGGCCGGGTATAAAGAAGACAGTCTGGGAGAAGCTAAACCAATGTTATTCACTTTTCCCTATGACTGGCGGCAGGACAATAATCTGACGGCGAATTTGCTTAAAGAAAAAATTCAGCAGGTTAAGGAGATCACCGGCGCCAGCCAGGTGGACATCGTGGCGCATTCAATGGGCGGGCTGGTTGCCCGTTCGTACGCGCAAGGCAGTGATTATCAAAATGATATTGATCAGGTAATTTTTTTAGGCACGCCGCATCGAGGAGCGGTGGATACATATTTAAAATATGAGGGAGCAGCCTTTACTGGACAATGGGTATGGCCACAAAAATTTTTATTTCAAATAGAAGCCGCGCTGAACGGTTATTTTGACTTAGTTGATTACATTAGAGTTAAAGTGCCAACCGTAGAACAATTATTGCCGGTGTATGATTATTTAAAAGACCAACAGCCGGATAATTCCTATCAACTACGGCCATATCCGTTAAACTATCCGCAGAATATTTATTTGGAAGATTTAAACAGCCAAGCAGGCGTTGATCTGCTAAAACAAAGAGTAAAAATTACTAACATTGTAAGCGATTTAGGCGCGTCCAGCACTTTAAATTATCTGCGCGTCATAGCCGACCCTGATCCAAGCGATAATAAATGGCAGTCCGGTTACCCGGAAAATTTGGACAACAATTTATATAGTCTGGAAATGGGCAATGGTGATGATACTGTGCCGCTTAAAAGCGCGAATAGCCTGACCGGCGTGGAGACAATAGAAAGTGTCAGCGCAGACCACACTAATCTGCCCACGATCATGCAAAAAGAAATTATTAAAACTTTGACCGGAACAGCGCCGGATAATTATTTTAACAGTAAAATCACTTCTACTATTAAACGCTGGGCGTTTTTCCGCGTCTATTCGCCGGTTGATTTCGCGGTCATAGCGCCGGATGGAAAGAAGATTGGCAAAGATTTTTTAAACAACGTGGAGATTAACCAAATCCCGGATGCGTTTTACAGCGGTTTTAATTCTGAAGCCGAATTCGTTTTAATTCCTAATCCTTTAGACGGGGAATACAAAGTAGAGTTGCAAGGCGTGGCTAAGGGCGGCGAATATACTCTGGTCAATAGCCTGATTGACGGGGATAAAGAAATCAGTAAAGAATTTACCGGTACTATCGCGCCGGAGCAGGAAAGAGAATTTACCGTTGACTATACTGCCGCGGCCGATAATCCAATCAGTGATTTAGCTCCGGTAGATACTGTGCCGCCGGTCATCACTATAACTTCACCCCTGGAAAACTCCCAGTATCCG
>JAUSGE010000015.1 GCA_030649205.1 bacterium
CACTAATGCTTCAGCCGAGTCGTTTAACGCGAAATTAAAATCGTTTAGATCCATCGTCAGAGGAGTAAGAGATATCAAATTCCATCTTTTCAGGGTAGCCAAATTGTATGCTTAGTCCAGCAATATTCTGTATGACCCTATTTAGAACCACCTCCGCAGGCAATACCGGAGCTGGCGGGGTTTTGTCCCATTTTAGGGATAACAGGTAGTCTCTGACATACTGCTTATCAAAACTGGGTTGCGGCCCGCCGGGGAAATACTTGTCCTTGGGCCAGAATCGGGATGAATCCGGGGTGAGGGCTTCATCAATCAGTACTAACTCGTGATTTTCATCCAGACCGAATTCAAATTTAGTGTCGGCGATGATGATGCCGACTTTTTCCGCCTGTTCGGCCGCGTAGTTATATAGCGAAAAACTGACTCGTCTAATCTTCTGAGCCAAATTGTCGCCAAGCCTTTTTCGCATTTCTATGAAGGTGATGTTTTCATCGTGCCCTTGGTCGGATTTGGCCGCGGGCGTAAAAATTGGCAATGCCAGCTTGTCTGATTCATTCATGCCATAAGGCAACCTTATGCCGCAGATGTTCCTCGTGTCCTGGTATTCTGTCCAAGCCGAGCCGACCAGGTAACCTCGGACCACAGCCTCAATTTTGATCGGATCAATTTTTCTGACCAGCATACTGCGGCCTTTAAGCTGGCCGGCATAGGGCTGGCAGATTCGAGGAAAATAGTTAGTGTCGCAGGCTATAACGTGGTTCTTTATTATGCCAAGCGTGGAATTGAACCAATAGCGGGAAAGCAGGTTTAAAACCTTGCCTTTTCCCGGTATGCCGTTAGGTAGAATCACATCAAAAGCGGAAATGCGGTCGGTGGTGACGATCAAGAGTTTGTCACCAAGGTTATAAATGTCCCTGACTTTTCCGCTGGTTTTTTGGCCGAACGGGAAGTTGGTTTGGCAAATTACACCACCTTTATAAGTTGTCATGGTTTTCCTCCTCTATTTATTGAGTTTAGGATCCGGAATCAAGCCACTGCCGTCCAATTCCACTTCTTCCACCAGCAGTTTCCGGTTTCTCATGTTATAAAAATACAGCGACAGATCTTTGCGGAAATCAGGATATTTCCAAGCATAAAGTTTGGCAATCCCCAAGGCGCTGTTTATCAGGCCGTGTTCCAATTTGATGGAGTTAAACCCGGCCATAAAAATAACTGTGCCCTCCGGCATGTCTTCACAGGCGTGCTTCGCGATTTTATCAGTGGGCACAGCCAAGATAATTTTATGAGATTGCCAGCCGACTTTGTTGACAGTTTCCGCGATTCCCGGGGCGGCAAATTGCATGCCGCCGATATAAGCGATAAAATCTTCCTTAAGCCCGCGGATAAAATTTTCAAGGCCGTCGCCGCTGTGCCAATGGCAAGAGGCGATGCTTACCCTGACCGGAATGCCGATGGCGTTTAATACGCCGATGATGACATTAGCGGCTTGCCAGTCCGAATCGCTCCCTAGAATTAATCTTACCGGCGTAACCGGCATTTCATCTGACATTATGCTCCCTCCTCTCATTGTCTCGCGGTTTTATGAATTCTAGAGGCCTGCTTGGCGCAACTGTTGCGCTATGCTTTGCAGGTCCCTTTCTATCCAAAATTCATGAACCGTCATTAAGACGGTCAGGATCAGCTCGGATTTTTCCTAGGGAAATCGGGCGATAATTCCTAACATAATCTCCACCCGTTTTTTTGCTCTGGCCAAGGGATTTTCAATGCCTTTGGTTTGCTCAAATTCACCTCCCATTCGCGCTATGCTTTCAGTTTCTTCTTTTGTCAAACCGAAATCAGCGCAAACTCTTAATACAATCTCCTCATCAGAGAGAAAAGCGTCTTTTTCTTCCGCCATAATTTCCTCTTTCCTTGATATATTGTTAATGTTCAGACATCCTTTTAATAGAACAAATTTAGCAAATTACTTTAAGAAATGCAAGAACCTCACCCTGACCCTCTCCTTCTAAAGGAGAGGGAAAAATAAAAAGGGGCTTCGGCCAAAATGGCGAAGCCCCCGGAATTTGATTGTTATTATTCGGCGGCCGAGACTAAGTCTCGGAATTATAGTTTTTAAAGATAGTTTTCCCTGCCTCCTGGTCGTTGATGCGGTTAATGTAATCTTAAATGCGGTCCCAGAAGTCATCCGGCTGCAATTTTTGCGGGCAAAGAGAGTCGGTATGGAATTTCGAACTGCGCAGCTCCTCAACACCATTATCCTTTTGAGCTGATATTGTCATCCAGTAGATAATACGCCCGAACGGTGCGTTGTCCTTGGGTTCTAGCAATGAGAAAAAATTTTCATAGATGCACGACAAATTTTTCCATGACATCTGGTAATTTTTCGTGCCGAAATTCGCGTCTGGCAGCCGATAGTCTATGGTAAGCCAGCAGCCAAGCCCTGGTTTACGGCTGGCGCTGTTTGACAACTCGCCCCTGGCCAGTAATTCCAAAGGACTGCCGTTCAGGGCGTGCCTGATCATGGCCAATGTCAGGCCAATATAAAAATCAGCCTGTTCCAAGCAGAAATGAAAGCTTATCTGCTTTGTCTCTACATTATTTCGGCCCATCAGTTTTTCGTGCAGGGCCGGATGTACGCCAAAAGTGATTTCGCACATCTTTAGGTTAACATCCAGGCCACTGCTCTTTTCCAAACAGCCCGGATGGTCGCAGCGGTAAATAGTTGCCAGTCCTTCGTTTTCTTTCATCTGTATCCTCCTTGTTATTTTCCCAATATTTCTTTATATAGTTTGGCTTCATTTTTCAAAAGAAAAGACGGCTGAAAAATTTCCTGCCAGCGCCGGAGATTACCGGGGTCATTAAAAATCTGACTTAAGATTTTGTTCCATTGTTCTACCGTTTCGGCCGAGGCTTCTAATTGCGGCGATGTGCTTAAAAGACCGCTGGCGATTATTGTTTCCAGGGTAACGGTCGGTTGGCAGGCGAATTCTCGCGGATCAGAAGCGCGGAGCAGTTTAAAACCCGTGAGAAACCTATCGGCTTCTTCTAAAGATTCGGCTATGGCGGCGCGAAATATCTGGCGGTTTTCCGATATTTCAAAGGCATTGAACGCCGCCAGCTGGATTATGCGGTAGGCTTCTTCGGAGGTTAAGCCAAAAGGCGCTCCTAATTCTTTAAGCAGTTCTTTGGCCTCATCCGAAGCGTAACAGCCGCGGGATTCTACAATTTCCTGGAGCATGTTGTCAGGGAAGACGACCAACCCGGACAGAACTTTGTTCATGTTTTCCAAACTGTGCACGGTTACATGAAATAGGTCCGGCCAAGCCACTCGCTCAACGCATGATTGTTCAATGGCCCGCTCTTCCCAAGTTTTGATGTTATCCATAATCATTATTAGATAACCTTTGGCCATACGGGCCATGCCTTCCAGTTGTTCGGTTGAGATAGTATTTTTTTTGTGCGGCATGGCCGACGAACCTTTTTGCGTTTTACCAAACGGCTCTTGAAAAATCGGCCGGCCGCTGCGCGCGCCCAGTCGAATGTCGGTGGCGATTTTATCCAGGGTCTGGACGATTTGGCAGAGCGCTTCCGCCAGCGGGGCGTAAAGAATGCGCGGCATAATTTGCGTGGCGCCGAGAAAAGGCATGAAGCCAAGAATCACCAGGGCTTCTTTTTCCATTTCTGGGTCAAGGCCGCCGTAATTGCCGATTGCTCCGGACAGTTTGGAATAATTTAGATTTTTTGAAGCAGTCTGTAAATTACCGTAACCAATCCACAGTTCTTTTAGCCAAGTCAGACAGCGCTTGCCTAATGACTGAAGTTTGGCTTCCATGCCGTGAGTGCGGGCGTTCATGATGGTATAGCGATATTTTTTGGCCAGTTCAAATAATGTGGCTAACAACTTGTCGCAGGAATCCCCCACTATGTCAACTGACATTTTCAGCATCTTGGCGAAGGCCGGTTCCTCGGTGTCATAGCTGGTTATGTTCTTATGCCAGTATTGTTGCAAGTCCGGCGAAATGAATCTGATTCTTTCTTCCAGAAAAGCGTTAAGGTCGTGCCGGATTTCAACGTCCCGTTTTTTCCACCAGGAGATGTCAATCGGAGCTTGAGTCAGGAACTGGTTCATTTTAATAAAAACTTCCGCGGGAAATTTTCCCAGATTGCAATTAGCTTTTATCACGGCTAATTCCGTTTCCTGCCATAAGGCTAATTTGTTTTCATTGATCCAGATAGCTTTGATTTTTTCTTTTTCATACCTTTCGTGCATGGTTCCCTCCTTTTGTTTATTTTTTTACCGCTTCTTTTATCATCTTTCTAGTTTCATCGGCCATGAAATTATCGTTAATAGCCAGAAACTTTGCGAATGATGTGCCCGGCGATGTTTGGATTATTTCGGCTATTTCCCTCCGAAACTCATCTTCTTCAAAGATGATAGCCGGCAAACCCAGCTGTCGCCGGCGGTGCTGGGTTTCCTTCGCCAGCAATTCTCTGTCAAATACCACTTTACTAATTATTGCTTCCATGTTTTGTCTCCTGTTATATTATAATGATGCTCCGATATGGCAGCCGACGCTGAAAAGCGTTTGTTTTAGGCTGCCGTAGATTTTGGCGGTTATTATTTTTTTGAATTCTTCTTCATTAATGGTCGGGTCTTGCCGTTTTTTGGCCAGCGCCAAATTGTCTATTATTTGTCGCGCGGCGTCGCAAAGATCCTGCCTGAAAATCCGGGTAAAACACTTGCCGGTCAATTCTTGCTCTATCGCGTTTCCTTCCAAGTCTGGGTCCAGAATCAGGGCATCGGTTTCCTTGATTTTTTCCATCAGCTCGGATACGTCTTGAGCCGAACTTAGATTATCGGAGATAATGGCCAAAGCGCAGTTCAGAAGCTTAGTGACAAATAATATCATTGACTTCCTATATTCCGCGTCTGTCAAAATTAAGGGCAGGGGACTGGATGAATTATCCATTGATCCAGTGATGAACTGATCCATGATGTCCAAGTGTTCAATGGCTCGTTCCACATCTCGTGCCAGCTGTACAAATTTTTGCATGGCTGAAACTTTGTCTTGATCCATTTTCTCTCCTTTTCTTTCTTGCGGTTTATTTAGTTATTAAAGACCATAAAACCAAACCTATTAAAGGTTTGGCCCCCTTGAAATATACGGATAAATTACCCTAAATTAGGGAAAGTTGCAAGGGGTTTGGTATTGGACACTCGGTGTCCATGTGGACACCGAGTGTCTTTATAAAAAGTAAAATCCCCTGCAAGATTTGCTGCAAGATTTGCGCTAATCGTATCAATTTGATATGATTGGAGTAATTAAATGATACGAAAATGGATAAATTAAACAAAAAACAACAAAATTTAATCGTGATTTTCCTTAAAAAAGAAACCATACGGTCATCAGAGGTACATGCCGAACTGGTTAAATCAGGAGATAATGTTTCTTTGGTCACGGTAAAAAGAGCTTTGTCAAAATTGGCCGAGGCCGGTATTTTGACCACGTCCGGTTCCGGCCGTTCCGCCAGTTATAATTTAAGCCCGGCCGGCAGAATATTGGCCGAGGTGGACGCTCATGAATATTGCGCCATTGAACCTGATAAACGATACGGCTTGAACCGGTATAATTTTGCTTTGCTGGCCGCCTGGCCGCCGGCTCTCTTTACGGGCGATGAATTAAAAATATTAGACGGCGCGACCGCTGAATATAAAAGCCGGACAAAAAAATTGCCGGAAGCGATTCAAAAAAAGGAACTGGAGCGGCTAATCATTGAACTGTCCTGGAAATCGTCAAAAATTGAAGGCAATACCTACACTTTGCTGGACACGGAAAAATTGATTCTGGAAAATAAACCAGCGGCCGGGCACGACCGAAAAGAAGCGCAAATGATTTTAAATCATAAGGACGCTTTTAATTTCGTCCGCTCAAGCGCGGCGCAGTTTAAAACCATCACGCGGAAAAATTTGGAAGACTTGCACGCCATTTTGGTTAATAATTTAACCGTGGGACTGGGTTTGCGCGGCAAACCGGTGGGCGTGGTTGGCTCAATTTATCGGCCGCTGGATAATATTTATCAAATTACCGAAGCCGTTGGCGCTTTAGGCGCGGCCGTGTCCCGCGCCCAGACGGCTTATGAAAAAGCGTTAATCGCTTTGCTGGGCATCGGCTATATCCAGCCGTTCGCGGACGGCAATAAACGAACCAGCCGGCTCGCGGCCAATGCCCTCTTGCTGGCGCACGGCCTGGCGCCTCTGTCTTACCGCAGTATTGATGAAGCCGAATATCGCGAAGCCATGCTGGTATTTTATGAATTGAATTCGGCCATGCCGTTTAAAAAAATATTTATTGATCAATATGATTTCGCGGCGCGAAACTACGCGGCTAAATAAAAAAGGGCCCAGTTGTGAACTGAACCCCCGTGAAGTTCCTCGTTGGGAGGAAGGAGTTAATGTTTAGAAAACCCTCTGTTCTCCGCGGCCACGAAAGCCACGGACATTTTTTTCTGTTGAAAGAATTCCTTGACTTCTTCCAGTCTGATGCCGTCGGCCGGCACCACGCCGCCGATACAGCCGGCGTCAGCCAACAGTTCCGGTCCTTCGCGGCGGTCAAGGCGGGAAACAAGGTTGGCGAAGTTATTGAGAGTTATAATTTTTTCAGATTCTGTTTTACCTGCTAGGTTGGCGTCAAGCAGTCTGACCGCCGTCATTAGCTGGTCTATTCTATCGGCGTTGTAATCTGTACTGCAAGCGAACGGGAAAAATCCATCTGAAGCAAAGACCGAGTTTCTTGGGTCATGGCCGGCGCGACTGGCCCGATCCAGACAGAGTCTGACGCAGGCGATTCGGTCCTGCTGGCCGCAACCCAAGCCGATCAGCATATTGTCTTTGGCCAGCGCCACAGTATTTGAACTGGCGCGCCAAGCGCAGGCAAAAGCGATAATCAGACTTTCAAAAATTCTGTGTAGATCCATTTGTTCTCTTGTCCAGCCGATGACTTCGCCGGGCGAAAGCACAAAATGCGGTAGCCGTTGTTTGAGCCAGTCGCCTCCATGTAATTCGCGATAGGTCCATTCTTCTTGGGGAAAGGGCGCTTCGGCTAATGCTGGATTAGCCAGCAAACGCCGTTTTTCCCGTTTGCCCAGAAGCGTAATTGCAAAATTGCTAAAGTCTGGAGCCGCAATTACATCAAGCCCCCATTTATCACGGCCAATGCTGTCAATCTTGGAATTGAGCAGACTGGCAGCCAAGAAATCATTTATTTCAAAATTAGCCGTGAATTCGCCGCCCATCACCGCGACCGAGTCGCCGTAGAGGGCATACAATAATGCTTCAATGGGCTGGTTCCAGCTTATGCCCGCGCCACAAAGATTACCATGCTTGCCGGCCAGGGCAATGAAGGGAACCTTGCCGAAGGAGCGGCGGAAAGCTTCACTCATCAGGCAGAGAATGCTGACCAGTTGGCTTAGGTCGGCCAAGGCAATGAAACTTGCCTGGCCGGAAACCTCGTCAAACTTACTAATAGCCAGCTGATTACTATTTCCACCATAGAATATAGTGGCCGGACTTTGACAGCGGTTCTCGCCGTAGGCCAATTGATGGCCGTTTTTCAGGGAAAGAATTTCGTCAGGAATTTCTGTTTTTTTTATTTTTTCCTTAATCATTATTTACCTCCTGAAATTTTAAGAAATGGTTTGACGTCTCGGTCAAAAAGAAGACTCATAAAATAACCGCCAATGGATTTACGATATTTACCAACTTGATCGAGGGCGTACTGGGCTAGATAGAATCTTTGTTGCAAATTGGTTCCTCGGCGGTCTATCAACCTGCTGGTGAATTCGTCATATTGCTGGGTTGTAGAAACAACCGCTACTGAAGGCCAATTTTTAGCCGCGGCCTCTGCCAGGCTCGGTCCGCCAATGTCAATGTTAACACGAGCGGCTTCGGCGGTGATATCGTCCCGGAAAATCACGCTATCAAACGGGTAAAAATTACCGATGAGAATGTCAAAATAAACTCCTGGGCCTCGTCCGGTATTAGCTAAATTTCTCAAGTATTGCTCATGAGCAGGATTATTTCTTTCCCCTAAAACTCCAGCGAATATTTTAGGATTCAGAGTTTTGACTAGGCCGCCTTCCATTTCCGGAGTACCCGTAAATTTTTCAACCGACATATAGTTTACTTCAAGGTTAGCCGCAATTTTTTTTATAATGGAAATAATCTCTGTGCCGGTACCGCCGGTTGAAAAGAAACGGACTTGGGGGTTAACCATTAAGATAGACATAATGATTTTTTCCAAGCCCGTCTTATCAGAAACACTAGCTAAAACATTTTGGGGAACAATTAAATCTTGAACCGGATACTTGTTTTCTCTAATCATGGTTTTCCTCCTTTAAATGTTTGGGTGTTGTCAACTGCGTTTACTACCTTCCAAAACTAAGGTAAAGAATATTTTTTCAGCTTCTTGGCTAAAACGGTGTCAATTTTTAACAGCTCGGCCAAGGCTGAAGCGTAACTTTCATCTGCCGTAACTTCTTTGATGTCCTGCTTGATGCCGTTAATTCTTGATTTGTAAAAAATTATGTACAAAATATAATTTACTAAGACCCAGCCAAGAATCAGACAGCAGGCCGCGAAGGCAATAAACATGTAACCTGCAAGTTCAATATGTTCTACAATCAAAATTCTGCCATCTGGCGTGGCGAGCAGGACTATCAGCAAGATCAACGCCAGGATGGTAGTGAGCAGGTTGTTATTGCTGTCCAATTCCTCAATTTTCTTGGCCCGATCTTGCAGGCTTTGCGCCTTGCCCCTAACCTCTTTGGGCAGGCTTAATATTTTGGTGAAAACCTTGATTTCCCGGTTATTAAGTTTGCCTTGTAGCCATTTATTGATGTTTAGCATGACCTATCTCCTTGGGGCATAAAACCCCCTTTATCCCCCTTGATAAGGGGGACTGCTAAATTGTTTAATGTACATAAAAACCAAACTCCTTGTTTGGTCTCCTCGGTGCCGCTGGTCGGAGTCGAACCGACATGGGATTGCTCCCACACGATTTTGAGTCGTGCGCGTCTACCAGTTTCACCACAGCGGCATTATAAAAGCCGGCTTAAGCCGGGTAGAAATAAATTTTTTTATGACAATACTATAATAAAGTTTTTTTGCTGATTTGTCAAAGCGGGGAAGAATAAGGTATAATAAAATCAAAATCCTAATATCTAAATCCTAAATCCTAAACAATATCAAAATTCAAATTTCAAATGACCAAAACAAGATCTATAAGCATTTATTTAGAGTTTTGAATTTTGAAAATTTGGATTTGTTTAGAGTTTAGTATTTAGTATTTAGTGTTTATTTATAAATGGGTAAGATTATTTCCATTGTTAATCAAAAAGGCGGGGTGGGCAAGACCACCACGGCTTTGAATTTGGGCGCTTATCTGGCTTACCTGGGCAAGCAGGTTTTGCTCGTGGATATTGATCCGCAGGCCAACGCCACTTCCGGCCTGGGCATTGACCATAAAAATCTGGAGCATGGCGTCTACGAAGCCTTAATCGGGCAAAAGCCGATTTTTGAAGTCATTAAATACACGGTGCAGGACGGCTACAAAATCGCGCCGGCCACCATGGCCTTGGCCGGGGCCGGCATTGAGCTGGTTAATATGGAGGACCGGGAGTTTGTTTTGTCGCGGATTTTACAGCAAGTAAAAGATGAATATGATTATGTAATCATTGACGGGCCGCCGTCATTGGGATTGTTAACCGTCAATAGCCTGGCCGCGGCCGACGAAGTGCTGATTCCGATTCAGAGCGAATATTTCGCCCTGGAAGGTTTGGGACAATTATTGGAAACCATCAGCTTGGTGCAAAATAATTTAAAACCGGAGCTGGGGATTATGGGCGCGGTCATTACCATGTTTGACAAGCGCAACCGCTTATCCGGCTCGGTCATGAACGAGCTGTACCAATATTTTCCCAATCGCGTGTTTAGGAGCATCATCCCGCGTTCGGTGAAATTGGCCGAAGCGCCGAGCTTCGGCCGGTCAATCCTGTACTACGACCCGAAATCAAAAGGCGGACGGGCGTATGAGAAATTGGCGAGGGAAGTGATTGGACTGGAGTATAAAAGATAAAATTAATAAATAATTTGTCATTGCGAGAAGCGTTTTTCTTCCGTCATTCCGGCCTCCGAGCCGGAATCCAGAATAGAAAGCACAGACACTGCTTTCTAGTAGATAATTTAAACACAAAATTTGTGCGGGTTTATTCTGGATTCCCTCCCCGCCTACGCGGGGACTAAAGGCCGCGGGAATGACAAAAAGGAGTTAGTCGCTCGCAATGACAATAATACAATATGTCTAATGGTCTTGGCAGGGGATTATCATCATTGATTCCGCAAAAAGTTAAAAAAATCACTACCGCCTCGGACGGGGGAGCGGTAATTGAATTGGTCAGCGAAGCCGATAAAGATAAAATTTTGCAGGTCAGTCCGGAAAAAATCCGGCAGAATCCCATGCAGCCGCGCCGGAATTTTGATGAGCGCCAGCTCAATGAGCTGGTGGACTCAATCAGGCAGTACGGTGTTATTCAGCCGCTGATTGTTACTAAAAACAGCGCGGGCTACGAGCTGATCGCGGGCGAGCGGCGCCTGCGCGCGGCCAAGATTTTGGGGCTGGAATCAGTGCCCGTGATTATCCGGCAGGCCGATGAACAGCAAAAGCTGGAACTGGCTTTAGTGGAAAATTTGCAGAGGGAAGATTTAAATTCAATTGAAACCGCGCTGGCTTATCGCAAGCTGATTGATGAATTTAATCTGGGTCATGACGACCTGGCCGCGCGCCTGGGCAAGTCCCGGCCGGTGATCACCAACACTCTAAGGTTTTTAAATCTGCCCGGAGAAATTCAAGAAGCGCTGATTGACGGCCGAGTCACCGAGGGGCACGCCAAGATTCTGGCCGGCTTGGACAGTGAAGACAAGCAGCTGGCTTTGTTTAGAAAAATTTTGCATAACAGGCTAACGGTTGAAGATGTCACCAAAGAAACCAGGGTCATGGGCGGAACCAAAAAGGCCAGAATCAAAATAAATTATCAGGATAAAGACAAGGAGTTCGCTTTCCGCCAGTTTTTCGGCGCCAAAGTTGAAATCAAGCGCAAAGGCCGGGGCGGCGAGGTGATAATTTATTATTACAGCGATGAAGAGCTGGACGAGATGGCGGGGAAGATAAAAAAGTGATTGTCATTGCGAGCGACTGCCCGTCTCGCCTAACGGCGAAGCCGAGGCGGGAAAGGAGCGAAGCCAATCGCTACGCGAGATCTGGCGTAGCCATGACAATCTCTGGAAAAAATTCACGCGCATGCCGCTGAACCGGAGATTGCCGCGTCGCCTGATTACAGGCTCCTCGCAATGACAGAACAGATAAATGAGCAAAAAATTTAAAAAAATAATTTTGATTTTTGCCGCGTTTTTTATGGTCGCGGTTTTATTAGTGAACTGGCTGATAAAATCAGGCCAGGCCGGCAGAAGTAAAAACCAAATAGAAAATTTTAGCGATTATTATAAAAGGTTATTGGCCAAATGCGATAAAAAAGATGGAAAATCGTATAATTGCTGCCTTAAGACCGTGGAGTCCATGGCCAGCAATAATTATCAGCTGGCATCAGGATTGGGCTGTCCGCCCGGGTTTAAAATCAATACTTTTAACTGCCCGGGATCGTATAAATGGTGCGAGCTGATTAGATGATTAAATATTACAGACACTCGGTGTCCATTGGACACCGAGTGTCTTTTGTTATATTATAATTTTATGAAATTCACTCATCTCCATGTCCATAGCCATTACTCCTTGCTTGACGGTTTGACTAAAATTGACGAGCTGATCGCCAAGGCCAAAGATGAGGGCTGTACCAGTTTGGCGTTGACCGACCATGGCGTGATGTATGGCGTAATTGAATTTTTTCAGAAGTGCAAAAAAGCCGGCCTGAAGCCCATCATCGGCCTGGAAGCGTACCTGGCGCCCGGGTCGCGGCTGGATAAAAACAGCAAAAGCGAGGAAAAAAATTACCATTTGGTTTTATTGGCTAAAAATGAAGCCGGCTATAAAAATTTAATCAAGCTGACCACCATCGCGCATCTGGAAGGTTTTTACTATAAACCAAGAATTGACTGGGAAGTTTTAATCAGGCACGCCGGCGGCCTGATCGCCTTGACCGCCTGCCTGGCCGGAGAAATTCCGCGGCTGATCCTGGCGGGCAAATCCGACAAGGCAAAAAAAAGAATTTTGGAATATAGAGAATTATTCGGCGCCGGAAATTTTTATCTGGAAATCCAGCACCACCCTGATTTGGCCAATCAAGCCAGAGTCAATCAGTCTATGATTGCGTTTTCGCGCGAACTGGACATCCCGCTGGTCGCCACCAACGACGTTCATTACCTGAATAAGGACGACGATGAGCCGCAGGACGTATTGCTCTGCCTGCAGACCAAAAAGAAAAAAGAAGACCGCGACCGCCTGATGATGCTGGGCGGGGATTTTTCTTTCCGGCCGGTAAAAAAAATGATTGAGGCGTTTAAAGAAACGCCTGAAGCTATCAGCAACACGGAAAAAATCGCCGACCAATGCAACTTGGAAATTGAATTGGGTAAAATCCAGCTGCCGTTTTTTACCGTGCCGGCCGGCCAGGATATTGACGGCTATATTGATGAACGGTGCCGCCAAGGCTTGTTGGAGCGCTATGGCCAAGACTATGGTCAGGTTGAGCCGGCGATTCGGGAAAGAATGGACTATGAGCTGTCGGTTATAAAAAAAATGGGCTGGCCGTCTTATTTTTTAATCGTGGCTGATTTCGTCAACTGGGCCAAGCAAAATAAAATTATTGTCGGGCCGGGACGCGGTTCGGCGGCCGGCTCGCTGGTATCATACCTGCTAAATATCACCAATATTGATCCGCTGAAATATGATTTGCTGTTTGAGCGGTTTTTGAATCCGGATCGCATTTCCATGCCTGATATTGACATGGATTTCGCCGACACCAGGCGCGACGAGGTTCTAAATTACGTGGAAAATAAGTACGGTAAAGACCATGTCTCGCAAATAATTACTTTCGGCACCATGGCGGCGCGCGCGGCCGTGCGCGACGTCGGCCGGGTTCTGGGCTATCCTTACGAGCTGTGCGACAAACTGGCTAAGATGATTCCCATGTTTTCCAAAATAAATCAGGCGTTGGACGAGGTAAGCGAATTTAAAGAACTGTACAAAAACGATCAGGCCGCCCGGCAAGTGATTGATTACGCCAAGCGGCTGGAAGGCGTGGCGCGCCACGCAAGCACCCATGCCTGCGCCGTGATCATTACCAAAAATGCTTTGACGGAAAACGTGCCTTTGCAATACGCCTCCTCGTCGGACCGTTCGGTCATCTCGCAGTATTCCATGCATCCGGTGGAAGATTTGGGCATTTTGAAAATGGATTTTTTGGGCCTTAAAAATTTAACCATCATTGAGAGCGCGATTAAGATCATAAAAAATACGCGGGGCCTGGTTATTGACATTGATAAAATTCCGCAGGACGACGAGCTTACTTATCGGCTGTTCCAGGCCGGAGAAACCACGGGCGTGTTCCAGTTTGAATCATCCGGCATGAAGCGGTATCTGCGCGAACTAAAGCCCACTGAATTTGAAGACATTATCGCCATGGTGGCATTATACCGGCCCGGACCCATGGAGTGGATTCCTGATTATATTAACGGCAAGCATGGCCGCAAAAAACCTAAATATCTTCATGCCAAGCTGGAACCGATTCTGGAAAAAACCCATGGCGTGGCGATCTATCAGGAGCAGGTAATGCAGATCGCCCGCGATTTGGCCGGCTTTAGCATGGGTGAGGCTGATGTCTTAAGAAAGGCCATGGGCAAAAAAATCCCCAAACTCTTGTCCGAACAGAAAGAAAAATTCATTGACGGCTGCGTTAAAAACCGCATCGCCAGCCAGCAAGCGGAGCAGATTTTTTCCTTTATTGAGCCGTTCGCCGGCTACGGCTTTAACCGGTCGCACGCCGCCTGCTACGCATTAATCGGCTACCAGACGGCCTATTTAAAAGCGCATTGGCCGGTGGAATTTATGGCCGCGCTGTTAACCGCCGACCAGCAAAATACCGACCGCATCGCCATTGAAATTGACGAGTGCCGCCACATGGGCATACAAGTGATGGCGCCGGACATTAATCAGTCGTTTGAATCTTTCACCGTGGTCACCTCCGGTACGGAAAAAAATATGGCCGTGGGCGCGGGCGAAGCGCCCAGTACCATTCGCTTCGGGCTTAAAGCCATAAAAAATATCGGCGATCACATCGCCGAGGAGATCATTAAAGAGCGAAAACAAAACGGCCCGTATAAGGACCTGACCGATTTGCTGGAAAGAGTCTGCGACAAGGATTTGAACAAAAAATCTTTGGACAGCCTGACTAAGAGCGGCGGCTTGGATAATTTCGGCGAACGCGGCCAGTTACTGTCCAATATGGAAAATATTCTGCAGTTCAACCGCGAAGTTGCCAAGTCAAAAAGCAATGGCCAAATCAGCCTGTTCACGGATACGCCCAGCTTGAATTTCAGCCGCCGGCTTAAGCTGGAAACGGCGCCGCCGGCCGGAGCGCGGGAAAAATTGGCCTGGGAAAAAGAGCTGTTGGGCTTGTATATCAGCGATCATCCTTTTGCCGCTTTCAAGCAGTTATTAAATCCGGCCGCGCCGGCCATCGCGGAGCTGGCCGGACATCTGTCCGACAGCCAAGTCGCGGTCGGCGGCGTTATCACCAAGATAAAAAAAATCATCACCCGCTCCAACGAGGCCATGCTGTTCGTCAAGATTGAGGACTTGTCCGGCAACATGGAAATTTTGGTTTTCCCCAGCCTCTTAAAGGAAAATAATTTAATCTGGCAGGAGGGCAAAGTAGTACTGTGTCTGGGCAAGCTGTCGGATAAAGATCAAGATTTAAAATTGTTGTGCAATAAAGTCATGGAATTAACCGGCGGCACCACCATGGAAGCGGTAAAAAAATTCCGCGCTTCAGCCGCTAATGATAATAATAGGCCGAAGAAATTTTACGCTTATAATTCCGCCGCCGCGAAGGCCGGTTACCCGGCCGCGCCAGCCGCGGCGCCGGCGCCAGCCTGGTCAAAGCATTTAAACTTCAAAAATGATCAGCTGTTTATTACGCTGAATCCCGGCGCGATCCCGGCGGCGCTGGCCAAATTAAAAGAAATATTTATCAAAAACAGCGGAGATAAAAAAGTATTTTTTAAATTAGCCTCGCCGGCCGGCTCCAGCCTGGTGGAAACTGACTTTAAAGTCAATTATTGCCGGCCGCTGGTAGAGGAATTAAGCCGGCTATTAGACAATTAATTAGAAAGTTGGTAAAATAAAAGCATATTTAATTTTTTAATCATCAGCTTATGCCAGAAGAAAATTTTTCCACGCCTTTGCCGGTAAAAATAAAAAAATCCAAAAAGAGGGTAATTAAAAGATCCGCCAAAGGCGGAAAAACCGGCAAGCCGCCATTTCTATTGAGCGATAGTTTGCCTGCCGCGCCGATGATGCCGAGAGCTGATTATAAAATTGAAGAAAGTTTAACCGTTAAACCGGGCCAGGCAAAAAGCATCTACGGAAAATTAGCTTTTAGCTTTGTGGCTTTGACGGTTATTTTGGTGGCGGCAGTGTTATATTTTAATTTCTCCAAAGTTACCATTGTGATTATACCGGCCAAGGAAAAAATCAGCGACAGTTCAACCGTGGACATAGTTAATCAAACTCCCGCGGCCGCGCTCGGTTCGGGGCAGATTTTTGGCATAGTTAAGCAAATTCCCATGGAATTATCGCGGACTTTTAACTCCGGCGGCAAGGAAATTTTAGGCCAAGAGGTTAGCGGCCAGGTTACCATAATAAATAACTACTTAAAAAATCAGCCGTTGGTGGCTTCCACCAGGCTGTTAAGCGCGGATAATAAATTGTTCAGGCTGAAAAACACGGTTAATGTTCCGGCCGGAGGCCAGGTAGAAGCCGAAGTCTACGCCGATGAAGTAAAGCCGGAAATGGCCGTGGGGCCGGGTAAATTTACTCTGCCCGGCCTGTGGGCCGGCATTCAGGATAAAATTTACGCGCAAAGCGCGGAACCCATGGTCTACAGCGAGAAAGTAAAATATGTTATCCGACAAAGCGACATTGACAACGCGGTTAGCGCCTTAAAGCAAGAATTATCGGCCAGCGCTAAAAAGCAAATCAGCCAAGCCTACCCGGATTACGACCAGCTGCTTTTCCAAGCGGACAATAATTCAATCAGCCAAGAAGTTAGCGGCAAAGTCGGCGAAGAAAAGCAGACTTTCAGCATTAAGCTGAAAACTATGGTGGCCATGGCGGCGTTTAAAGGCGGCGATGTTTTTAATCAGGTTAACGCCAGGCTGTTGTCAAGCCTGGCGGATGATAAAGAGATCGCTGAATTCAGCCAGAGCGATTTGAACTATGAATTGGGTAATTTCAACTTAAGCCAAGCGCTGGCCACGGTTAAAGTCACAGCCGCGGCCCAGCTGACGCTAAAAGACAGCGCCAGCATAATTAAGAAAAACAATTTAACCGGCTTGACCAAAGAAGAGCTGAAAGTTTATCTCAACAGGCTGCCCGAAGTGGCCGGCTATGAAATAAAATTTTTCCCCTCATTTATAAAAAAGACGCCCAAGCTGGCTGATCGGATTGAGATTGTGATAAAAAGATAGCTGGTCAAACACTGTTTGGCTCCATAGTGCCGTCAGGCCTGTGGAGCCTTTTTGTTTATTCTTTTCTATCCGGCTTTAGCCGGAGTTAATTATGGTAAATGGATTAATGTCTGCTCGTAAAATCCAGGAATCAATCCTGCCATAAAAAAATTCCCGTCAGCCGCGGCAAATCGTTTTGGTTTTGACTAGTAGTTGATATTTTGTTATATTAAAATCACTTATATGAGCCGTGAAGAATTATTCAAAAAAGAAGTTAAAAAATCCGTGGCTAAAATAAAAAGCCAGTATCAGCCGGATAAGATTTACATTTTCGGCTCTTTTGCCAGCGGTAAAATAACGGTCGACAGCGACCTGGATTTTTTTATCATCAAGAAAACCGTTAAATCCAGGCGCGACCGCCAGCGCGAAGTGTCGCGTATCTTAATTGACCGCCAAGTGCCCATGGACATTTTGGTATTCACTCCGGCAGAAACGGAAAAAAGAAAAAATTTAGGCGATCAGTTTATTCTAAATATTTTAAATTTTGGGCGACTGGTTTATGCCAAAAAATAACAAAAAAATTTTGGCTCATGAATGGCTTAAAAAAAGAAGCTAAAGAAGCGCTGGCGGCCGCGGAAAGTATTGGCGAGTTTGTTTTAAATAAAATCTCATAATAAAAAAATACCCCGTCAGCCGCGGCAAATCGTTGTTTTGATTCGCGCGCGGGTGGCGGGGAGGGTTGAAAGGGCTAGCTAAATTCTAATTGCCCCGTTGATTTTTTTGCGGGACCATTGCGCCTATATACGACCCATCGTCGGCGGCCGCAACCGCAGGCGATTTTTCAATGTCCGGAATTAAATTGTATTCAAGGAATACAGGATCTTCGCTCACCGTATTATTCCAATAGATAGCGGAACCGATATCCTGATTATTCCACAATAGATTGTTAGACGCTGAAAAATCAAGGCCCGGTTGAATGACTTGCTTGAAACCAATAAAGATGGAATTTGTTATCTTTGATCGGTAATCCCAGCCATTAGTTGAAGTGAAATTTGTAGCGACTGAACTATTGTCATAGCAGGTGATCGTGCTATGATTTATTTTTATTATATTTCTCGGGTCTCCACCTATCGCTGATGAACCGTTGGATGCGGAGATAATCACATGATCCAGTTCTACTGCGCCGTCATCAGCTTTGTATACGGCCGAATATCCAGCGTCATAGCTAGTAATCCACAAATTTTTCAACACCAGCGGTTCATTCGATTCCTGGTTTTTTACTACCTTAATAGTAGATTGATCTTGCGGCGGACGAAAAGATACTTCCATGCTTCTCGGGCCCTGGATCGTGATCCCAGTTTTTGCGGTAAAGGCTGAATACGTACCTATGACCAAAGTCATGGTAGCTCCGGTTGGCAGAGATTCAACGGCTTCATCCAAGGTCATTTCCCCAAAATCGTAGGGATAAATATAGCTGTCGTCAAGGGAAATGTTGATCTTTGCGTTACTAAAGATACCCTCAATGTCGCTAGCTACCGTATACCCCTTATTTACATAATCATTGAGGGAGGAAATAGGATCAACAGTATATTTACTATTTCCTACGATAAGCAGGGTCTGAATGCCACTTGCATCAAGCCATGTTTCGATGTAGTAGCCGTTGTCGTCTCGCTTTACGTCATTTGGCCATTCGCTCCAGCCATATCTAACATCTGTATGCACTTTAACGATCTGTTCCGCGTTCGGGTTAGGAAAGTATATTTTCATTTTTATATTGTTAGGCACCAAAAGTTTGATGTCAACAATTACGTCTTTGCCTAGTAATAAAGCTTCACCCGAACCATCAAGTGTGGAATCGCCGTTGCTATTATGGAGAAAGGCGTTGATATAATAGCGCCCTGGTTTTACCAGCCCGGTATCAATAATGATTTTTGCTTGATCATCATTTATCCAGGCCTCGGTCCAATAAGCGTCAGGTCCAAACAGCGCGATTGACACGGAAGTTGACTCGGCCAAGAGTTTCTCCATCAAAAGTTGGGAAAGTCTGGGTCCGGTCGTTGGAGGTATAGGAACTCCACCGCCTCCTCCGCCGCCACCTCCGCCTCCGCTCACGACTGTGGCAGACGATGAGGGCGTGCTGGTTGCCGCACCCGCGCCTCCGCCCGCGATGGCCAAGGAAGAAATAAACAAAGAAACAAAAAAGGCTACTGCAAAAACTGAAATCAGGGATTTTTTCATCGCTACTCTCCTTTTGGTTTTAGGTTTAGGGTGATATTCATATCACCCTTGCTACTGTCAAAGTATTTGGCGCCTGACTTTTTCATCAAGGCCAAAAATTCTTCGCGGTTGCGCACTTGCGCTAGCCGCGACATATCAAACTGCCGTTGAGGTTTTTCTGAGGGGTTCACCTCCTTTTGCGGTTGTTGAGATTGTACTACCTCGGTGGGACCCGGTTCCGGCCGCGGCGTGGGCTTTGGCGTTTCAACTGGTTTCGCGGCAACACCACGAGTGTTGTCGCTTTGGCTTATCACTTCACCCGCCTTTGGTTGATATGGCTCGTCTGGCGGGGGGCTGGGCATGAGCCGCAACAAAAAGATAACCAGAATAATAACTCCAACCCCAATCAAAATAACTTTTTTCATCCTACATATCCTCTTCTTTAGGTTCGGTTTACGGTTCCAGATGTTTGCGCAATATTTCTTTGGCCCGTTTGCCAAAGTCAGTTTTATTGCGCAAGGTTTTTTCCAACTGCGCCACTTGCTTTTCTTCGTGGGCGATGCTTTTCTGGATAATAACATCTATTTCCTCTAGGGTTTTCGGCTGATTCGCCTCATACTTTATACCAAGTAAAAATGACACTGCAGCTACCGCCGTTAGTACGACTAATACTCCAACAATGGTTCTTATTGTGTTCATCCCTTTTCACCTCCTTTAAAAAATTTTATGGTTTAACTAAAAATTTTTGCAATTATTACTGCCAATACAATAATACCTAAACAGACAGCAATAATTATGGAGAACCGCCTGCCGGTCATCTGGTCCATGGGAATCATGGACATAATCTATCACCTCGCTTTCATGAATTTCTGGATTCCTGCTTTCGCAGGAATGACGAATGTTTAAGTTTTTAAAGAGCGCTAACTTTTCATCTAATCATAAAATTAGCAAAAAGTCAAGGTAAAGCGGTAATTTTTGCTAATTTTAAATAAAAAGTTAAAATGATGTTGACACTTTTAAAGGTTTAAAATATAATAATATTACATAAGGCGATTGCCGCGCTTACCAGGCGCGGTGCCGTGAATACGGCATCCTTTCGGGACTAAGCCTAAACTAATTAAGAGCAGCTAAGCTGAAGCTGGGTGGAACCGCGGGAAAAATGACCCCGTCCCAGTGCATTAATTTTTTTTGATGCATTGAGACGGGGTTTTAAATTAATAAGTATTTTCTACCCGGCTTTAGCCGGCGTTAGCAATTAATACGTAAAATTAACTCTGGCTAAAGCCAGGCAGAAAAAATAATTAACTCTGGCTAAAGCCAGGCAGAAAAAAGAGAAATAATAATATGTCCCAAGAAAACAACCAAAAATTAGAGGCTATCCGCCATTCACTGTCCCATATCATGAGCATGGCGGTGGAAGAGCTGTATCCCAAGGTCGGACTGGGCGCGGGGCCGGCGATTGAGAACGGCTTTTATCAGGATTATGATTTTCCGGAAACGATCACGCCGGAAATTTTACCCAAGCTGGAAAAACGGATGAAAGAGATTTTAAAAGAGAACCTTGAGTTTGTTCAGCATGACGTGGACTATGACGAGGCTTACAAGTTCTACAAGCATGACCCGTATAAGACCGGCTTTATTGACGACCTAAAAGCGGCCGGCGAGAAAAAAGTCAGTTTCTATAAATCCGGCCGGTTTGATAATCTCTGCGCCGGACCGCATGTTGCTTCCACCAAAGAAATCAATCCCCAGGCGTTTAAATTGACAAAAATCGCCGGCGCTTACTGGCGGGGGAGCGAGAAAAATAAAATGCTGACTCGCATCTATGGCCTGGCTTTTGCCACCAAGCAAGAGCTGGATGAATATTTAAAGATGATGGCAGAAGCGGAGAAGCGCGATCATCGTAAGTTAGGTAAAGAGTTAGGGTTGTTTGTTTTCTCCGATTTGGTAGGTCCGGGGCTGCCGCTCTATACTTTTAAAGGCGCGATAATCAGGCGGGAAATAGTTAATTTTTCCAATGAACTTCAAAAAGCCATCGGCTACCAGGAAGTGCATACGCCCAATATGAATAAAGCTGAACTGTTTAAAGTGTCGGGCCATTATGAAAAATATAAAGAAGATATGTTTCGGGTGGTGTCCAATTACACTGAAGAAGAATATTTTCTTAAGCCTATGAACTGCCCCCAGCACACCCAGATTTACGCTTCTCAAATGAGAAGCTATCGGGATTTGCCGGTAAGGATCGCGGACTTCGCTAATCTTTATCGCGACGAAAAACCCGGTGAATTATCCGGGCTGACGCGCCTTCGATGTTTTTGCCAGGACGATGGCCATAGTTTTTGCCGCGAAGACCAGATTAAAGATGAATTTTTATCAGTTCTGTCCGCGATTAATAAGGCCATGAAAGTCTATGGCATGAATTACAAAGTCAGGCTGTCGCTTTGGGATCCCGAACAGCCGGAAAAATATTTGGGCGAAGTTTCTATTTGGGAAAAATCCCAGAAACTACTTGAAGATATTTTAGTTGACAATAAAATTGATTATTACCGGGCGGTTGGCGAGGCCGCGATTTACGGCCCGAAAATGGATTTGATTTCCAAGGATTCATTGGGCCGCGAATGGCAAATCTCCACGATTCAGCTTGATTTTATCATGCCCCAAAGGTTTAATTTGACTTATATTGACGAGTCTGGCAAACAAAAAACACCAGTCATGGTTCACCGGGCAATCGTCGGTTCACCGGAACGGTTTCTAGGAATTTTAATTGAGCATTACGCCGGCGCGTTTCCGGTCTGGCTGTCGCCGGTTCAGGTAAAAATTGTTTCCGTGGCCGAGGCGCACGCGGAATTTAGCCAGGAACTGGCAGATGAGTTTAAACAAAATGATATTAGAGTGGAAGTTGATGACAGCGATGAAACCGTGGGCAATAAAATTAGAAAAGCCGTGGCCGAGAAAGTGCCGTACATGCTGGTGATCGGCGATCGGGAGATGTCGTCTGACAAATTAGCCGTGCGGGACAGGGGAGAAAAAACGACTCGGGAAATCGGCAAACAGGAATTTATGCAAGAAGTGAAGGAGAAAGTAAGAAGCAAGAAGTAAAACTTTATTTAAGCATTCTTAACGTATTCCGCCCGCATTTTAAACAGGGGTTTGGCTTCAATATATCGCATGAAGGCGTAAATTTGAAATTTATCAAAGCTTTGCGGCGTAAATTCGGTAATTAAAATTCCCTTGTCGGCCACTTCTTTCATTAGCAGGGGCCCGGCATGGCTCATATTGACCAGATCTATTTTTTTTATCTTTAGGGTTGTGGCCAGTTTTTCCGTTAAAAATATTTCCTCGCCGTAATCTACGTCAATTTTAGAGCTGTAGGCGATGTCGTAATCGCTGTCCGGCCTGGCCGTTTGGTCCGCCCGCGAACCAAATAAAACCAGATAGTTAAGCCGGTATTCTTTAGCTATTTTTTTCAGTTCTTTGATTGGCGGCTTGATATTATTCATAGTTTAAAAGAGGCTTCAGTTCTTTAATGTAGCCGATAATATTGCTAAGTTTGCTATTGACGATGTCCTTGTTAATCATGGTATAATCATAACATAAATGGCAGTTTTTGCAACAAAATTCGGCATAATGAAAATAAAATAAAAAAATCAGGAGAAGGCCGAGACCTTCCCCTGTTAGATTGTTGTTAAAATTTATTTTTTTGCCAATTCATCTTTGACGGTCTGTCTAACCGTTTCAAACACCACCTGGCCGCGCCTTTGCCAAAAAAGGCGGACTTGCACATCTCTAAAACTGAGATTTGCAAAAAATGGACTTCGCTTGTCGCCGTTAATGCTGACAACTCTGCTCCAGTTGTCATACCAGCGAGGGTCCACAATCGTGATGTCTTTTTTCCAGTCCAAAGATAATAGATAACGACTCAGCAGGCCGGTGTCTACCATTTCGGCAACCAATTTAGCCAGCGGTTTGGCCAGCTCCAGTAGGTTCGTTACCCCGTCTCCCGGTGCTTCATCAACCCACTCGGCTAGGTCGCGATACTGGATAATGGTATTTACGAAGGCCGTGTACAGCGTTGCGCTGTCGGGAGTAATTAACCCGGCTTTTCGAGTGGCGACGATAGTGTTCACCAGCTTGTTTATTTTAGTCGTGAACTCATTTATGCCCTTGTCCGATTCTTTGAGCAGAGCGGAACTGGGCAAGGGGTTAGCGTATCTGGCCATGATTTTACCATTCGCTACTCTAACCAATTCCCAATCCCCGTTCGTTCTTAAATGATCCGGTGGCGCGTCGTAGTCTATCCAGAAAGGAGACTCAATCAGCGCCTTAATAGTATCGCCTTTAAATAATTCAGTCACCTCTGAAGGGAAGATGCCATTCTCGGCGGTTATGTTAGTTGTCGCCCACCAGTCTCCGCAGATCCGCTCAAAACCTTGCTCCTGGATTCTATAATGCGACGGCGAATCGCTAATTTTTTCCGGGTCAATTTTGTACCAGCACTCATCAATGTCTTTGAACGCGTATTGAGCTCTGCTAAAAAGATTAATGCTGGCTTCAAAAATGTACACAACAGGTCCGGCCTCTGACGGAATTTTTTCCGCAGTCATCAGCTTTTTATTTGACGTTATGTTATAAACGTCAAATTCCATGGGACTGGAGAAAATCACAAATCCAGGTTTTAAATTTTTTATACTATTTTCCAGAGACGGTTTAGTCTCCGGTGCGGCGGCTGGCGCCGGTTGAACTTGGACAACTGACGGATTTTGCGGCTGAGGGCCGTTACTGCATGAGATTGCTGTAAAGACGAGTCCAAAAAAACAGAAAAGTGCAAAAACAAAAGTCATTCCGCGCTTCAGTAAATTAAACATTAACTTCTCCTTAAATGTGAAAGGTTAATTGAAAAAAACGGTAAATACTGCGAGTTGTAAAAGGCCGTTTTTATCCGCAGGAGCGGAGAAAGCCCAATTTTGGACTAACCAATATTTATAGCACATTTAGAGAAATATGTCCAGCAATATTGTAATTTAATAGTTTTTTAAGGTATAATAAAGCCAATAATACAATCGCATGCAGCAAGAAAATTTTTCGGAACAATCAGGATTTAGCTTGGTGGAAATTTTAGCAGTGATCGCCATTGTCGCTGTTTTAGCCAGTCTGGCCGTAGTGGCGCTTCTGCCGGTAACGAGAAAAGCCAGGGACACTAAGCGCAAGGCTGATTTGGCGCAAGCGGGTAAATTTCTTCAAGCCGGCTCGTGCTTTATGCCTAACGCCGGAGCGGGCGAGTATGATTTGAAAGTTCTGCTGGATGAGTTTAAAATTAAGTATCCGCAATACGCTTCTTTCATCTCACGGGCGCCCAAAGACCCCAAGACCGGCAGTGATGCGGCGGCTAATTATCGCTATATTATTTCCGACGACGGAAGAAAATGCGCGCTGTACGCCAACCTGGAAAATGACGGCGAGCCGGTAACCCTGACTGGCCTGTCCCAACCAACAGCCGGCAGCGGCAGTGGCGTCTTGCAAGGGGCGAGCGCGGGCTGGAACGGTACGGATAAATATTTTCAAGTGTCAAATTAGCTAAAATAATAAAAAATAAAAGCGGCAGGGGATTTTGGCCCCTGCCGTAATGGCAGTAAGTTTAATTTCTATATTTTTAAATATTTTAAGGCCTTTCGCCCGATGTCCTGGCGGTAATGAGCCCCTTCCCAATTAATAAGCTCAACCGCGTTGTAGGCGGCCAAGATGGTCATGAGCATGTCGCGATCCATGGCCGTGACCCCCAATACTCTGCCGCCATTGGTTACGATTTTTCCATCTTTTAAAGCTGTGCCGGCATGGGTGATGATTACATCGCCCATTTGTTCAGCTTGCTCTAGGCCGGTGATGACATGCCCTTTGGTATAGGGGCCGGGGTAGCCGCCGGATGTCATGACCACGCAGACGGCTGGACGAGGATCCCAATCCAGGGTTAGCCCTTTCAAAGTACCCGTGGCAACTCGCATAAGGACCGGCACAATATCATTTTTCAGGCGCGGCAGTATCACCTGGGTTTCCGGGTCGCCAAAGCGGGCGTTGAATTCCAGAACTTTGGCTTGCCCGTCTTTAATCATCACTCCGACGTAGAGTATGCCACGGTAAGGCCGGCCCTCCTGTGCCATGCCTCTAATCGTCGGGACTGTTATGTCCCGCATAACCTGCTCGGCTATTTTCGGAGTTACTACCGGCGCGGGCGAATAAGCGCCCATACCACCGGTGTTCAGACCTTCATCGTTGTCATTGACCGGCTTGTGATCCTGGGACGAGGCCATGGGCAGAATATTTTCTCCGTCAGAGAAATATAAGAGGGAGGCTTCTTCGCCATCCAAAAACTCTTCAAACAATATTTTTGCACCGGCCATACCGAATTTTCTTCCCGCCATCGCCTCGTCTATAAATTCCCTGGCTTCGGTTATGGTGTGGCAAACCTTTACGCCTTTGCCAGCCGCCAACCCATCGGCTTTAGCCACGATGGGAAATTTTACGCCGTCAACAAAGGCAAGGGCTCTTAAACAGCTGTCAAAGTCGCCTAAATATTCCGCCGTAGGAATATTATGCCTTAACATAAATTCCTTGGAAAAAATCTTACTGCCTTCCAGCTCGGCCGCCCTCTGGCTTGGTCCGACGATGGCCAAGCCGTTCGCCGTGAACAAATCAACAATGCCCATGACTAGGGGATCTTCCGGCCCGACCACGGTCAGATCAATCTCTTTAAACAGGGCAAAGGCCAAGAGCTTGTCTAGTTCCGTGGGTTTGATGTTGACATTCTCGCACTTGGGCAGCCTGTTCGTACCCGCATTGCCCGGGGCGCAAAAAATTTGTTTAACCAACGAGCTCTTGCCGATTTTCCAAACTAAAGTGTGCTCTCGTCCGCCGCTACCGATGACTAAAATTTTCATGGGCTTCCTCCTTTTTGTTGTTGATGAAATGAACAGTTAAAAGTTAACTCCGGCTGAAGCCGGGTAGAATAATCAGATATCTAAATTGGTAACTTTTTTGGCGTGCGTCTGGATAAAATGCTTGCGCGGGGCCACGTCGCCGCCCATGAGCATTTCAAAAGTTTCATTGGCTAGCGCCGCGTCATCAACATTAACCTGCCTCATGATTCTGGTTTGCGGATTCATGGTGGTATCCCAAAGCTGTACCGGATTCATTTCGCCCAAACCTTTATAGCGCTGGATGTTTATTCTAATGGCGGCCTTAGCCTTAGTTACTTTAATTTCTTCTTCAGTTTGATTTTCTTCGGCCAACTCTTCGTCGCTGGCCTCGGTTTCAATTACTTCGGCTTGGCCGCCGCCGAACTCTTTAATGATTTTAACTTTTTCTTCATCCGAGTAAGCGTATTTAACGGCCGCGCCTTTTTTAATTTGATAGAGCGGAGGCTGGGCGATATATAAATTGCCGTTAGTTACCAGGGCGTTGAAATGCCGGTAAAATAAAGTGAGCAGGAGAGTGCGGATGTGCGCGCCGTCAACGTCGGCATCAGTCATAATAATAATCCGGTGGTAGCGCAGTTTGCCCAGGTCAAACTGCTCGTCAATATTGGCGCCTAGGGCGATGACTAAATTTTTAATTTCATTATTGGCCAGCATTTTATCCAGCCGCGCCCGCTCCACGTTTAAAATTTTGCCGCGCAAAGGCAGAATGGCCTGGAATTTCCGGTCGCGGCCCTGCTTGGCGCTGTTATGCACGAAGACTCCGCTGGCCAGCGCGAAATTGTGGGTTCCCGGCACTTCTAAGTCATAAACATCCATTCTTTCTTTGAGTTTCACAATTTTTTTGATTTTATGGTTGTAGTTTTCCACCGCTTCAATCAGCCTTTTATTGTCGCCATGGAAGAATCTCGCCAGAATTGTATTTGTTTTTAGCAGGCTTTTATCATTTGTTTCGCGCCTAAAATCCTCGTAGGCCGGCAAATTAACCTGTCCGCGGTTTTCATAAATCTGGCGCAAAGTATTTAACGCTTTATTCAAATAGGTTTTATTATAAGCAATTTTCCTTTTTTTTCTGAATTCGTCCGTCCATTGTTTTTTTGTCTCTTCACTTCGCCATTCGCGCAAAGCGGCATCTTGCCATTCTTTTTCCGCCAGATTTTTAAGGAGTTTTTTGGCTTCAGGATTTTTTTTAAAGTATTGTCTAACTCTTTCAGCTTGCGCTTGCTTGTTTGCCGGATTACCCCAATACTTTTTTTGAACTTCATTTAATAGTTTGTTATTTTTTTGCCGGTAATCAGCGTTGCTATTATAAAATTCTAAAAATTTTTGCGTCATGAATTTTTTGTAGGTTTCGTCCTGCCATTGCTTCTTCGCGTTTTGACTAAACAATTCTCTTTTTTCTAGACTTTTCATGCTGGCTTTGCGTCTAAATTCGTCTGTCTGTTTTGTCTCAATACTTTTTTTTATCGCATCGGGGCGATGAAGCGTATGCTCTAAATGCTTGTAATGAATAATCATGTGCTGGCCATAAGGAAGGCGACTGATGTTAGTTGGATTATTATTGCGCTTATTAAAATCAATATGATGCCGATGCTTTCCGGCAGAAGCCGTATAAACACCATTTGCCAGGTTGTATATATCGGATAATACATGAGTATAGTTCCATTTTTTGGCCTTAGGATCAAAAATCATTTCATAACCATCTAAAGTTCTCTGGCCTTCTTTTTTAGATATTTTTCGGTATAACGGGGCAAGACTGTAATGGGGAGTTAATTGAGCCGCTGGAATATAGTTTCCATCAATTAATCTAAATTTATGATCAGGCGTGCATATCAGTTTCTCGTTGTTGTCTAAAATAATTTCAATAACTTCAGCATCCCGTTTTGTCATTCGCGGATTAATTATTGGAGCAACTCCGATATGACCGTTGTCACAGATTGTGTAACAAAAATTTTTCTTCCCCTGTTTATGTTCTTTAACTAGTTGTTTAAAGGAAATTTCTCTACCATCAATTAAAGCAACTTTTGTATTTCCACACCAACAGCCTCCGGCGCTGTCGCCCTCTACGATGTACAATTCGCTTTCTTCCGGCTTGCGGGACGAGCAATCGGCTAATTTACCCGGCAAAGTCATGCCTTCCAGCGCGCCCTTGCGCAAGATGGAAGCGCGCGCGGTTCGGGCCGCGATTCTGGCCTGGGCTGACAACAGGCACTTGGCCACGATAGCTTCGGCTTGGCGCGGATTTTCTTGAAGGAAAGAGGCGAAGCTGTCGCCAAAAGTTTGCTCTACGTAAGTCTTGATGTCGGAATTTCCCAATTTGCCCTTGGTCTGGCCTTCAAATTGCGGGTTGGTCAGTTTAACGCTGATTATAACGGTTAAACCTTCGCGCACATCTTCGCCGGTCAGATTCTCGTCTTTTTCCTTGATAAAATTTTGCGCTCGCGCGTAGCTGTTCAGGGTTCTGGTGAGCGCCGTCCTAAAGCCGGCCACGTGCGTGCCGCCTTCGGGGTTGATGATATTGTTGGCGAACGCCAAAACAGTTTCATTATAGCCGTCGTTATACTGTAAAGCCACTTCCACGCGCGAGTCATTGATTTCTTTGTCAACATAAAAGATAGTTTCATTTTTGACCTGCGCCGAGCGGTTTAATGATTTAACATAGGCTTTGATGCCGCCTTCAAAATAAAATTTGTAATTTTTCCGGCTGTGATTTTTTCGGCGGTCGGCCACCTTGATGGTAATGCCCTTGGTTAAATAAGCCTGCTGCCTTAAGCGGTCTAAAATCGCGCCCCAGTTGAATTCCAAAGTTTCAAAAATTGCCGCGTCCGGCTTAAAAGTTATTATAGTGCAGGTTTTTTTGGAATTGCCCACTGGTTTGACTTTTTTTATCGGAATACCGCGCTTATATTCTTGCATCCAGATTTTGCCTTCGCGGTGCACTTCGGCTTTTAAATATTCGCTTAAAGCGTTAACTACCGAAACGCCCACGCCGTGCAAGCCGCCGGAAACTTTATAGCCGCCGCCGTCGCCGAATTTTCCGCCGGCGTGCAGTTTAGTCAGCACTAATTCCAAGGCCGAAATTTTAGCCTGTTTATGAATCCCGACCGGAATGCCGCGGCCGTTATCGATGACTTCCACCAGGCCGTTGTCTAAAAGCGTTACGCTGATTTCCGTGGCAAAGCCGGCCATGGCCTCGTCAATGCCGTTATCAACCACTTCCCAAATTAAATGATGCAGGCCGGCCGCGGCCGTGGAACCGATATACATGCCCGGCCTTTTTCTGACCGGTTCCAGCCCTTCCAGTACGGTGATGGACTCGGCGCCGTAATCCGAGCCGGCTGATTTTTTACTTATTTTTTTGTCTGCCATATTATTGTGAAATTTATTTTAAAATTAGCCATTTTATACATAAAAATAAAACCCGATTTTAGGTTTATTTTTATACTATAATTTTAGCAAAAAGCAGGATGAATGGCAAGCGAATTTTTTAAAATAAAATAGAGGGTAACCGCGAGTGTTACCCTCTTCATGAATTTGAAAAAAATTGTCTTTCTACCGCCTGCTTACGCGCTCTGCAGGTGATATTGGTGTATGGCACTGCTATTTAGCGGTAGCTGGGTTAAGGAATTTTCAGTAAAGTGAGCGGCTATCAGTACCTCCAGGGTGTGATAGCCATCTTCTCCATCGCACGAAGTTTTGCCTTCAATGAGCTCGCGCAGAGGAGCGGCCGCGAGAGCCTCAACGTCTATTTTGGGGTTACATTGAAATGGTATTTCTATCATTTCTCCGTAATAACCCCTGACCGAATCAGGATTTTTTTCCAGCCTGATTTCAACTCGCCACTTTACGGGCAGTTGCTCGCCTAAAATTCTGCCTCTGGTTCCGACGATTTCATAACGGGGTGGTAAGGCCACGCCCTGGCCTTGATGAATAAAAGCCGTTGCCCCGCTTTTAAAGATCATGAAAATTTCTCCCGGGAAATCGGTAAATAGTTCGCCGCGCGGATTTTTTCCGGCAACCTCATCCAGCTTGCCAAAAACTTTTACAACCCGTTCGCCGACAACCCAGAGCGCCCAGTCAATCCAGTGCGTGCCCAGGTCGCTCAACCTGGCCCCGCCGCAGGAAATCCAGATGTGGCGCAGATCGCCGATGACTTTTTCCTCCCTGATCAGCCGTCTGATTTCCTGGTGATCAGGCAGCCAGCGGCGGGAATGGTTGACCGTCAACAGAATGCGATATTCCAGGCAGATGTCAATAATTCTCCTGGCGTCTCTTAATGAGGACGCTATTGGCATCTCACACAGGATTTTTTTCACGCCACTTATTGCGGCCGCTTCTACCACATCCGCGTGATCTTTAGTCCAGGTAGAGACGACCACAATATCGGGCTTCTCCACCCGGAGCAGTTCCCTATAGTCCTGATAGCTTCTGGTTTGCGCCGCATCTCCTTCGTCAATTTCCTTAGGGGACAAAGTTCGCCACGACTCATTACCCGGCATTTCAGTGTAAGCCCTTGGATCGGTATCGCAGATAGCTACTACCTCAAGACTATCCGCAAGAAGCCGATTCGCCGCGTTAAAGAACAATTTTCCTTGTCCGCCAAAGCCAACGATTGCCAATCTCTGTTTCACGGTTTTTACCTCCTGTTTGAGTTTTAGAGTTTATTTTTTTTGTTTTCTATATTTAATGACATTTTTATGAATTTGTCAATAAAGAGAGTTTTATGGTAAAATAAAAATAATAAATAACGCCGGCTGAAGCCGGGTAGAAATAATAGCCGGGCAGAATAGAGAAGATTTATGCAAGAAAAAGAGATTGAAAAAAAAGTGGAAAATTACGTGGGGCCGGAAGGCATTAGCACCAGGGAACTGGAGGCTGGTTTGTGGTATGTTGAGCATCGGCAAAAATTAAAATGGGCTTTATACGGGGCGCTGATTTTAATCGGCGCGGTTTCTTGGTCTTATACTATCTATGGTTTTGCTTATTATCTGGCGCGCGGCATGTCCGAAGATCAAACTTTGGCCAGGCAGTTGGCGCAAGCCGACAGTGTAAGCCATGACAATGTATTGGCGGCCAGCGCCAGGCCATTGACATTAAGCCCGGTGGAAATTATCAGATTTGCCAATAATAAGTACGATCTTGCCGCCCCAATAAAAAACGACAATCCGCGCTGGTGGGCGAAATTTGATTATTATTTTGCGTCTGCGGCCGGCCGGACCGAGCAGCGGCCTGGCTATATTTTGCCGCTGGAAGATAAATATCTCCTGGCCCTGGCCAGAGATTTTACCGGCGAGCCGGCTGACGCCAGGCTGGTTATGGAAAATTTGAGCTGGCGCCGCTTGAGCGCCAAACAAATTCCGGATTGGCGGGATTATTACAAAAAACACCTGGATATAGAGACCGCTGACGTAAAATTCATTCCGGCTGGCGCCGGCGATCTGGCCGGTAAATTAAATTTAAACCAATTGAGCTTTAAGGCAATTAACCGGACAGCTTATAATTTTTGGCAAGCAGGCTTTACCATCTTACTGGTTGGCGGCGGCGGCTTGGTTGGCGTTAATCATTATGTTTTGGATAATTTTATGTCCGGCCAAGAAGCGCCGGTGGCGCTGAATTGGCCGGGCAATCTCGGGACAGCGGATCGGGTTGAAATAATTCCGGAAATCAATATAATGGAAGATGATATTTATATACCTTATGAAGGAGGAGTAGGGCAAGAGAAGTAAGATGAATAAACTAATAATATATTTAAAAAATTTTGACTGGATTTTATTCACCGCGGTAATACTTTTGGTTTGTTTTGGTTTGGCGGAAATTTACAGCGTGGCCCTGGGCCGCTCCCAGGTTGATCTGCTTAATTTTAAAAAGCAGATTATTTTTATCATCGCCGGCGCAATTTCGCTTTTTTTATTGGCCGGTTTTGATTACCATAGTTTAAGAAGCTATAGCAAATATTTTTATATCCTCGCGGTTTTACTATTGGCCGGAGTGCTGGTATTCGGCCAAACGATCAGGGGAACCAAGGGCTGGTTTAATTTGGCCGGATATAACCTTCAGCCGGTTGAATTCATAAAATTTGTTTTAGTTTTATTTCTGGCGAAATATTTTTCCGGAGCCTCGCTTAAGGCTAAAGAGCTAAAGCATCTGGCCATTTCTTTCAGCGGCGTTTTGATTCTAATTATTCTAGTGTTGGTTCAGCCGGACTTCGGCTCGGCTTGCTTGTTATTTTTTCTTTGGCTGGCCATGGTCGCCTTGGCCGGGTTTGAAAAAAAGTATTTTTTAATAATATTTTTGGCGCTGGCCATTGTTTTTACCGGTTCTTGGTATTTTATTTTCCAAGATTACCAGAAGCAGAGAATTATTACTTTTTTAAATCCGTCTTTTAATCCTTTGGATCAGGGCTATAATGTTTCACAGGCGATTATCGCGGTCGGCGCCGGCCGCTTGGCCGGCCGCGGCTTGGGTTTCGGCTCGCAATCGCAATTAAAGTTTTTGCCTGAAGCGCAGACCGATTTTATTTTCGCCGTGGTGGCGGAGGAACTGGGTTTTTCCGGGGTCTTGCTTATTTTGTTTTTCTTTGCTATATTTTTTTATCGCGCTCTTTATCACCTAAAAAGAGTGAATAACGATTTCGGCGTATTTTTCATTCTAGGCGCGGTAAGCTTGATTTTTATTGAAATGTTTATTAATATTGGAATGAATCTGGGAATTTTACCGGTGGTGGGTATTTCTCTGCCTTTTTTAAGCTATGGCGGCAGCGGCCTGATCTCCAGCTTAATGCTGGTTGGGGTGATGGAAAGCATCATTATTAGATCTAAAATTAACTATTAAATAACCTTTAAAAACTTTTTCAGAAAAAGTTTTTAATATTTTCAAAAAATATAACGTATCGAGCTAAAATTTAATAGCGGGCAAAGCCCTACGGCCATTAAATTTTAACTCGATTAAACAAATATGACACAAGTAAAATTAGAGGTTCAACCGCGAACCGAAACAAGCGGCAAAGCCAAAAGAATTTTAAGGGATGGTTTTATTCCGGCCGTGGTCTACGGTTCGGGCGCTGACAATAAAAGCATCAAAGTAAAAAAGCATGATTTTGCCAAAACTTTTGCCATAGCCGGAGAGTTCAATCTGATTGACTTATCTATCGGCGGAGATAAAGCGGCCAAAGTGATTATTAAAGATGTCCAGCGCGACGGCCTAACCAATAATATTATCCACGTTGATTTTTATCAGGTGGACATGAACAAGAAGATTACCGCTGATATTCCTTTGAATTTCATCGGTGAATCCAAGGCCGTTAAGGAGTTGGGCGGAACTTTGGTGAAAAATATGGATAAAGCCGAAGTCAGCTGTTTGCCGGGTGATTTGGTCAGCCGTATTGATGTTGATATTTCCCGCTTGGAAAGTTTTGATCAATTTATAAGATTGCAAGATTTAGTTTTGCCTGCCGGCATTGAGCTGGCCAGCGCTACCAATGAAGCCGTGGTCGGCGTCGTTGAAACAAAAGTTGAAGCTGAAGAGGTTAAGCCGGCGGAAGCCGCTCCCGCGGCCGGAGCGGAAGCCGCGGCCGAGCCCGCCAATGAAGCCGGACGGGATAAAGCTGAAGAAGCGAAAAAATAACATAAAAATAAAAACAGCTCCAATAAGGCGCCAGGGGCTGTTTTTTATTTTTTTTGTTTTTATGGTATAATAGGAGGGCCTAGTATTTAAAATTAAAAAATATGCGCAAACAAATAAACGAAGGCTTTACTTTAATAGAACTTTTGGTGGTGATATCAATTATCGGTTTTTTAACCGTGGCTTCGGTAGTGATTTTTAATATCGTTCGAATGAATGCCCGGGATACCGTCAGGGTCGGTAATATCGCGACTATTAAGCGGGCGTTGGCCATGTATTTAAACGATTCTGCCACCGGTTATCCGGCGTCAAGCGGCGAGTGCTTAAACGCGGCCAGCGGCGTCGGCGCGGAGCTCAAGGCTAGACAATCATTGCTGGTAGTGCCCACGGATCCTTTGTGGGCTGTTGCGCCCGGCAGTGTTACTAACGGCGTGGCCGTAAGCCCTTCAAAAAATTTTTGCTATTTTTATTTTTCCGGCGACCGGAGCCATTACTCGGTCAGCTATTATTTGGAATCCAGCTCAAAAGCCGGCAGCGCCGGAATTAATGTTGCCACTCAATAATTAATTATGCTGGAAATTAGCAATGTCGCGCCGCATCGGATGCAAAAGCTGGTGGCCATGGTTTTTGCCGGCTGTCTGGTTGTCTTGTTTTTCTCCGGTTTTAGCACCATCAAAGCAAAGATTAGCGATATTAAAAGGCGGGCCGATATAAATGTTTTAGTTAAAGCTCTTGATTTATACCATGATAAGTATGGCGCATACCCCGATTCAATCAATGACTGGCAGGGCTGGGATTTAAGCATCGCCTATAACGGCGGCGGCTCGGGTTTTTTGAATATGGTAAAAGCGGCTGGCTTAATAGACAGGCTAGCGGCAGATCCGATCAATAACGCGTCATACCATTACCGCTACCAGAAATATTCAGCCGGCGAGTATGGCTGCAAAAATTCTTTTTACATTTTGCAGGCGGTAAGTTTTGAATTGCCGAATAACGATAATGGCAAAGGCCAGTGTCCGGAGTTTAACTGGGTTGAATCGTCGCCTAATGGCTATACGGTCCAGGTCTTTGATTAACTAGCATAAGACACTCGGTGTCCAAGGGGACACCGAGTGTCTATTATAACCAATCTATTAAGGCCGCAGAGGTCTTTTTTTATTTGGAGTTTGGCTTGAGGCAAATATTGCTTGGCAAGCTGTCTCATCTTGCCGGTTTGCCGCGGATCAATCTCACAGAGCGCGGTGATGTCGCCGCGCAATGTTTTAATTTGTTTAAATAATTTTTCATAAAGCTCAAGGCCGTTTTTACCAGCGTAAAGCGCGATTTTTGGTTCAAATCTAAGGCCGACTGTATCCGCGGAAGTGTTATTTTTCCAGGCTGACCAGCCATAGGGCAGATTGGCCAAGATAATTAAGTTAGAAGTAAGAATCGAGAATTTAGAATTATAAATAACGGGAGACAATAAGTCTCCTTTTAAAAATTTTATATTTTTGGCAACGCCATGATGTTTAGCATTTTGTTTGGCGACAGTTAAGGCTTTGGCCGAAATGTCAGCGGCCAGAAATTTGCAATTAGTTATTAGTTTTGCCAGCGTAATAATAACGCAGCCTGAACCAGTGCCAATGTCCAGCAGAGTTACAGGTTGTGGGCTACGGGCTATGGGCTTCAGCGCTTCTTCCACTATAAGCTCGGTTTCAGGGCGGGGGATTAAGACATCTTTGTTAACAATAAAATCAAGCCCATAGAATTCTTTATGGCCGGCAAGGTAAGCAATGGGCTCGCCCTTAAGGCGCCGGGCAATGAGAGATTCAAGGCTGGCGGTTTGCCAGGCGCTAATTTTTTTTTCTCCGTGCGCCAGTAAAAATTCTCGCGGTTTTTTTAAAACATGAGATAGCAGAAGCTCGGCTTCTAGATGAGGATTGTCAATTTTTTGGGCTGTGAGTTTTGGTATAGTAAGTTTGAGCAGTTGTTGGATAGTCATTAATTTATTGTTCGTGAGATTGCTTCGTCGCTGGCGCTCCTCGCAATGACATAGAGAGTTTTTTCAGCGTTTCAATAATCTCCCCAATATCCCCATCCATAATTCTGGAAATTCCGTGCCAGTTTTGCTTGGCGCGATGGTCGGTGACGCGGTCCTGGGGAAAATTGTAGGTTCTGATTTTTTCGCTGCGATCGCCCGAGCCGATCTGCTGTTTTCTTTGCGCCGATTCGCGCGCGCGCTTTTCGTCTTCTGTCTTCTGCAAAAGGCGCGAGCGCAAGATTTGCATGGCTTTTTCCTTATTTTGGTGCTGGGATTTTTCGTCCTGGCAGGTAACCACCAGGCCGCTGGGCAGGTGGGTGAGGCGAATGGCCGAATAAGTGGTATTGACGCTTTGTCCGCCCGGCCCGGATGAGCAGTAGGTATCAATTCTGATATCTTGGGGCTTAATTTCCAAATCAATCTCTTCGGCTTCGGGCATGACCGCGACCGTGATGGCGCTGGTATGCACCCGGCCGGCCTTTTCGGTCGCCGGCACTCTCTGCACGCGGTGGGTGCCGGCTTCAAATTTTAAACTGCCATAAACCCCGCCGGAGATGCCAGCGGGGTGAACGTTCTGGCCGCTGACTGAAAAAATTATTTCTTTAAAACCGCCGATGCCGATGCGGCTGGCGTATAAGATTTCCAGCTTCCAGCCTAGTTTTTCCGCGTAACGCGCGTAAGCTCTAAACAATTCAGCCGCGAACAAGGCGGATTCATCGCCGCCCGTGCCGGCGCGTATTTCCATGATGATATTTTTTTTGTCATGGGGGTCGGCCGGGTGCAGTTCAATTTCAATTTTATTTTTCAGCTCCCCGGTTTGCTGCTTTAATTTGGCGATTTCATCTTTAGCGATTTTTACCAGCTCTTCGTCTGCCTCGCTGGCAATCATTTCTTCGCCTTGTTCCAGCTGTTTCTGTTTTTTCTCCAGTTCCAAAATCAGCTCAATCGCGTATTTGAGCTCGCTGTGCTGTTTGGAAATTTCCCTTAGCTTTTTTTGATCGGAAATAACGGCCGGATCGGAAAGCCGGTTTTCCAGTTCGCTGAATTTTTGTTTGGTGTCGGAATACATAAATAAAAACGGCTACTCTTTATATTATGCCATAAATAAATTATAGCGCAACAAAAAGAATAACCGTCTATCGTTGTTACTTTTTCTCGGTTTTTTTAGCCGCTTTAGCCACGGTTTTAGCCGCCAGTTTGGCTCGCTTGCTTTTAGGCGCGGTTTTGGACTTGGCTTCAACTTTGGCTCTGAATTTTTCCACGCGCCGCGCCGAATCAAGCAATTTTTGCTTGCCGGTGTAAAAAGGGTGGCAGGCCGAGCAAATTTCCACCTTAAGCTCGGGTAAAGTTGAACCGGCGGTAAAAGTATTGCCGCAGGCGCAGACCACTTTGGCTTCTTTGTAATATTTTGGATGAATATCTTTTTTCATATTGTTCAAGGATAACATAAATAATAAAATCTGACAAGAGGGGTTGACAGAACTGTAATATTATTATAATCTGATAAGTATTAATTTATTAAATCTCTCATACTTCCTTAAATTTTCCTTGTCAGACTATTCTGCCTGGCTTTAGCCGGTGTTAAAAAGTTTGGTAAATTGGAAGTAGAGGACTCAAAATAATAGCCGGCTGAAGCCGGGTAGAATTTGAGATAAAAGGAAAAACAATTATGAAAATTCCGACCGTGGAAGAGATGCTTAAAGCCGGCATGCACTTTGGGCATCGCACTTCAAAATGGCACCCGAAAATGGAGCCTTTTATTTTTGGGTCGCGCAAGGGCGTGCACATCATTGATTTAAGAAAGACCGAAAAAATGCTGGGTGAAGCCTTGGAGTATTTAAAAAAATTAGCGAGCGAGGGTAAAACCATTTTGCTGGTTGGCACTAAAACGCAAGTTAAAAGCACGCTGAAAAAGATTGCCGAGGAAATCGGCATGCCTTACGTCAGCGAGAGATGGCTGGGCGGGCTGTTGACCAATTTTGCGGTCATCAGAAATTTGGTCAGAAAATACAAAGATTTGGTGGAAAAAAGAGACAGTGGCAAGCTGGATAAATATACCAAAAAAGAAAGGCTTGATTTTGACCGAGAGATTGTTAAGCTGGAAACTAACGTCGGCGGCCTGGTTGGTTTAACCAAGGCGCCTGACGCTATTTTTATCTGGGATATTAGAAAAGAAAAAACCGCTTTTACCGAAGCGAAAAAGAAAAAAATTCCCGTGGCGGCGGTTTGCGACACTAACGTGAACCCGGACGGAATTCAATATGTTATTCCGGCCAACGACGACGCGACTAAAGGCATAAAGCTGGTAATGAATCTGATAAAAGAAGCGGTGGAGGAAGGGAAGACGGAGAGTCAAAATAAAACTGCAAAAAACGACTAAGCCACATTCAATTTGCAAGTGCAACCCTGTGGATAAAATTTATAGATATTTGATTCATAATTTTGAATTTAATTTGTTCATTTCCAGTTCAAACGCCTCGTTTGGCGTTCGGTAGTCTAAAAGTTTGACCGGCCGATTG